>CAZFJU010000333.1:0-3628 GCA_964518995.1 uncultured Gammaproteobacteria bacterium
ACATGAGCTTCGCCAATGGCAAACGCCGCGGCGAGCTGGAGGTCGTCGGCAAGGCCGCGAAGAATCAGACCGGCACGAGGCTGCGCTTCTGGCCGGATCCCAAGTATTTCGATGCCCCGACGTTCTCGATCACCCGCCTGAAGCATGTGCTGCGGGCGAAAGCGGTGCTGTGCCCCGGGCTCGAGGTCGTGCTGAACGTCGAAAAGCCGGAGGAGCATCACCGCTGGCAGTACACCGGCGGTCTCGAGCAGTATCTCAAGGAGTGTCTCGAGGGTGCCGAATGGCTGCCGTCCGAGCCGTTCTCGGCCAGCCTCGAGGGCAAGCGCGAGGCGGTTCAATGGGCCGTCGTCTGGCGCACCGACGGCGAGCCGCCCGTCAACGAGAGCTATGTGAATCTCGTGCCGACCCTGCAGGGCGGCACCCACGTCAACGGCTTGCGCGGCGGGTTGACCGAGGCGTTGCGCGAGTTCTGTGAGTTCCGCAACCTCTTACCGCGCGGTGTACGGCTCGCGCCCGAGGACGTGTGGGAGGGGGTGTGCTTCGTGCTGTCGCTGAAGATGGAGGAGCCGCAGTTCGCCGGCCAGACGAAGGAGCGGCTCGGTTCGCGCGAGGTGGCGGCCTTCGTCGCGGGCGTCGTCAAGGACAGCTTCTCGCTGTGGCTCAACCAGCACCCGGAGACCGGCGATGAGATCGCGCAACTGGCGGTCGCCAATGCGCAGCACCGCCTGAAAACCGCGAAGAAGGTCGTCAGAAAGCGGATCGTCGCGGGCCCCGCGCTGCCGGGTAAGCTGGCGGACTGCACGTCCCAGGAGCCGCATCGCGCCGAGCTTTTTCTCGTCGAGGGCGATTCGGCCGGCGGTTCGGCCAAGCAGGCGCGCGACCGCGAGACCCAAGCCGTGATGCCGCTGCGGGGCAAGATCCTGAACACGTGGGAGGTCGACGTCGGCGAGCTGCTCGCATCGCAGGAGGTGCATAACATTGCGATCGCGCTCGGCGTCGATCCGGGCTCGGACAAGCTCGACGGCCTGCGGTACCACAAGATCTGCATCCTCGCGGACGCGGACTCCGATGGGCTGCATATCGCCACGCTGCTCTGCGCGCTGTTCCTGAAGCACTTCAGGCCGCTCGTCGAGGCCGGCAATGTCTTCGTTGCGATGCCGCCGCTCTATCGGATCGATGTAGGCAAGGATGTCTTCTACGCGCTCGACGACGCGGAGCGCGATCTGATCCTCGACCGCATCGAGGCTGAGCACAAGAAGGGCAAGGTATCGGTGACGCGCTTCAAGGGCCTCGGTGAGATGGACCCGGCGCAGCTGCGCGAGACGACGATGGCGCCCGACACGCGCCGGCTCGTGCAGCTCACGATCGACGGCGAGGATGGCGCCGATCAGATTCTCGATATGCTGCTTGCGAAGAAGCGGGCGGCGGATCGGCGCGAATGGCTGCAGCGGAAGGGCAACCTTGCCGATGTCGTCGTCTGAGGGCGCCGTGGGACGCGGCCATCCCTGGCCGCGACCGAGCGAATTGGCGAGCCCTCGCACCTGAACAACGGTAAATGAGATGAGAGAGCAGGAACTGAATTTCGACGGCATCGAGCGCCTGCCGCTCGCCGTCTTCACCGAGAAGGCATACCTCGACTACTCGATGTACGTCATTCTCGATCGCGCGCTGCCGCATCTCGGCGACGGTCTGAAGCCCGTGCAGCGCCGCATCATCTACGCGATGAGCGACCTCGGTCTCTCGGCCAGCTCGAAGCCGAAGAAGGCCGCGCGCACCGTCGGCGACGTGCTCGGCAAGTTCCACCCGCACGGCGATACCGCGTGTTATGAGGCCATGGTGCACATGGCCCAGCCGTTCTCGTATCGCTATCCGATTGTCGACGGGCATGGCAACTGGGGCTCGCAGGACGATCCGAAGTCGTTCGCCGCCATGCGCTATACCGAGGCGCGGCTGACGAAGTACGCGCAGGTGCTGCTTGCGGAGCTCGCACAAGGCACGGTCGACTGGGTGCCGAATTTCGACGGCACACTCGACGAGCCGTCGATCCTGCCGGCGCAGCTGCCGAATCTTCTGCTGAACGGCTCGAGCGGCATCGCAGTCGGCATGTCCACCGACATCCCTCCGCACAATGTGCGCGAGGTCGCAAAGGCGTTGATCCATCTTCTGGACGAGCCCGACGCGACGCTCGGGCAGATCATGCGACACATCAAGGGCCCGGATTTTCCGACCGGCGGCGAGCTCGTCTCAGCGCGCGACGAGCTGGTGCAAATCTACAAAACGGGCAACGGCACGCTTCGTTTGCGCGCGACGTACGACGTCGAGAACGGCGATATCGTGATACGACAGCTGCCGTTTCAAGCTTCCGGCGCGAAGGTGCTCGAGCAGATTGCGGCGCAGATGCGCGCGAAGAAGCTGCCGATGATGGAGGACTTGCGCGACGAGTCGGACCACGAGAGTCCGACCCGGCTCGTGTTGACGCCGCGCGGTAACAAGGTCGACGTCGAGTCGCTGATGAATCATCTGTTCGCGACGACCGATCTCGAGCGCACCGTTCGGGTCAATTTGAACGTCATCGGCCTAGACGGACGCCCGCGGGTCTATGACTTGAAGTCGCTGCTGACGGAGTGGCTCGTCTTCCGGACCGACACCGTCACGCGGCGGCTGAACCACCGCCTCGAGCGCGTCACGCGCCGGCTGCATATTCTCGATGGCCTGTTGATCGCGTTCCTCAATATCGATGAGGTGATCCGCATCATTCGTACCGAGGACGAGCCTAAGCCCGTCCTAATGAAGCGCTTCAAGCTGACGGACATCCAGGCCGAAGCGATTCTCGAGCTGAAGCTGCGTCACCTCGCCAAGCTCGAGGAGATGAAGATCCGCGGTGAGCAGTCCGATCTTGCCGCGGAGAAAGCCGATCTCGAGGCGCTTCTGAAGTCGAAGTCGAAGTTGACCCAGCTCATAAAGAACGAGATTCAAGCGCTGGCGGACGCGCACGGCGATGCGCGCCGCACGAAAGTCGTCGAACGCGCGGCCGCGCAGGCGATGTCGGAGGCCGAGCTGGTGCCGAGCGAGCCGGTCACTGTCATCTTGTCGGAACGTGGTTGGGCACGGGCCGCCAAGGGGCACGAGGTCGATGCCGAGACACTGTCGTATCGGTCGGGCGATCGCTTCCTCGCGTCGGCGCCCGGGCGCAGCAATCAGCTTGCGGTATTCATGGACAGCACGGGACGCGCTTACAGCGTCAGCGCGCATGCGTTGCCGTCCGCGCGCGGCCAGGGCGAGCCGCTCTCCGGCCACTTCAATCCGCCGGATGGCTCGAGCTTCCGCACCGTGATGACGGGCGCGCCGGAAGACCAATGGGTGATCGCGTCGTCGGCGGGTTATGGCTTCGTCGTGAAGCTCGAAGAGCTGTACTCGCGCAATAAGGCCGGTAAGGCGGTGCTCAAGGTGCCGGCGGGCGCGACGGTCGTCTCCGCCGCGCCGGTCGTCGTCGATGCGGAGTGGGTGGCCGCTGCATCGAGCGACGGCCGCATGTTGATCTTCCCGCTCGAGGAGCTGCCGGAGCTGCCCAGAGGCAAGGGCGTGAAGATCTTGAGCCTGCCCGGCAAAGAGCCGGTCGAGCTTGCGG
>CAZFJU010000334.1:0-3623 GCA_964518995.1 uncultured Gammaproteobacteria bacterium
AACAGGAACTCGAGACTGGTTCGGAGCGAACGCAAGCTTTCCGTGGCCGGATCGTGCGGATCGCGTACTGCAAGCAGCTGCGGCAGCCCGCCCGACTTGCGCGACTCGGAGAACAGCAGGTCGCTCCGCGGCACGATCGCGTACACCGGCATCCCGAAATGCTGCTCGAGGATCTTCGGATCCCGTATCGCGCCGTCCAGGGCGTGGCGCAGCAACACGCCGAGCACGCTCAGCATTCCGCCGCCGACCAGACCCAACGCCAGCACGAGCGCCTTCTTTGGCTTCACGGGCTCCCGCGGCACGAATGCGTCGTCGATGATCCGCACATTGCCGATCGTGCCGGCGCGCAGCACCTTCAGCTCCTGCGCGCGGTTCAGCAGCAAGAGATAAAGCTCGTTAGCCACCGTAACGTCGCGCATCAACCGCAGCGTATCCTGCTCGGACTCGGGCAGCGCCCGGATGCGGCGCTCCAGCCCGTGCCGCACCTGCTCGAGCTCCGCCTTCTGCTGAGACAGCGCAACCATCGTCGAATGCTGCGGCGTGAACCGCTGCGCCGCCTCGACACGTTGCAGCTCGAGCTCCGAAAGGGCCTTCTCGATCTCCGTGAACTGCGTGAGCAGCCCCTGCGCTTCGAGATCGAGATCCACGGAGCCGCGCTCCACCCGCAAGCGATTGAGCGCGTGCTCGGCCTCGTCGAGCTGCGCGCGCAGCTCGGGCAGCTGCTCGTCGAGGAAAGCGAGCGTCTGCGCCGCCTCCTCGGATTGCCGATCGACGTTCTGACGCAAGTAGATGTTGGCGATCGCGTTCAATGTGGACGCGATCTGCTCGCGGTTCGCGCCCTCGAGCGAGAACTGCATGATCCCCGTCTGCCGGCCGCGTTCCGTGACGGACAACCGCTCCCGGAGCCGATTCAAAATACGGATGCGATCGTTCTTCGTCACAAAGAACTCGGTGCCGGGCCGCGCAACGAGCTCCGAGACGAACATCGAGATGCCGCCCGCCTCGGCGGGTTGCCCGGCTGTGCCTTCGAGCACCCGCGCGCCGGTGTCGTCGAAGAGCACATAGTCGCCAGCGTGGCCCGCCTCGAGCGTCAGCCGGGCATTCTCGAGCGAACGATCCACGTCAAGGCGATCCAGGCGCAGGCGTTCGCCGCCCCATGCGAAGCTATCGAGGTTCAGCCAGGATTCGGCGATCGCAGTAAGGCGTTCGAGCCCCAGCCAAGGCTCGGCGACGGTGTCGCCCTGATGATTACGGGCGATCATGGCGCCGATCACCGGAAAGTACTTCGGCTCGACATCGATATCGAGGCGCTCCTGAGCGATCGCCTCGCTAAGCACCATGCGCGATCGAACGATCTCGATCTCGGTCTCGGTCGGCGTCTCCCCGGTCAGCATGGCGGAGAGGTCTTCGATGCCGCCCAGCGCCGACTTCTCCTGCTCCACCTGCACGAGTGCGTTCGTCTCGTAGATCGGCGTCGCCGCGAACGCGTAAAACCCGGCCAGCGCGACCGCAAGAGCCGTGAATGCGACAATCGTCTTCCATTCGTCGAGCAGCAGGCCGAAGAGGTCGCGAAGATCGATCTCGTCTCCCCCGTCGGCAGCGCCGGCATGCGGACCGAGATGGCCTCGCGGCTCAATGTCTGTGCTCAACATTCTCTCCGTCGATGGCTCCCGTCATGCGCGAGCGCTGGTCGTCAGTCGTCTAATCGGTCGATAAAAGTCTGGGTCTGCCAAAGCGTCTGCACGGTCGGCAAGATAAGCGAAACGAGGCGATTCCAGCGAGCCAGCCCCATGCTCGCGACATACACGACGTCCTGCGGCTGCATCTGGAACTGCGTCGCCAGCAGCATCGTGTGCGGCGATTTCGCGTCGAGCCAGTAAACGAGCGGCCGGTCGCTGCCGTTGCGGAAAACGAGCACTCGCCGTGGATCGGCGTTGATTGGATCGAAACTGCCGCTGCGCGTGATGACCTCCGCCAGATTCAGCCGCCCGCGCGTCATGGGCACGACGCCCGGCGTATCGACCTCCCCCATCACATGAACCGAGTAGAACGAGCTCTCGGGCACGTAAATCACGTCGCCGTCCCGCAGCAGCAGGTTCTGCGTCATATCGCCGCGCTCGAGCAAAGCCTGCAGGTCGAACGTGCGAGCGACGCCCTCGCGGGCCACTTGCACGCCCTGCAGCGCCGCTTCCGGCGTGCCTCCCCCAACCACGGAGAGCGCTTCGACCAGCGTCAGCGGCACATCCGTCACCGGGACGACACCAGGCGTGGCGACTTCGCCGGTAACATATACTCTTTTGCTCCGGAATGCAGCTATACGCACGTCCAGCTGCGGATCCTGGATGAAGCGGGCGAGCCGTTGCGAGACCTCCGCCCGCACGTCCGCGAGCGTACGGCCTTCGACGCGCACAGCGCCGATATAAGGGAAGAAAATCGAGCCATCCGGGCCGACCAGATGCCCCTGAAGCTCGGCCGGACGGTACTCGCCGGCCGGAATCGTAAGCTCGGGGTGGTCCCATACCGTGAAGGTCAATATATCCTGCGGCCCGATCGTATACCGGTAGTCGCGAAGCTCCGCGCCGAGCTCCGGGTTGGGCCTCGGAGCATCCATCAGCGGTACCGCGAGCTCCGTCAGGATCGCCGGGGTCAGCGGAACGAGATCGAAGTGTTCGTTTGGCGCCTCGTTCCCCCTCTGCCGCTCGAACGGCCCTGGCTGAGCAAAGCTCGCATCATGCCAGCGAGCGTCCAACCTCTGGCCAGGCGTCGTACAGCCGGCGAGAAATGCAGCTGCGATAAGCACTAAGAAAGTCATGGCGGCTCGCATCACAGGCGTGCCTTCCAGTCCTGCAAACCTTTATCGATCAATCTCAACGCCTCCCTGAACTCAGGTTCACCGCACCGGTACGGATCCGGCACATCAAAGTCCGACCAGTGCCCCCAGCGGAAGACCCGGCCCCGAGCATGTGGCCACTCCCCCTCGATCCACGCCACGTGCCCCCGCTCCATCACAAGCACTAAGTCGCTCTGCATGACCAGCGCTTCGTCGAGTTGCCTGCCGCGGTGAGCGGTGAGGTCGACGCCTAGTTCCTG
Source organism: uncultured Gammaproteobacteria bacterium (assembly GCA_964518995.1). Taxonomy (GTDB): domain Bacteria; phylum Pseudomonadota; class Gammaproteobacteria; order Steroidobacterales; family Rariloculaceae; genus ZC4RG20. The sequence continues at coordinate 3,091 of CAZFJU010000334.1, forward strand.
CATCAGTGCGATAGCTATCGGGTGCGCTGGCTCGCCAACTAGCGCGCCGATACCGGCGGAAGATATCGTCTTCGCGGGAAACTGCGCTCTCAACAAGATCTCCGCCATCGGGCTTCGGCAGATGTTGCCGACGCAAACTACCAGAATATCTTCGAACATTTGCCCTCCGGCCGAGCGCATGCTCCGGCTCCGCCTGGGAAGGCGGCCGTGCCCACAAAGCACCTCCTAAAGGCAGCGAACGAGCAAGCTGCGCCTCAGACAAGGGTATCCGACTTCGGCCGCTCCTTACGCGCGGTGACCGAGCCGCGAAACGGTGATTGATGACTTGATCCAGAAAGTTTCGCCGTTCGGCGACGGCAGGTGCCGCAAGCGTACGCAGCTAACGCCACACTCGGCATCCAACGCGCTCGCACTATAGCGTCGCCGGCCGCTCCCCACCGCGACGTTGTTCAACCCCCCCATGTATAGGCTAACATTCTACCTAGACGACTGTGCCAAAAGGAATCGCTGTCGTCGAACAAAATGTCGTCTAC
>CAZFJU010000335.1:0-3591 GCA_964518995.1 uncultured Gammaproteobacteria bacterium
AGGACGAACAGCCCGCGGGGGTGCCCAAGCAGCGTCTTTTCGCCGGCGGCGGGATAGGATGTGGACATCAGTCTGCACGCTCTCCGTTGTCATCGGGCCGGCCGCGACCGGTGCTTATGTGGCAACCTAGCGCGCTATGGGCAGCCTGTGAAGTACCGCGGCAACGCGCTTGCGGGCCGCACGAGGGCCCACGGCGCTCGACGTCGGTCCGAAGGGAGGACACTTGATGCAGAAGCGTTCCATCGACGCGGTCGTGATCGGCGCCGGCAGTGCGGGCCTCAACGCCGTCGCGGAGCTCGACAAGGCCGGCAAGGATTGGCTGCTCGTCGAAGGGGGGGAGTACGGAACGACGTGCGCGCGGGTCGGCTGCATGCCGTCGAAGCTGCTGATCGCCGCGGCGGATGCGGCGGACGCCGTCGAGCGCGCGCAGCTGTTCGGCATCCGCGCGAGCGGCGTGGAGATTGATGGCGAGGCGGTCTTCGCTCGCGTGCGGCGCGAGCGTGATCGCTTCGTGCGCGGCGCGATCCAGGATACCGAGAACTTTGCGGCCGAGCGCCGCATCAAAGGCCGCGCCCGTTTCGTCGGGCCGACGACGCTCCGCATCGATGACACGCTCGAGCTCGAGGCGCGTAGCATCGTCATCGCGAGCGGCAGCTCAGCGTTCGTGCCCGAGGTTTTCGACCGCGTGCGCGAGCGCATCCTGATTAGCGACGATGTCTTCGACCTCCCGCGCGTGCCGGCGTCGCTCGCGGTCGTCGGCACGGGGATCGTCGGCCTCGAGCTGGGCCAGGCCCTCCGCCGGCTCGGCGCCGAGGTGACCTTCCTCGAGCGCGGTGCGACCGTCGGCCCGCTCACCGATCCGGAGCTGCAGGGCTATGTACAGCAGGTGCTGCGGCGAAGCATGCGGCTCGAGCTCGAAACCTCGATCGAGTCGGCCGAGCCGACGGCATCCGGTATTCGGCTCGGCTGGCAGGACGCGCACGGCAACCGCCGCAGCGAGGAGTTCGAGCACGTGCTCGTCGCGACCGGCCGCCGTCCGAATATCGACGCGCTCGGCCTCGAGCATGCCGGGCTCGAGCTCGACGACCGCGGCATTCCGAAGCACGACGTGCAGACGATGCAGTGCGGCGATGCACCGATCTTCCTGGCCGGCGACGTCAGTGGGCAATCTCCGCTGCTGCATGAAGCGGTGGACGAAGGGCGTATCGCGGGCGAGAACGCCGCGCGTTTTCCGCAGATCGAGCGGCATCTGCGGCGCACGCCGCTCGCGATCGTCTTCAGCGAGCCGCAGATGGCCATCGCCGGGCAGTCGTACGCGACCCTCGACCAGGCGCGCACCGAGGCGGCCGGCGTCTCGTTCGAGAACCAGGGTCGTGCGACCGTGATCGGCCGCGCCGTCGGCTTGGCCCGTCTCTATGCGACGCGGGACGACTGCATCCTGCGCGGCGCCGAGCTGTTCGCGCCGGAAGCGGAGCACCTCGCGCATCTGCTGACCTGGGCGATTCAGCAGAAGCTGACGGTGCAGGAGCTGCTGCGAAAACCGTACTACCACCCGGTGCTCGAGGAAGGTCTGCGTACCGGGCTGCGGCAGCTCGCGCGTCAGCTTCGCATCGAGCGCAGCCGACCGTGCGTGGACAGGGCCGTATCGCCCGGCATGTGACCGCCGGGCGTGCACCGTGTCGGGGTGCGCGGTGCAAACGCACCTCGACCGGCGGCGAGGCGCTGGACGTCAACCCTTGAGGAGAATGCGCACATCCTCGGCTAATCCGCCACGCGCTCGCCGCGCAAGGCCGCTCACCCGGCCGGGCAGCGCCTGGCACGCTTCGTGATAATCCAGGTTCAACCGTTCAACGATCGAGGAGAAGGTCAACGTGAAATCGTCCGGCGTCGCCTATCTGCTCTGGTTCTTATGTCTGTTCGGGTTCTGCGGGATCCACCGTTTCTACGCGGGCCGAGTCATCACGGGGCTGATCTGGCTGTTCACGCTCGGCCTCCTCGGCATCGGCCAACTCATCGATCTGTTCCTGATCCCGGGCATGATCCGTACAGCGAACCTCGAAGCCGCGGTGTTCGGCGGCGAGCGGCGCAACTATCGCGCCGCATAATAATCCTGCTCCGGCCGAACTCTGCGCGCGGTCGCGACTCTAACGCCGCTTGAGCTTCGAAGGGGAGTAGCGCCGCCGAATCGACATTCGATTTGGCGCTGCAGCGTCGTCAATACGGGCAGCCGCGGATAGGCATCCGCGCTTCCCCGGCGCTGCGGACGCTTCGCGATCCGGGTCAACGGGCCGCGAAGCGACGGGCAAGACCGACATCTATCCATCACCGCCGGTGGTCGCCACGCCGGCGCGCGAGGTCTTGCCCATGGTCATGACGATCGGTACGCCGCTGATCTGGACTTTTTTCGCCGTTTTCGTGCTGATCGCCCTGCTCGTCGACTTCTCCGCGCTGCGCCGGCAAGGCGCGCACGCCGTCTCGATCCGCGAAGCGGCGGTGTGGTCGGTGATCTGGGTCGCCGTCTCCTTCGCATTCGTCGGCTGGCTGTGGTGGTACCTCGGCGGCGCTTCCGCCGACCCGGCGTCGCAGGCGCTCGCGAACCAGAAAGCGCTCGAGTTCGTCACGGGCTACGTGATCGAGAAGGCGCTCGCGGTGGACAACATCTTCGTCTTCCTGATGCTGTTCACCTATTTCGCGGTCCCCGCGGAATTCCAGAAGCGGGCGCTGATGATCGGCATCATCGGCGCACTCATTCTGCGTGCAGTGATGATTCTGATTGGCGCCTGGCTGATCGCGCGCTTTCATTGGGTGCTCTATGTGTTCGGCGCGTTTCTGGTATTCACCGGCATGAAGATGTGGTGGGCCGCAGACAAGGAGCCGAACCTCGACGAGAACCCGCTGCTGCGGTGGATCAATCGGAAGTTCCGTATCTCCGCGACCTATGACGGCGAGCGATTTTTCACCACCGCGAACGGCGTGCGCATGGCCACCCCGCTGCTCGTCGTTATCCTGCTCATCGGCATCGTGGACGTCATCTTTGCCGTGGATTCGATCCCGGCGATTTTCGCCATCACGCGCGACCCCTTCATTGTTCTGACATCGAACGTGTTCGCGATTCTCGGCCTGCGCGCCATGTACTTTCTGCTCGCGGGCATGCACGAGAAGTTCCACCTGCTGAGCTATGGGCTCGCGATTGTGCTGGCCTTCATCGGCACGAAGATGCTGCTGATCGACATCTACCCCATCCCGGTCGCGTGGTCGCTGCTTTTCACGACGATCGTGCTGGCCGCCACCATGGTGTTGTCGGTACGTATTCCGAAGCGCGGCGCCCAGCGCGGCGCCTATCCGTTCGCGGCGAAGCGCGCCTCGAGCGAGGACGGCACCGCCTGATCCGCAGCCGCGCGCACGGCCCCGCTGCGACGCGGCACACCCCCTGCCGCGCGTGCGCGGGCGCCTACCCGCGGCGTGCGCCGAGCGGCTTCCACTTCGGGTGGCGCTGACGCAACTGTGTGATATTGTTGATTCAATTTCATTACACTGGGTAAGCACACTGACCTTGCTCGCCTTCGAGATCGGCGCTCACCGTTTCGGCCT
>CAZFJU010000336.1:0-3561 GCA_964518995.1 uncultured Gammaproteobacteria bacterium
CGCCGGACCGGACGCTCGACTCGATCTGCATCACCGACGTCTGTCGCCCGGACTATCAGCCCTAGTCGCGACATGCGGAGCGGCCGATTTGCGCGGCGGGGCGCCGCAACGTCCGGATGATGCGGGCCGGCCGCTCCGACGATGACCAGGAGTTGCAGTATGAGTGACGCAGCGAACGGGGCCGGACGCGCCCTCTCGGCCTTGAGCCGGCGAGCCTTCATCGGCGGCTCCGCAGCCGTGGCCGGGTCCACGCTGCTCGGCGCCTGCTCGGATGGCGCCCGCGCGCCGGAGTCCGCCGAGTCGGCGGATTTACTGGGGCTCACCTTCCTGACGATTCTGCCGCCGCAGAGCCTGACCTTCGCGCCCGAGCTGTTCGCGGATGCCGCCGGCTACTTCGCGAATCACGGCCTCGACGTGAACTTCGAGCTGACGCGAGGCTCGGCGCAAGCGGTTCAGCTGGTGCTCGCGGGTCGCGCGCCGCTGACCCGCATCAGCCAGATCGAAGGCATGCGGGCCGCGGCGAATCGCGGCGCACCGCTGATCAATATCGGGATGGTCTTCAAGGATTCGACGATACGCTACGTGTCGAGTGCGGCGGCACCGCTACTCGAGCCCGCCGACTTCATCGGTAAGACGATCGGCATCCCGTCCGAGGGCGGCTCGAGCGAGCTCGAGCTCGACCTGTTTCTGGCCGCGGCGGGCGTCGACCGATCCAGCGTGCGCCGACAGGTCGTCGGGCTCACGCCGGGGGTGTTCAATCTCGTCGAGCAGGGGCGGATCGCCGGTTACGCCGTCAGCATCGATACGGCGAAGATCATCGAGAATCAACAGGAGAATGCGGCGGTGCTGAATCCTGGCGCGTTCATTCGTTCCGGCGGTCAGTTCTACATGGCGTCGCGCGCCGGGCTCGAGCAGAATCGCGAAGCTTTGCGCCGGTTCGTCGCCGCGGTGCATGATGCGCTCAACTTCATGCTGCAGGATACGGAGTTCGATGAGACGCTCGCGATCCTGCGCAGCAAGTACTCGTTCGATGGCTTGAACGATACGGCAATCGCGAAGGCGAGCCTGCGCGAATACACGAGCGTGTGGACCGCCGGCGGCGACGAAAATCTGCTGCTGACGCTGCCCGAGCGCTGGACGCAGGGCTACGAAGAGCTCGTCTCAGCGGGCTTGGCAGAGCCCGGCGCGGCGTCTGATGACTGGTTCACCAACGCGCTCATCGAGCCGGCGTGACGACTGCGCCTTACTCCTTCACGAATGTAATCATGGGCACATGACGCAAAGTTCGACGATGACTACGGTTGCCGCGGCGGCGCCCGCAGAGACTCGCGGCGAGGCGGTGCACCGTGACGGCGGCGCGGAGCTCGAGCTGCTCGGAGTGACGAAGGAGTTTCAATCCCGCAGCGGCACCGTCGTCGCGCTCAACAACGTCTCGCTGAGCATCCAGCGCCAGGAGTTCGTCGCGTTGGTCGGGCGGTCCGGCTGCGGCAAGACGACGCTGCTACGGATACTGGCCGGGCTGACTCAGGTCAGTGACGGCGAAGTGCTCGCCGGCGGTCGGCCGCTCTGGCGCGACGGCGGGCGAGATCCGGAAACCGTCGGCCGGCTCGGCATCGTGTTCCAGGACGCAAATCTGTTCCCGTGGTACTCGGTCGAGGACAATGTCGCGTTGCCTCTGAAGCTGCGCGGAGCGTCCCGGGACGAGCGGCTGGCGCGCGCCCACGAGCTTTGCGCGCTGGTCGGGCTGACGGGCTTCGAGCGCTCGTATCCGCGCGAGCTGTCGGGCGGCATGCGCCAGCGGGTCGCGATTGCGCGGGCGCTGAGCTATCGTCCGGGCGTGCTGTTGATGGACGAGCCCTTCGGCGCGCTCGACGCCTTGACCCGCGAGAAGATGAATCTCGAGCTGCAGTCGCTCGCGGCAGCCTCAGAATCAACCGTCGTGCTCGTCACCCACTCGATCCGGGAGGCCGCCTTCCTGGCCGACCGGGTGGTCCTGCTGTCGCCGCGGCCGGGGCGGATTCGCTCGATCACCGAAGTCGATTTTCCGCGCCCGCGACGACTGGATGTCGAAGCCAGTCCGCGCTTCCAGGACATCGTCAGGGAGCTGCGCCGGCAGCTCGACGAGGAGGCTTGATGCCGACCCAAGAGCAGTGGATGAGAATTCTGCCGTGGATCAGCACTCCGGTGCTGATCGCAGCCATTCTCGGCGTCTGGAAGCTCGCGACTGTCTCGTTCGGCATCTCAGAATTCGTGCTGCCGCCGCCAGAGGCGGTTCTCACGGCGCTGATCGACGTCGCCGGTCGGCCGGAGGTGTGGACCGTGCATGCTCGTACGACGCTGATCGAGTCGGTCGCCGGGTTCGGTATCGCGCTCGTGTCGGGCGTTCTCGTCGGAGCGGTGCTCGGCCGCGTGGTATGGCTCGAGCGCGCGGTGCGGCCGATGGTCGTCGCGTTTCAGGTCATTCCGAAGGTCGCGCTGGTGCCGCTGTTCGTGATCTGGTTCGGCTTCGGGATGACATCCAAGGTCATCGTGGCGGCGATTCTCGCGTTCTTCCCGATCATGCTGAACGTTCTGCTCGGCGTGCGCTCGGTCGATCCGGGGCATCGCGACGTCATGCGCAGCCTGAATGCCGGTCGCTGGGCGACGTTTTGGTCACTCGAGTTCCATAGCACGCTGCCATATGTGTTCGCGGGCATGGAGGTCGGCATCGTGTTCGCTGTGATCGGTGCGATCGTCGGCGAATACCTCGGCGGCAGCGAGGGCCTCGGTTATATGGTTGTCGTCACGCTGAACGCGCTGAACGCGCCGGAGCTGTTCGCCGTAATCATCCTGCTTGCAGGGCTCGGCTATCTACTCTTCTTCGCGGTGAACGTTGCGAAGCGCTTGATGATCCCGTGGCACGACTCGGTCGCGCTGAAGGACATCGCGTAGCGCAAAAGGGGTCAGACGGGAAAAAGGGGTCAGAGCCCTTTTTCCCGGAGTCTTTTTTCCGAGAGGTGCAGGGGCAGGGGCGGGCGCTTCAGCAAAAAAGGGCTCTGACCCCTTTTCCCCCCGCCCCCGCTGCAGGCTACTGGCCGGCTTTGGTGCGCCAGCTCTCGGCGTAGTTCTCCCGGGCCTCACGCGCATACGGCGTCGGCGCCACGCGGACGCGAATTTCCGCCTGCTTGTGCTGCTCGGTCGACGTCTTGCCGGTCGGCTCCGGCTCGCCCCACACGAGCGTCAGGATGTCGCCCACCTTGACGTCGGCATCGACGACGCCAAGCGACAGCATGCAGCGCTCGTTGAACGAGTAGCCGTTGAACATCGACATGCCGACGAGCTTGCCGTCGCGGAGAATGCGGTCTGCGCTGCTCGATGCGTAGTTCGGCTGCGGGAAGTCGATCCACTTGTACGGCGTGCCTTCCTCGAAGCCCGAAGCGACCACCTTGAGCACATCGTCGCGATTCCATTCGAACGTGACCTTTTGGCGGTGCGTGGCGTCCTTCATCTTGACGAGCGCGTCCTTACCGATGAAGTCGTCCTTCTTCCAGCCGATGTAGAAGCCGTAACCGAGCTCGAACG
>CAZFJU010000337.1:0-3556 GCA_964518995.1 uncultured Gammaproteobacteria bacterium
TTCGGCCGAAACGAAGAACGCTGCGCTGCGGGACGCTGCGGCGGCGCTGCGCAACGGGCGCAATGAGATACTTGCCGCGAATCGTCAGGATCTTGCCGATGCCGAGCGGCGCGGCCTCGCGGCCGCGTTGCTCGATCGGCTCGCCCTCGACGACAAGCGGATCGAGGCGATGGCCGCCGGCGTCGAGGCGATCGCCGAGCTGCCGGATCCGATCGGCGACGTGATTGCGGAATGGGATCGGCCGAACGGGCTGAAGATTCAGCGCGTGCGGGTGCCTCTCGGCGTCATCGGCATCATCTACGAGAGCCGGCCGAACGTGACGGCGGATGCCGCCGCGCTATGCCTGAAAAGCGGCAATGCCGTCATCCTGCGCGGCGGCTCGGAGGCCGCGCGCTCGAATGCCGCGATTCACCGCTGCCTCGCCGGGGCGCTTGCGGCGCGCGGGCTGCCGGAGGATGCCGTGCAGCGCGTGCCGACGCAGGACCGCGAGGCCGTAGGCATCCTGCTGCGCGATATGACCGAATACCTCGATGTCGTCGTGCCGCGCGGCGGCAAGGGGCTCATTGCGCGCGTCCAGCAGGATGCGCGCGTGCCGGTCATCGGCCACCTCGAAGGGATCTGCCATACCTACGTTCATCGCGGCGCAGACCTCGACATGGCGCGCCGCGTCGTGCTGAACGCGAAGATGCGCCGCACAGGCATCTGCGGCGCGACGGAAGCGCTGTTGATCGACCGCGACTGCGTCGCGACGCATCTCGCGCCGATCGTCGGCGATCTGATCGCGGCGGGCTGCGAGGTGCGGGCGGATGCAGAAGCCGCGCGGCACGCGCCGGGCACGTCCGCCGCCGCCGACGACGACTACGGCAAGGAGTTCCTCGACGCGGTCATCGCGGTCAAGGTCGTCGCGGGCGTCGACGAGGCGCTCGAGCACATTCGTCGGCACGGCTCGGGCCATACCGAGGCGATCGTCACGGATGACTCGACGGCCGCCGAGCGTTTCCTGAGCGAGCTCGACAGCGCGATTCTGCTGCACAACGCGTCGACCCAGTTCGCGGACGGCGGCGAGTTCGGCATGGGCGCCGAGATCGGCATCGCGACCGGACGCATCCACGCCCGCGGCCCGGTCGGCGCCAACGAGCTCACGAGCTACAAGTACGTCGTGCGCGGCACCGGCCAGACGCGTCCGTAACCCCACCGCCCAATTGGGGTCAGAGCCCAATTTGCCGGCGCTCGCCCAATTGGGGTCAGAGCCCAATTCTCTGGCGTCCTACGATGTCATCGTCATCGGGGCCGGCATCAACGGCGCCGGCATCGCCCGCGAGGCGGCGCGCGCGGGTCATCGCGTGCTGGTCGTCGAGCAGCACGACATCGCGAGCGGCACGACCAGCGCGTCGACGCGGTTGATTCACGGCGGCCTGCGTTATCTCGAGCAAGGCGAGCTTGGGCTCGTGCGCGAATCGCTGCGCGAACGTGAGGCGCTGCTCGCGCTTGCGCCGCACTTGGTCGAGCCGCTGCCGCTGTTCCTGCCGATCTATCGGGGCGCGCGCCGCCCGCGCTGGCAGATTCGAATCGGGCTTGCGCTTTACGATTGGCTCTCGCGCGGCAAGTCGCTGCCGAGCCACCGCATGCTGTCGCGCGCCGATCTGCTCACGGAGATGCCGGGGCTCGCCTCGAGCGGTCTCGTCGGCGGCGCGCGCTATTTCGATGCGCAGGCGGCCTTCCCGGAGCGACTCGTCGTCGAGAATCTGCTCGATGCCGCGGCTTGCGGCGCGACCGTGCTGAATCATGCCGCGGTCACCGCGATCCGGGCCGAACGCGGCATCGTGCGGGGCATCGACTGGCGGCGCGCCGACGGCACACGCGGTCAGGTCGATGCGCCGTGGGTGATCAATGCGGCAGGCCCGTGGCTCGACCGGGTCGCCGCATCCGTCACCGGCGCGCGGCCGCCGCCCGTGCTCATCGGCGGCACGAAGGGTAGCCATTTCGTTGCCGCGCCATTTCCGGGCGCGCCGCGCGCGGCGGTTTACGCGGAAGCCGCCAGCGACGGCCGGCCGTTCTTCATCGTGCCGTGGAACGGGCTCTATCTGATCGGCACGACCGATGTGCGCTTTGCCGGCGACCCCGGCGACGCGGCGATCGACGATCACGAGCTCGGCTATCTCGTGCGCGAGACGGAGCGGCTGTTCCCCGGCGCGCGGGGCATCGGCGCGCGCGTCCTCTATACCATGGCCGGCGTGCGAGCGCTGCCGCACGCTCCCGGCCGAGCGGAAGGCAAGATTACGCGCCGTCATCTGATCTACCGCCATCACGACGCGCGCGGCTTGTACGCGATCATCGGCGGGAAGCTCACCGCGTATCGTGCGCTCGCGCGCGAGGTGCTCGACCGTCTCCATCGCGATGGGCTGGCTCGCCCCGCTTCGTCGCCCGGGCCGGACGGCTCGGCTCACGGCCGGCACCCGACGTCGTTGCACCGTGACGTACCGCTGCCCGGCGCGATCAGAGGGGAAGAGCGCAGCGCGCTCGCCGAGGAGCTGAGCGCCGTGTTCGGCGCACGCAGCGCCACGCGGCTGCTCGGCACGTACGGGCGTGTCGCCGACGGCTTGCTCGCCGCCGCTCGACAGCGGCCGGAGCTCGCAGGGCGCACGGCGCCCGATGCACAGCTCGTCAAGGCCGAGCTCGTGCACGCCTTCACCGCCGAATGGGCGGGCTCGCTCGTCGATCTGCTGCACCGGCGCACGATGCTCGGGCTCGGTGCGGATTTCGGCGCGCGCGAGGCCCCCGCGGCCGCACGCGCGCTAATCGAGCTCGGAGTGTGGGATGACGCCCGCGCGGTCGAGGAGCTGGCGGCTTACCGCCGCTTTGCCGCACGCCATCGAGCGGCGCCGGCCAGCTCCTGATGCGGTTTCAGAACAGGCGTGGGAGCCATCCCCCACCCCAACCGAACCTACGGCCGCCGACGCTCACCACTTCGGCCGAGCCCGGGGTGAGAGCGTTCTGGGTCGCCCATAGCCGGCCCTTGTCGAATGTAAGCGCAGTCGGCTGCGGAAGGTCGTCTTCGACCTCGAAGCAAATGCGCCATATGACGCTGCAGGCGTTGATCGTGCCGCCCTTCGGCGTCTGGAAGATATCGATGGCCGCCCAGCTGCCCTCGTCGAGCTCGGCGACGTAGAGCAGGCCGTCCGGGCCGAACGCCATGTCGATGATCGACGTGAAACCGCCGTCGAACACCTTGACGCAATGCGGGCTTTCGCCGCATCGCGCTGCCTTGGCGTGCGGCGAGATTCGCCAGATGTTCGAAGCGCCGGCTGGTGCCGGGAAGCCCTTTAGCTCGCCAACGTAGATATAGCCGTGGCGGTCGACCGCGATACTGGTCGGCACGGCCTGCCCCGGGATGCTATCCGGCAGCGAGCAGAAGGATGCGCCAGAGCCTGGGCAGCCGGCGAGCGACTTGATGTTCGCGGTCGACACGAGCTCGTCCGGGAAGACGGCGAGCAGGTTGACGCGGCCGCGCCGGTCGATCCGCAGCAGGTCGTTGCCGCCTGCATCGACTACGAGC
>CAZFJU010000338.1:0-3553 GCA_964518995.1 uncultured Gammaproteobacteria bacterium
TAGAAGCGGCTCGAGCCGGGGTCGCCCTGGCGTCCCGAGCGGCCGCGTAGCTGGTTATCGATGCGGCGCGATTCGTGCCGCTCTGTGCCGATGATGTGCAGACCGCCTTCTGCGAGCACCTTCTCGTGGCGAGCCTTCCAGTCTTCCTCGAGCGCCTTCAGATTTTCTTCGGTCGGATTCTCGAGATTGGCCTTCTCCGCCTCGAGGTTGCCGCCGAGCACGATATCCGTGCCGCGGCCGGCCATATTGGTCGCGATCGTCACCGCGCCCGGGCGGCCCGCCTGCACGATGATCTCGGCCTCCCGCTCGTGGTACTTCGCGTTCAGCACCTCGTGCGGGATCTTGCGCGGCTTCAGCAGCTTGGCGAGATACTCGGAGGTCTCGATCGACGTCGTGCCAACCAGCACCGGCTGCCCGCGCTTATGGCAATCCTCGATGTCCTCGATGATTGCGTCGAATTTATCCTTCTGCGACAGATACACGAGATCCGGGTGGTCCTGACGTACCATCGGCCGGTGGGTCGGGATCACGACCACTTCGAGGCCATAGATCTGCTGGAACTCAAAGGCTTCGGTATCGGCCGTGCCGGTCATCCCGGCGAGTTTTGTGTAGAGCCTGAAGTAATTCTGAAAGGTGATCGACGCGACGGTCTGGTTCTCTTCCTTGACGTTCACGCCTTCCTTCGCCTCGATGGCCTGGTGCAGGCCGTCGGACCAGCGCCGGCCGGGCATCGTGCGGCCAGTGAACTCGTCGACGATCACGACCTCGCCGTTCGCGACAATGTACTCGACCTCGCGGCGGAACAACCCGTGCGCGCGCAGCGCGGCGTTGAGGTGGTGCATCAGACGGATATTGGCCGGGTCGTACAGGCTCTCGCCGGCCCCCAGAATGCCGGCCTTTGCGAACAGCTTCTCGACGTACTCGTGGCCCTCTTCGGTCAAATGCGCCTGCTTCGCCTTTTCATCGACGGTAAAGTGCCCCGGCACGTACAGCTGGCAGGTCGGCACCTTCTGGTTCGGGCTCGTCTCGATGAGGTGGTGGCCGTTTTCCCGCGCACGCTCAAGCGCTTCGCCGATCGACATCGTTCCGAGCGACTTGCCGTCGACGTCGAGCAGCTCGACCTGCGCCGCGTCGATATCGTCGTTCGCGCGGCCCGGCGGGGGATCGTGCTTGCGCAGATCCGGAATGAGCTGGTTGATCTTGACGTAAAGCTCGGTGCTCTCCTCCGAGCGCCCCGAGATGATCAGCGGTGTGCGCGCCTCGTCGATCAGGATCGAGTCGACCTCGTCGACGACCGCATACGACAGCTCGCGCTGCACTCGGTCTTCCGGGCGAAACGCCAGGTTATCGCGCAAGTAATCGAAGCCGAATTCGTTGTTTGTGCCGTAGGTGATATCGGCGCGGTACGCCGCGCGCTTCTCCTCAGTCGATTGGCCGCTCTTGATGACCCCGACCTCGAGCCCGAGGAAGCGATAGACGGGCGCCATCCATTCGGCGTCACGCTGCGCGAGATACTCGTTGACGGTGACGACGTGCACGCCCTTGCCCGTCAGCGCATTCAGGTAGGCCGCGAGCGTCGCGACGAGAGTCTTGCCCTCACCCGTGCGCATCTCGGCGATCTTGCCTTGGTGCAGCGCTATGCCGCCGATGAGCTGAACGTCGAAGTGGCGCATTTTCAGCGTGCGCCAAGCGGCCTCGCGGGCGGCAGCGAAGGCCTCGGGCAGCAGCGAGTCGATATCGCCGTTCTCCGCATAGCGCGCCTTGAACTCGGCCGTCTTGGCGCGCAGCGCTTCGTCATCGAGCGCCTGAAACTGCGGCTCCAGCGCATTCGCTTCGGTGACCAGGGCCTGGTAGGAGCGGAGCAGACGCTGGTTACGGCTGCCGAAGATTCCGGTCAGGAGGTTCGTTGCGAAATTGGCCAACAGAGGATCCTTGGACGTTTGGAGGAGGTGATTCTAACAGCCTTGGAAGAAGGGCAATCGTAGCCCAAATGGGGGCGGCCGGCGGCGGTTCAATCCGGCGGCGGCTGTCGGCGGGTCGGCCCGACCGGCAACGAGGCCCTGGAATGTCGCCGCCGGCCGGACGCGAGCGCCCGCGCGGCGAGCTTAGTCGACCGAGCGCGCGGCACGCCGCGAGCTTAGTCGACGTAAGTCATCGGATCGACGGGGCGACCGTCCCGCAGCACCTCGAAGTGCAGGTTCGGCCCCGTGGCGCGGCCCGTGTCGCCGAGACGGGCGATGACCTGCCCGCGCTTCACCGTGTCGCCAACCGACACCAGGTTCAACGAGTTGTGCGCATAGCGCGTGACATAGCCGTTGCCATGATTGATCTCGACGAGCTCGCCGTAGCCGTGGCGCGTGCCGGACCAGATCACGACGCCGGAGCCGACCGCCATCACGTCGCTGCCTTTGCGGCCGGCGAAGTCGACGCCCTGATGAAATGCGCGGCGGCCGGTGAACGGGTCCGTTCGCTCGCCGAAGCGGGACGAGATATAGCCGGATGACACGGGCCGCCCGTCGGGCCGGATTTCGTTTGCAAGCTTACGGTTCAGCAGGAAATTCTCGAGCACGTCGAGCTGGCGAGCGCGATCTTGCAGCTGATGAGAGAGGCCGTTCAGCGAGCTCATGATGCCGCGTAGATCGAGCGGATCCGCGTCGCCGAGCAACTGCTCCGGCCCGCCGAGCGCGGGCGCGGAGGTGAAATCGAATTCGCCATCGTCGAGGCCTGCCATCTGGATCAGCCGTGCGCCGAGCGCGTCGAGCCGCACGACGTGCGCATTCATTTGCCCGAGCCGCAGTGCGAGCGCGTCGACGCCCTGCTGCAAGCTGCGGCGCGTCTGCTCGAGCAGCCTCTGCTGCGACTCGAGCTCGGCGCGCCAGACGGCAACCTGACTGCTCGGATTTGTGACGCCGTACACATCGGCTGCGCGCCAGCCGACATAGAATGCGGCAGAGAATAAGCAGAGTGCGAGTGCTGCGGCAGCCACCCAGGCTCGCCGCGGGGATACCCTGTGTGAGTTACCGCGGTCACGATCGTGGGTCAACTCCATCCTGCACGGCCTCCGGTCGATGTTCGCGCGCTTCCGTTGTGGCTATTGTTCGCTGTTCTTCGGCGCTAACCCGCTGGATCGCCGGTTCGCGCCCCGCCCGCCGGGGCGGCTTACGCTGATGGGTTCGAGTAGGATGCCGAGAAACGCCGCTTGGCTCAAGCACCCTCGAAGTGATCCCAGTATGACAGAGAAGTCCCCGCGCAGGCTCGCCGACGTGCTCGCGAGCGGCCGCCTTGCAGCGCTCGGCCGCGAAGCCGAGGCGCGCCGCGCAACCGCGGACCGCATCCGCGCCCTGTTACCGGCCGACGAGGCTGAGCACCTCGTCAGCGCGTCGACGAATGCCGCCGGCGAGCTGGTGCTGGTGATGGACTCGGCCGTGTGGGCCGCGCGCGTTCGTTATAGGGGGCCCGAGCTCGGCTTTGCACGACTGCGCGTGCGGGTGCTGCCGGAAGGGTGAGAAATTGGGGTCAGAGCCCTTTTATCGGCCTAAAAGGGCTCTGACCC
>CAZFJU010000339.1:0-3522 GCA_964518995.1 uncultured Gammaproteobacteria bacterium
AGATGTGCTTCACGGTGTCGTCGGCCGGCGGCCGCCGCGGCGCGCAGATGGGCACGTTCGACGTCGGTCATCCCGACGTGCTCGATTTCATCCGCGCGAAGCGCGAGGACGGGCGCCTCCGGCAGTTCAATTTGTCGCTGCTGATCACGGACGAGTTCATCCGCGCCGTCCGAGAGGACGGGCAGTGGCCGCTCGCATTCCCGGTGAGGCCCGGCGAAGCCCAGCAGGATGGCCTGGACTTGCACGACGGCAGCAAAGTGATCTGGCGCGAGTGGCCGGTCCGCGAAGGCTATGTCGTCGATGCGCGTGGGCTCGTGGCGTGCCGCATCTATAAGACGCTGCCGGCGCGCCGGGTCTGGGACATGATCATGTCGTCCACGTATGACTTCGCAGAGCCCGGCTTCGTGCTGATCGACCGCGTCAACGAGATGAACAATAACTGGTGGTGCGAAGAGATTCGGGCCACCAATCCGTGCGTTACCGCCGACACGTGGGTGCATACCACCTCGGGTCCCCGTCAGGTACGCGAGCTCGTTGGCCGGCCGTTCGTCGCCCGGCTAGACGGCCGCAGCCATGCGGCGGGTCCCGAGGGTTTTTTCCGGACCGGGCGCAAGCCGGTGCGACGGATCAGGACGGCTGAGGGCTACTCTCTGCGCTTGACCGCGGATCATCGCGTCCGCTGTGCCGTGCGGCTCACCCATTGGACCAAGGAAACCGAGTGGCGGGAGGCGCAGGTGCTTCGGCCGGGCGACCGTATCGTGCTGAATGATCACCGGGCGGCGCCGTTGTGGAGCGGTGCGCACGGATTCGCCGAAGGGTATCTGCTCGGTCTGCTGATCTGCGACGGCACGCTGACGCCGGATGGCGCCGAGCTGTCGCTGTCAGTGCCCGCGCAGGCGGTCAATGATGCGGTCGCGATCGACGTCGGGGTCCGCGGCGTCATGGACGCGGCAGTCGCTGCGGTCGCCAAGCTGCCGGCGCGCAGCGCGCCGGGCGGCTGGCTTGGGGTCGCAGGCCGCGGCGAATATCGGCTGTCCGTCGGCGCGCTCAAGGCGCTGGCCGCGGAGCTCGGGCTCCGGCCGGAGCACAAAACGATCACTGCCGCGCTCGAGCGGACATCGGGCGAGTGTCACCGCGGGCTGCTTCGCGGCCTCTTCGATGCGCGCGGCTCGGTGTCCGGCCGGCAGGAGAAAGAGCCCTCCGTGCGTCTGGCCGATACCGATCTCGAGCGGCTCGAGGCCGCGCAGCGGATGTTGCTGCGGCTCGGCATCGTCAGCCGCATCGGCCAAGTGCCGCCGCCGGCCGGAGTGGGCGATGCGCAGGACTCGCACGAGCTCGTCGTGAGTGGTGAGAATCTGTTCGGCTTTCGCGAGCGCGTCGGTTTTGCCGACACCGGCAAGGCGGCAAGCCTCGACGGGATACTCGGGGGCGATCGCCGTCGTCCGGTCCGGCGTGAATCGTTCACGGCCGTCGTGGTCGGTGTCGACGACGACGGTGTCGAGGACGTCTACGACGTGCAAGTGCCGGGCGTGAACGCGTTCGACGCGAACGGCCTGCACGCGCACAACTGCGGCGAGCAGCCGCTGCCGCCGTATGGCGCCTGCCTCCTCGGCTCCGTGAATCTGACCAAGTTCGTCGTCGCGCCGTTCAGCCGGCACGCGTACTTCGACTGGGACGAGTTTCGCGAGGTCGTGAAGGTGTTCACGCGCATGCTGGACAACGTCGTCGACGTGAACGGTCTGCCGCTGCCGGAGCAGCGCGAGGAAATCCTGCGTAAGCGCCGGCACGGGATGGGCTTTCTGGGGCTCGGCTCGACGATCACGCTGCTCGGTATGCGTTATGGCTCCGCCGAGTCGGTCCGCTTCACGGAGGACGTGTCGCGCGAGCTCGCGGTCGCGGGGTGGGAGATGGCGCTCGAGCTGTCACGTGAGAAAGGCGCGGCGCCGATCATGCTCGAGGAGTTCGAGGTCGACGAGGCGATGCTCGCGAAGCGGCCGGAGATGGTGGCGGACGGTTACAAGGTCGGCGACCGGGTCCCGGGCCGCGTGCTACATGCGCGTTACAGCCGCTACATGCGGCGGGTACGCGAGGTGCAGCCGGAGCTCGTCGACGCGCTCGAGCAAGAGGGTGCGCGGTTCACGCATCACAGCTCGATCGCACCGACCGGCACGATCTCGCTGTCGCTGGCGAACAATGCGAGCAACGGCATCGAGCCGTCGTTCGCGCATCACTACTTCCGTAATGTGATCCGCGAAGGCAAGAAGTCGAAGGAAAAGGTGGATGTGTTCTCGTTCGAGCTGCTCGCGTACCGCGAGCTCGTGAATCCGCAGGCATGGCCGGGCTCGACCGAGCCGGCGGAGAAGCTGCCCGAGTATTTCGTCAGCTCCGATGACGTCTCGCCGAAGGAGCATGTCGATATCCAGGCGGCCGCGCAGAAATGGGTCGACTCGTCGATCTCGAAGACCGCGAACGTGCCGACCGATTATCCGTATGAAGATTTCAAAGACATCTATCTCTATGCCCATGAGCAGGGCCTGAAGGGCTGCACCACGTTCAGGTTCAATCCCGAGGCGTTTCAGGGCGTGCTGGTCAAGGAGAAAGACCTGCAGAGCACCACGTATCGCTTCACGCTCGCGGACGGGGCCGTCGTGGAGGTCCGGGGCGACGAGGAAATCGAGTACGACGGCGAGGTGCACACGGCGGCGAACCTGTTCGACGCGTTGAAAGAAGGCTATTACGGCAAGTTCTGAGCGGCGGTGTACCGCGCCTGGCCGCCGCGCAGCGTGCGGCGGTGCTCGGTTCGAGAACGGCGAGAGGCAATTACGATGACCATCAGGATCGACAAGAAGATCGTCGGCTACGCAGTATCTCGCGACGGAGATAAGCGAGAAGAGTCGCCGACGCCCGAGCCTGGGCAGGTAGAGGGTAACGTGATCCGGATGCACGAGAAGCTCGAGCGTCCGGAGATGCTGATCGGCTCGACGTACAAGGTCAAGACGCCCGTTTCGGACCATGCGATGTACGTGACGATCAACGACATCGTGCTGAACGAGGGCACACCGCACGAGCAGCGCCGGCCCTTCGAGATCTTTATCAACTCGAAAAATCTCGACCACTACCAATGGATCGTCGCGCTGACTCGTATCATGTCGGCGGTGTTCCGCAAAGGCGGTGACGTCACGTTTCTCGTCGACGAGCTGAAGGCGGTATTCGACCCTCGCGGCGGTTACTGGCAGCCCGGCGGCAAGTTCATGCCATCGATCATCGCGGAGCTCGGCCACATCGTCGAGCGGCACCTGATCGGAATCGGCCTCCTAAAGCCAGCCGGGCCTGATCTGACGCAACAGAGGTTTCTGGAGGAGAAGCGCAAAGAGTTCGAGGCGCGCGGCGTGCAGCAGGATGCGTTCGCCGAGAACGCGTTTCCGGAAGGCGCGCAACTCTGCACGAAGTGCAACACCGCGGCCGCCGTGCTGCTCGACGGCTGCATGACTTGCTTGAACTGCGGCTATTCGAAATGCGGCT
>CAZFJU010000340.1:0-3480 GCA_964518995.1 uncultured Gammaproteobacteria bacterium
ATCGCGCACGCGCGCGGCGCCCACGCCGACGATCATCTCCACGAACTCCGATGCGCTCATCGAGTAGAACGGCACGTCGGCTTCGCCCGCCACCGCGCGTGCCAGCAGCGTCTTGCCGGTGCCCGGTGCGCCGATCAAGAGCACACCCTTCGGTGCCGTGCCGCCGAGCCGCGTGTATTTCTCAGGGTTCTTCAAGAAATCGACGATCTCGGCGAGCTCGCTTTCCACCTCGTCGATGCCCGCGACGTCATCGAAGGTCACGCGATCGTCGTCGTCCGCGTCATAGCGGCGCGCCTTGCTGCGGCCGATGCCCATTAGCCCACCCATGCCGCCGCCCTGCTTCGCTGCGCGGCGAAACAGCCAGACGTAGAACACAATGATCAGCAGCGCAGGGCCGAATCCGAACAGCAACAGCGGCCAGCCCGAGCCGGTTT
The DNA here is from genome assembly GCA_964518995.1 of uncultured Gammaproteobacteria bacterium. Classification (GTDB taxonomy): domain Bacteria; phylum Pseudomonadota; class Gammaproteobacteria; order Steroidobacterales; family Rariloculaceae; genus ZC4RG20. The sequence continues at coordinate 435 of CAZFJU010000340.1, forward strand.
GGATCGGCTCGGCGCTGATCTCGACGCCGTTGTCGATCAGCAACGTCTCGAGCCCCGGATCGACGAAAGCCGGCAAGGTCGTCGCGAAGGAATCGCCCGTGCGAGGCCCACGCTGACTCCGCGTCTCGTCGACCGCCGCGTCGCTCGGCGGAGGATACGTGATGGCCTGCCTGAAACGGCCTTCGATCCGCTCCCCCTGGCTGAAAATCGCCTCGACATTACCGGCGCTCACCTGCTCCTTGAACACGGTGTACGGCACCATCAAGGCCGCATCCGAGCCCGGAAAGAACATCCGGACGATCATGAAGTTGACGAGCAGGATCAGTAGAAACCACAGCCACGTGTTGCGCGGCGGCAAAGAAGAGCGATCGCCGCCAGCCTGACCGGGCCCGCCGGTCCGCTCGCCCGCTGGGGGCATCGGTGTGCGGTCCGGACGATGGGCTGCTTGACTCACAATCAGACGCTCCATACCTGAGGGTTGCAATGACGATAGCAAGAAACAGACCGCAGCCCAGCAGTGCACGACGATCGGGCGGTCAATGCAAGCGCCGCTGCGCCGGACCCATTCGCACCGCTCTGCCAAAGCACGGCATAATCGAGGCTCGAAGCCGGGCGGAGCACTCGAGATGGATTATCGGTTCCTGGCGGCCGTCGCTGCGGCACTCATCGCCGCGGCCTTAAGCGGCGAAGCGGCCGCGCAGATCTTTCCTGCGAATCTGCCTAACAACGACTTCCGTTGGCAGTGGGGCGACTCAGTGGATCAGCGCTCCGGCGGCTTGCGCGACTTCTCCGCCAGCGGGCACGAAGCCGGCTTCAATTGCCAACTCACCGGCGCGCTGCGGCCGAGCGCACGCATCGAGAACTTGGAGCTGCGCCGGCTCGAGAGCGAGCTCGGCATCAGCTTGTATTTCATACAAGCGGCAACGCGCGTGATGAACGACCTCGACTATCAGCGCAGCTTGGACTGGGCCGTTCTGGACTGCAAAAAGCCCGAAGTGCGCGAGCGGGATCCGGAAGCACAGCAGGAACGGCTCGACCGCTTGCGGGAGCGGGCGCTGCGGCGACAAGCGGAGCGGCGGGAACGGCAGTCACGCGATTGACGAAGCCGCTGGCGGCGCTGCGGCTTCGCCTTGCATCCATCCACCAGAGGCTTTTTTTCTAACCTTCTGGCGGCGCGCTGCGGCGTCGAACGCCGCTGCCTATAGGCCCGCCTCCGCCGCTGCTTCGAGCACGCCCTCTATATCGAGCGTCGCAACGCCGTGGGCTGCGGCACACTCGCGGCCAGGCAGATCGTCCATCAACACGAGCGCGTCGTCGTGCGTCAGCGCGAGCGCGATGCAGCTCGCTTCCCCGGTGCCGAGCTCCGGAAACGCCCACGTCCCGCTCGGTGTCGGCGCGCCGCGAATCCAACCCTCGCGCAATGCCTGTGCAAGCTCGCGGGCGCCGGGCTTTCCGCCGCCGGCCATCACCTCATCGAGCACGGCGCGGGTGACAAGGACGCGGCCGTAGAGCCGCTGCAGCACGTCGAAGCGGTTTGCAGCCGCAAGCCCGATCAGCGGGCTCGAATCCGCGATGATCGTGCGCTTGGCATATGCGGATCTAGACATCGTGCCAGCACGATAACCTCCTATGAATATAGTTGACAGCCGTCATCAGCAGTGCTCAACTACTATACGGCTAGTACTACTGCATGTAGGACCGTCGTGCCGGCGCACGGGAACCCCGCAATTCCGTCCAGAGGAAGCCGCCATGCTGATGACGATAACGTACGCAATCGCAATAGCAGGTTTGCTCGGTGCTTTGGCCGTGGTCAGCGAGCGCCTGTGCGCAGAGTTTGATTGGCCGCGGCGCGCGCCGTGGGCACTCGCACTTGCCGTATCGGCGGCTGCACCGATCGTCGCGATGTTCGGGCCGCCCTCCCCGGCCGAGCCGACTCTGGTGTCGCTGCCCTTCGATCTCATGCAGCTGCCGGAAATCGTTCCAGCGGAGATCGGCGCAGCCGTGGCCGGCGCGGTCGAGCGGCCGTGGCCCAGCCTGCCGAGGCTGAGCACCTTGGACGGGCCGCTCGGGCTGCTCTGGGCCGCCAGCTCCGCCGGCATGCTACTGATGCTCGGCGCCGCGGTGTGGTCGCTGCGGCGCGCGCTGCGCAGCGCGAGCCGGGTCATGGTCGACGGGCGCGAAGTGCGGATTCTCGAGCAGATCGGGCCTGCGGTATACGGCGTCGTACGGCCGTGCGTGATTTTGCCGCGGCGGCTGGTCGCCGCGGATCGAGCGCTGCTCGATCTCGTGCTGCGCCACGAGCACGAGCACATCAAAGCCCACGATCAGGTTTTGCTCGTCGCCGCGCTGCTGCTCACCGCGTTGATGCCGTGGAACCCCGCGTTGTGGTGGCAGCTCCGTCGGCTCCGAGCCGCGATCGAGGTGGATTGCGATGCTCGCGTATTGCGCGGCGGCGCGGACCCCGCCCGCTATTCCGAAGCGTTGCTGCGCGTCAGGCAGGGTTCGACTCGGGCGCCGCTCGGCGCAGTCGCGCTGATCGAGCCGGTCTCGCGGCTCGAGCGGCGAATCATGATCATGCTGGACGACGCTCGAAGGCTCGGTATATCGGGGATCGGTGCGCGGGTCATGTGCGCGCTATTGCTCGCGGGTCTCGCAGCCGCGGTCAATGCGCCGCACGCCCAGCAGCGCGGCGATCAGCAGCCCGCGGCCGACAACGGCCGCAGAGTACCAGCGATGCGCGAGGCGGTGTACGTCCTGCTCCGAGACGCGCAGGCTTGCGCCGAGCAAGAAGACCTCGAGTGTGCACGAGAACGGCTCGACCGCGTCGACGCGCTCCCGAACCAGAACGATTATGAGCGCGCGCAAGTCTGGTACTTCCGTGCGTTTCTCTCGTTCTCCGAGCAAGATTTCCCGCGGACGATCGCGGCCTATGAGAACGTCCTGAGGATACCGGAGCCGAGCCTTCCGCGGGCATTGCGGATGAATACGCTACTTTCGCTCGCGCAGCTGTATGCTGGCAGCGAGCAGTACACGCAGTCGCTCGAAG
>CAZFJU010000341.1:0-3468 GCA_964518995.1 uncultured Gammaproteobacteria bacterium
GGCGCACGACGCGCTACGACATCGATCTTTTCAAGTGCATCTATTGCGGCTTCTGCGAGGAAGCTTGCCCGGTCGATGCGATCGTCGAAACGCGCATCCATGAATTCCATATGGAGCGGCGCGGCGAGAACATCATGTCGAAGGACAAGCTGCTCGCCGTCGGCGACAAATACGAAGCGATGATCGCTGCCGATAAGGCCGCGGACGCGCAATACCGATAGCCCACAACCCGAGGGAAGCAGAGAACCTTGGCTACCACGGTCCTGTTCTACGCATTCGCTGCGATCCTGATCATCGCCGCGCTCGGCGTGATCACCTCGCGTAACCCGGTGTATGCGGCGCTGTTCTTGGTACTTGCGTTCTTTCAGAGCGCGGTGCTGTGGCTGCTGATCGAAGCCGAGTTCCTCGCGATCGTGCTGGTGCTGGTGTACGTCGGCGCTGTAATGGTGCTGTTCCTGTTCGTCGTGATGATGCTCAACATCAATCTCGAAGAGCTGCGCGGCAGTTTCGCGCGCTATTTGCCGCTCGGCATCGGCGTCGCGCTCGTCGTCGTCGTCGAGATCGCGCACATCGTCTGGTTCAGGAGCGGCGGCCAAGCGTTCGTGATGCCGGAGCCGAACCCGGCCAACTACAGCAACACCCAGGAGCTTGGGGCGGTGCTCTATACCGAGCACGTCTATGCGTTCGAGATCGCCGCGATGCTGCTGCTGCTCGCAATCGTGGCGGCGATCACCCTGACGCTTCGGAAGCGTGCCGGGCTCAAGGTGCAGAACGTCACGGCGCAGGTTGCCGTGCGAGCCGAAGACCGGCTCCGCGTCGTCAAGGTCGATTCGGTCAAGGAGTGACGAGATGGTTACGATTGCTCACTATCTCGTTCTGGCCGCGATTCTGTTCAGCGTTGCAGTCGCCGGCATCTTCATCAACCGCAAGAACGTCATTCTGCTCCTGATGTGCATCGAGCTGATGCTGCTCGCGGTGAACTTCAACTTCGTCGCGTTTTCGAGGATGCTCGGGGACACGACGGGGCAGATCTTCGTGTTCTTCATACTGACGGTGGCTGCCGCGGAGGCCGCTATCGGTCTTGCCATTCTGGTCGTGCTGTTCCGCAGTGCGCGCAGCATCAACGTTGACACCCTCGATACGTTGAAGGGATAAGCGGTGGAGTCGATTTATCTCACTATCGTCCTCGCGCCGCTGATTGCGGCTGCGATCGCTGGGCTCGGCGGCGCGCGGGTCGGCCGCGGCGGCGCGCACACGATCACGATCATCGGCGTTGCGATTTCGTTCGTGCTGTCGCTGTATGTATTGTGGGGGCTCGCTTTCGGCGGCGCCGCGCCGTTCAACGGCAATGTCTACGAATGGGCGACGGTCGGCGATCTCACGATTGCCGTTGGTTTCCTGGTCGACAACCTGACGGCGCTGATGATGGTGGTCGTGACGGGCGTTTCGCTCGCCGTGCACGTGTACACCATCGGCTATATGCACGACGACCCCGGCTACCAGCGCTTCTTCAGCTATATCTCGTTGTTCACGTTCTCGATGCTCGTGCTCGTGATGTCGAACAACTTCATGCAGTTGTTCTTCGGCTGGGAAGCGGTCGGTCTCGTCTCGTACCTGCTGATCGGCTTTTGGTTCAAGCGGCCGTCCGCGGTGTTCGCGAACCTGAAGGCCTTTCTCGTCAACCGGGTCGGGGACTTTGGCTTTCTGCTCGGCATTGCCGCGGTGCTTTTTTTCGCCGGCTCGTTGGACTATGCCGAAGTGTTCGCGCAGGCAGAGCGGCTCGAAGCGGAGAGCATTCAGATCCTCGGGGCGTCGCCTTGGCCTGCGCTGACGGTCATTTGCATCTGCCTTTTCATCGGCGCCATGGGTAAGTCCGCGCAGGTGCCGTTGCACGTGTGGCTGCCGGATTCCATGGAAGGCCCGACGCCGATCTCGGCGCTGATCCATGCGGCGACGATGGTCACGGCCGGCATCTTCATGGTCGCGCGGATGTCGCCGCTCTTCGAGTACTCCGAAGCCGCGCTGACGTTCATCATCGTAATCGGCGCCACGACGGCGCTGTTCACCGGCTTGCTCGGCCTCGTGCAACAGGACATCAAGCGGGTCATCGCCTATTCGACGCTTTCGCAGCTCGGCTACATGACGGTGGCGCTCGGCGCATCGGCCTACGCGGCGAGCATCTTTCATCTGATGACGCATGCGTTCTTCAAGGCGCTGCTGTTCCTGGGCGCCGGCTCGGTGATCATCGCGATGCACCACGAGCAGGACATGCGCCGGATGGGCGGGTTGCGCAGGTACATGCCGGTCACGTTCTGGACCATGGTGATCGGCACCCTGGCGCTGATCGGCACGCCGTTCTTCTCCGGCTTCTATTCCAAGGACAGCATCATCGAAGCCGCCGGACATGCCGCGGGACGGATGGGATGGGTGGGCACCTATGCCTACTGGGCGGTCCTGCTGGGTGCATTCGTCACCGCCTTCTACAGTTTCCGGCTGCTCTACCTGACCTTCTTCGGTGCCGAGCGCTTCCGCGAGGCACCCGCTTCCGATGCGCACGCCACCACCGATGCGCACGGCCAGGAAACCCACGCCGAGCCGCTTGAAGGTGGCAACGACCACGCGCATGGGCACCACCCGGTGGAGCCCCGCGAGTCGCCATGGGTGGTGACGGTGCCGCTGGTGCTGCTGGCGATCCCGTCGGTGCTGATCGGATTCTTCACCGCCGGGCCGATGCTGTTCGGCACTGGGTGGAGCGGTGCGCGTGAAGTCGTTCCGTTCTTTTCCGGCGCCATCGACCTGGCCGCCGCGCGCGACACCGTGGCGCTGCTCGGGCAGGAGCTGTGGCACGGGCCGGTGGCGTTCGGCCTGCACGGCTTCGTGACCCCGGTGTTCTGGCTGACCGTGGCCGGCTTTGCGCTCGCCACCGCCATGTACTGGTGGCGGCCGGAGCTGGCCGCCCGCGCCAAGCGGGCGCTGCGGCTGCCGGTGAAGGTGCTGGAGAACAAGTACTGGGCCGACGACCTGTGGATCAACGGCTTCGCCGGCGGCAGCCTGCGGCTTGGTGCGCTCTCCCGCTGGTTCGACGAGAAGGTGATCGATGGCCTGTTCGTCAATGGCACGGTGCGCGTGATCGGCCTGGTGGCCGCGGTATCGCGCCGTGCCCAGTCGGGCCTCCTCTACCACTACGCTTTCGTGATGATCATCGGCCTGGTGCTGCTGCTGGCCGTGCTCATCCGACACTGGCGCTGACGGGAAAAGAATACGTGTCGAACTGGCCCCTACTCAGCCTCCTGATCTGGCTCCCGATCCTGGGCGGTCTGCTGGCGATGGCATGCGGCAACGCACGGCCATCGGCGGCCCGCTGGGTTTCGCTTGGCGTCGCACTGCTGGTCTTCGTGCTCAGCCTGCTGCTGCTGACCGGGTTCGACTTCGCCCAGGCGGGGCTGCAGTTCCTGGAAAGGCGCGAGT
>CAZFJU010000342.1:0-3456 GCA_964518995.1 uncultured Gammaproteobacteria bacterium
TTCTACAAGATCGGCCTCGAGCTTGCGATGTCGGGCCGCTATTTCGAGCTGCTCGACTGGCTGCTCGAGCAAGACAAGCGCGTCTTCGCCGATCTAAAGTTCTACGATATCCCGGCGACGGTCGCCGCCGCCGTGCGGCAGATCCGCCACCGCGGCGCGTCGTTCCTCACGGTGCATGGCGAGCGCTCGATCATGGAAGCCGCCGCGCAGCAGAAAGGCGATCGGCTGAAGATCCTTGCGGTGACAGTGCTGACCAGCATCGAGCAGGCCGACCTCTCCCGCCTCGGGCTCGAGGTCGACATCGAGACGCTGGCGCGCCGGCGCGCGGCCGATGCGCTCGCCGCGGGCTGCGACGGCGTGATCGCGTCCGGCCAGGAAGCGGGCACGTTGCGCGCGGATCTCGGCCGCGACGCGCTGATCGTCACACCGGGCATTCGGCCCGCCGAAGCCGCCCCCGGCAGCGACGACCAGCGCCGCGTCGTCACGCCTGCACGGGCATTTACGGCCGGAGCGGATTACATCGTCGTCGGTCGTCCGATACGTGCGGCCGCGGATCCGATCGCCGCGGCCCGCCGCATCCAAGCGGAGATCGCCGGCTGCTTCCGCTGAGCGACGACTCGACCGAGCGCTTCGTTCGCCTGCGCCGCATGAAGCGCCTCGCGACCGGGCTGCTGGTCGCCATGGTCTTGCTGTTCGTCGCCGCGAGCCTGCTCCGCACCGAGTATCCTGCGCTCGGCATCGTCGAGGCCTTTGCTGAAGCCGCGATGATCGGCGCGCTCGCAGACTGGTTCGCGGTGACGGCGCTATTCAAGCATCCGCTCGGCCTGCCGATCCCGCACACCGCGATCGTGCCGAACCGTAAGAACGAGATCGGCCGGGCTCTCGCCCGCTTCATTCGCGATCACTTTCTGACGCGCGAGACGGTCGCCGGACGGCTCGCGCGTGCGAACCTCGTCGCACGCGCCGGCGGCTGGCTCGCGAATGAGCGCAACGCGCGCCTGCTGAGCCGCGATGCTTCGCTTGCTCTCGACTGGGTGATGCGGGCCGTCGACAGCGACGACCTCAGACATTCGATTCGCACCGGCATCCGCGGAGCGCTCGAGCATGTGCCGGTCAACCTCGTGCTCGCAACACTGATCGATGTCGCACTGCGGGGTGACCATGGGCAGCGGTTGATCGATCAGCTCGTGAAGCTCGGCCGGGACCAGCTCGATACGAGCAAGTTCGACATCCGGCTGCGGATTCGCGCGCAAAGCCCGTGGTGGATGCCCAAATTCGTCGACGAGAAGATCTACGATCAGCTGGTCGGCGAATTCGAACGGATACTCACGGAGCTCAGCCAGAATCCGGCGCACCCGGCCCGGGCGCAGCTCAACGAGCAGCTGCGCTCGCTTCGCACTTCGCTCGAGCACGACGAGGAGCTGATCCGCAAAGGGCAAAGCCTGTGGGATGATCTGGTCGATCATGCCGACGTGCAGCGCTACCTGAGCGACGTCTGGGCCCGGATCCGCGATGATCTGCAAACGTCTCTGACGACGCCCGGATCGGCGCTGCGGCTCGGCATCGAACGGGAGATCCAAGCGATCGGCGGCCGAATCGTCGAGGACGAAGCCGTTGCCGCGCGGCTCGACGGCCGGCTCGAGGAGCTGCTGATTTACGTTGTCGAAACGTATCGCGACGCGGTGAGCGCCGTGATCTCGGAGACCATCGAGCAGTGGGACCCGGCCGCTACCGCGCAACGGATCGAGCTGCACATCGGCCGAGACCTGCAATTCATCCGCATCAACGGCACGCTGGTCGGCGGCCTGGTCGGGGTGCTGATCTATCTCGTATGGGGCGCCGTGGTCTGATCGAAAAGGCGATCAGCTGTCCTTCAGCTCGCGACGTGACACGAAGCCGCCATGTTCTTGAAGCGCTTCGATTCTTCCGGCCCTGACTCCGCAAAGCAATCTACTCCGCTTCGTCTTCCCCGAGTTGTCCGATCAGGCTGTCGATGCCTTTGATCAGTTCCTCGAAGGCTTCTACGCCGCCTTCCAGAACCACTACTTCGCCCAATTGCATCGTTGGCATCACGAACTCGCCCAAAGAAAGCCCGCTGACGATCAATTACCTCTGCCGCTCGATTCGTCGTACTGATCGTCCTTATGACCGCCGCGGCTACTCCGCGGCCATCTCGTCAATGGACCATCACCGATCGTGACCATCAGTCCATCAAATTAGATGACCGCTCCTCGAGATCTTCTCGGACGCTCCGGCCGCCCACGCGACAGTCGATTGCAGCGGCGTCTGCAGCAGATCGAGAGCTTGCCACCGGAGGAACGCCGCCAGCTCATCCAGATTGTCGACGCCTTCATCGAGCGCGGTCGACTCAAGCGCCGCGCCAGCAACCGCACCAGCGGCTAAGAGAGAGGCCAAACCAGAGCAGCAACGAACAGATGCTTCTCGAGAAGCTCAAGGCATTGCCGCCGCAGCAGCGCGCGGAAGTGGAAGATTTCGTGGACTTCCTCACCGCCAAGGCCAGGAAACGCGCTGCCATCGATCGGCTCCTTGCCATCGCGCCGGCGCTCGAAGCCGCCGGCGTCGAGCCTGTGAGCGAAGAGGAGATCGCGGCCGAGATCAAGGCGGCACGCGCCGAAAGACGTGCCCGAAAGGCGCAAGAACAAACGAAGTGATCAGCGCCCGTGCGGCTCGTCCTCGATACGAACGTGGTCATCTCCGCGCTCCTGTGGCGCGGCACACCGTATCGACTGCTCGAAGCGATCCGTCAGCATGACGGCCTGCAGCTCTACAGCAGCCCCGTACTGCTCGAAGAGCTGACCGACGTGATCACTCGACCGGCGTTGACCCGGCGCCTCACCACGATCGGCAAGACCACGCGCGAAGTTCTGGCCGATTACCTCGAAGCCATCGAGCTGGTCGAGCCCGTCGACGTCCCGACCGTCGCGCGCGACCCCGATGACGATCACGTCCTCGCCTGCGCGCTCGCCGCGGCAGCCGAGCTCATCGTCTCCGGCGATCCCGACCTTGTCCGGTTCGCGAAGCCGAGCTTGAACGTGTCGATCAGACCTGCGGCCCTGAGCCCACGCTGCTCGAGATAGTCGAGCGCCTCCGGGCTCTCCTTCAGGCTCTCGTGGTAATAGTCGATCACTTGGCGCATCAGCGCCTGGTCGTCGGCCTCGCTCGTAAAATCGCTCGCGAGCTTCTGCGTCGTCGAGCGCTGCGCGACCTTCTCCTGCCGCCCCCGAGCAGCAGCGCCCAAGGGTAAATCGTCCTGCAGGATTTCGACGGCGTGCCGGAACGACACGCCCTGCGTCTTCATCACCCAGTCCATCACTGTGCCGCCGGTCTGGCAGGCACCGAGGCAGTGCCAGAGGTTCTTCTTCGGACTGACGACCAGCGAGGGCGTCTTGTCGTCGTGGAACGGGCAGCGGCCGATCCGATCGGCGCCGTGAGCCT
>CAZFJU010000343.1:0-3444 GCA_964518995.1 uncultured Gammaproteobacteria bacterium
ACGAGACCGATTGCCGAAGCAATCAGCCCGCGCGGCGCAGATTCCGTCGCTATCGGACCGGTGATCAGCGCGACATTGCCGAGGCAAAAGAAAGAGCACAAGAACAACGGCACGAACAGCCCGACGACGCCCGTGCCTGCGTTCGCGAACCACCAAACGGTCAGCGTCGCGAGCACGAAACCGAGTATGGCGAGCGGCTTGCGGCCGAACACATCGGAGAGACCCGGCCAGCCGAACTGGCCGAGGAAGCCGCCGAAGCCGATAGCCGACGTGACGACGCCCATCTGCGTCGCGGTGAGCCCGACGGCGTTCACGAGATAGACGGGCACCATCGCGCTCAGCACGAACACGCACGCCATCGCGCACAGCAGCGCGAGCATGCACACGACGATGTTCGGCGTCTTCAGCACGTCGAGCCAGCGCGCATCGGTATCCGTTGCGCCGATCAACGCACCGGCGGGCGCGTCTTTCGGCTCGCGCAGGACGAAGAACAGCAGCGCGCCGATCACGAATCCGGGCAGCGCCACGATCCAGAACACCCAGCGCCAGGACGGCACGACTTCCAGGAGCTGCGTCGCGATGATCGGCCCGAGCGCGAGACCGAGCAGCGCGAACCCGCTCTGCTGCAAGCCTTGGTTGAAGCCGCGGCGCGTTGGCTTCGAGGCCGCGGCGACCGCCGTAAAGCTGGTCGGACAGTACGCGCCTTCCATCGCGCCCATCAGCGCGCGAACCATCACCAGCGCCATGAGCCCGTGCACGGCGCCCGAAAGTCCGGACATCAGCGAGAACAGAATGATAGCCGGTATGAGCACCTTGCGATGTCCGATGCGATCGGACAATCGCCCGGAGAATATCGCGAAGATCCCCCACATGATGCCGAGGATTCCGGCCAGCCGGCCGATATCCCCTTCCGCGAGCCCGAGGTCCTCGGCGATGAACGGAAAGAGCGGCGCGATGATCCAACGATCGAGACCGACGAGCCCGAAACCGAGACCGAGCAACGCGACCGCTTTCCACTCGTAGGACGTATCCCACGCCTCGCTGCGATGAGCCATGCTTCCCCCCTTGGTCGTCTAGCGCCCGGCTCTTCAGTCCGGTAGCGCGAACACAAACAGATTATTGCCCGAGCTCGGCTGAAGCTCCGGCGTCAGCCGATTGGCGCCGAGCGCCGTCAACGACGAGCCGGTGCTGACGGCGATGTATTGCTTGCCGCCTACCGCAAAGCTGATCGGATAGCCCGAGACCGGCGAGCCGATATTGATCTCCCACAGCACCTCGCCGCTCGCCGCGTCGAGCGCGCGGAAGCGCCCGTTCGCATCGCCGCCGAAGACGAGCCCCCGGCGGTCGAGAGCAGCGACAGCACGGCGGCGCGCTGATCGTACTGCCACACCGTCTCGCCGGTCTCGACCGAGATCGCGTAGATGCTGCCGACGCCGCTGTGATTCGGAGTGATGCGCTGATCGGTTCGGATGCCGTACAACGACTCGAGCGTCGGCCGGGCCGTGGTCGGCGAAACGGTCATGCAGGTGTTCTGCAGCGGAAAGTACATGACGTTCGCCGAAGGGCTATACGTACCGGCCGGCCAGTTCTTGCCGCCGAGCGCCGTCGGGCACACGAAGCGCTCCTGGCCGAGCTCGACGAACACCGTGTCCGGATTCACGACGACGTCGCCGCTCGCCCCGTCGATCTCGAGGACGACGTTCTGCTCGACCGTCGGGCGCGCCCACAGGAAGTCGCCGGTCGCAGCATCGAGCGTGTAGACGAGGCCCGTCTTGCCGGGGATGCCCGTGACCACCTTACGCTGCTCGCCAGGCCGGATGCGCGGATTGATCCATGGGACCGATCCGCTGTCGGGCGCGACGGCCGTCTCGACGAGCAGCCGCTCGAACGGATGGTCGAGATCCCAGTGGTCGACGATGTGCTGGTAGTACCAGACGATCTCGCCGGTATTCGCGTCGAGCGCGAGCGTCGAGTTGTGATAGAGGTACGTGAGCTCGTTGCCGGCGAGCGCGAACTTCGGCGCGGGCGACGTCACCGACGTGCCGGCGAACACGAGATCGAGCTCGGCGTCGTAGCTCGGCACGAGCCAGCTGCCGACGTGCCAGCGATCCTCGTCCGGCAGATCGCCCCACGAGTCGCCGTTCGGTTCGCCGGGCGCCGCGATCGTCCGCCGCCGCCACAGCTCTTCCCCCGTGCGGGCGTCGTGCGCGGTGATCACGCACGCGTCGGGGCCGCCCTCCGGCTCGCAGCCGCGTCCCGAGATGATCTTGCCGTTCGCAATGATCGGCCCGGAGGTCTGCTGCGCGCCGCGCCGGTAGTCGAGAATTTGCGTCTGCCAACGAAGCTCGCCGGTGCGCGCATCGAGTGCGAATACGTAGTCGTCCGCGCTCGTGTCGATGATCGTATCGGCGTAGATCGCGAGGTTGCGGTTGATCGACGGCACCGGAAAGTACTCGCCGAGATCGGCCGGCAACGAGCGGCGATATTCCCACAGCAGGTCGCCGGTGGCCGCTTCAATCGCCTGCACCAGATCGCTGGGATTCGGAAAGTACATGACGCCGTCGTAGACGAGCGGCGTGCCCTCCTGCATGCCGGGCCCGAGCGCGCGCGTCCAGACGAGACGCAGATTCCCGACGTTGCCCGTATCGATCTGGTCTAGCGGACTATGCCCCCATGAGTCGCGCGTCCGGCGCCACATGAGCCAGTCCGCCGGGTCCGGGTCTTGCAGCATATCGTCCGTGACCGGTATGAAGCTCGCCGGCTGGGCTAAAGCCGTCAGCGCGCAAGTTACGGCGCACAGGGACGCAACTGCGGCAGCCGCCCTGGTCAACGTCGGCATTGATTGATCCTCCCCGCCGTCAGAATGTCGCGATCGCGTTCACTGTCGAACTCCGCCCAGACCGAATGGTGCGCCGGGGACTCGACAACCGCGACCAGCAGCAACGCACCGGCGATGGCCGCAAGCGTCTTGCTCATTGAACCCTCCATAGCGTAAATCCCCCGCAGGCGACCCTTCGGCGAGCCGCCGAGCACGACCCGATCATCTCATGTAGGCGAACCGCGTCGGAAAACGGCGCCTCGCGGCTCGGGGCTGAGCGGCGAGCTGCAGGATTCACGATTGCAGTTTTCGTTAATTTTTCTTAGCCACTAGTTACGCCGAGTGTAGAACTGTCGCATCGCGCGTATTGTTCTATTCTAAGGGCTCGGATCTCAAGTCGGACGGTCATGCCTTTCCGCCAACCGGGCTTTCGCTGCCGCTAATTTTCGGGTCGTCTGCTAGTCTCGGGGGTTCATGTCATGAGAGAGAAGAATTTTTCGCTGATTCCGGCGCTGGTCGCCGTCAGCGCATTCGCCGTCCTGGGGGCCCAGGAAGGTAGCGCGCAGTCGGCCGGGCCGTCGCTCTGGTCCGATCCTGCCACCTGGCCAAACGCCCAGGTGCCGGTC
>CAZFJU010000344.1:0-3436 GCA_964518995.1 uncultured Gammaproteobacteria bacterium
CCTCGAAGACTGCGGATTGCATCTCGGGCGTATGGATACGTACCGATCCGCCGCCGATCTCGTAGCCGTTCATCACGATGTCGTACGCGCGGGAGAGCGCGCCGTCCGGCGCGGCCTTCAGCGACTCGGGCGTCATCTCGGTGACGGCGCCGTCTTCGGCTGCCGGCGCTTTCGGCGCGGTGAACGGATGATGCAGCGCGCCGAGCTGCCCCTTATCGTCGCGCTCGAACATCGGGAAACCGACGACCCACAGCGGCGAGAAGCCTGTCGCGACGAGCCCGCGGTCGCGCGCGGCCGCATCGCGCAGCACGCCGAGCGCATCGTTGACGATCTTCGCCTTGTCCGCGCCGAAGAAGACGAGATCGCCCGTCTCCGCGCCGACGCGCGCCAAAATGGCTTCGACGGCATCGTCCGGCAAGAACTTCAGGATCGGCGATTGCAGGCCCTCACGGCCCGCCCTGCGATCGTTGACCTTGATATAGGCGAGACCCTTCGCACCGTAGCGCGCGACGAGCGCAGTGTAGTCGTCGATCTCCTTACGGGTCAGCTCGCCGCCGCCGGGCACACGCAGCGCAGCAACGCGGCTCGCTGCATCCGCAGCGGGGCCGGCGAAGACTTTGAAGTCGACCGCCGCGACGAGATCGGCCACCTCGACGAGCTCGAGCGGGTTACGCAGATCCGGCTTGTCCGAGCCGAAACGCGCCATCGCGTCTGCGTAGGTGAGCCGCGGGAACGGATTCGGCAGCTCGACATCGAGCACCTGCTTGAAAAGATGGCGGACGAGCTCCTCGTTGATCGCCATGATCTCGTCCTCGTCCATGAAGCTCGTTTCGATATCGAGCTGCGTGAACTCCGGCTGACGATCGGCGCGCAGATCCTCGTCGCGGAAGCACTTCACGATCTGGTAGTAGCGGTCGAAGCCCGAGATCATCAGGATCTGCTTCATCAGCTGCGGCGACTGCGGCAGCGCGAAGAAGTTGCCGGGCTGCGTGCGGCTCGGCACGAGATAATCGCGCGCGCCTTCGGGCGTGGTTTTGGTCAGGATCGGCGTCTCGACGTCGATGAACCCGTGATCATCGAGAAACGCCCGCATTGCGCGTGTCACGGCGTGGCGCAAACGCAGGTTGCGAAGCATGTGCTCGCGGCGCAGGTCGAGATAGCGATAGCGGAGCCGCAGCTCCTCGCTTGCGTTCTCGTCATGGTGGAACGGCGGCGTCTGCGACTTATTAAGGACGGTGAGCGCCTCCGCTACGAGCTCCACTTCACCGCTCGCAAGCCCCGGGTTCACCGTGCCTTCTGGCCGCGCCCGCACGGTGCCCTCGACAGAGATGACATATTCGCCGCGCAGCCGCTCGGCCTCGGCAAAAACATCCGCCGCCGTAGGGTCGAAAACGACCTGCAGCAGCCCTTCGCGATCGCGCAGGTCGACGAAGATGACGCCGCCGTGATCACGGCGCGAATGGACCCACCCGGCGACCGCGACACGCTCGCCGATCGACGCTCGATTCACCTGACCGCAGTAATGGCTGCGCATGGGGCTGACCTCTCGGCAAATGGCCCTTGCCGATCAAAATCGATTCGCGCAAGGAGCGTCCAAAAATGGGCGCGAATGGTAAGGCGCGGGCCCGTAGGCACGCAACATCGTAGCCGCGGCGCTGCGGGCACCGGGCCGCCTCTCAGGGCGAGCCCTCCGGCTGTGCGACGTCCGGCCGCAACGCGCCTGCGGGGACCGCGTCGCCGAGCGACGGCTCCGGCCCCGGCGGCGGCACGGCGCCATGCGCAGGCGCTCGCGGCGGGGAATCGCCGTGCCACTTCGGAACAACGACGCCAAGCGACACGATCATCTTCAGCGCATCCTCGATCGACATGTCGAGCTCGACAACGTCCTCTTTCGGCACGAACAGAATGAAGCCCGAGGTCGGGTTCGGCGTCGTCGGCACGAAGACCGTCAACACGTCCTCGCCGGTCCTCTCCTGAACCTCGCCGACCGGCTCGGACGTCTGGAAGCCCAGCGAGTACACGCCCTTGCGCGGGTACTCGATCATCAGCACCTTCTTAAAGGACTGGCTCGTATCGCTGAGCACGACCTCGACGAAGTGCTTCACTGAGCCATACACGGTACGGACGAACGGGATGCGCGCGAGCCACGACTCGTAGAGGCTGACGAGACGCCGGCCGATCAGGTTCGCGGCGAGCACCCCGGTCGCAATTAGCACCACCAACGCGAGCACGCCCGAGACGATTTCGTGCAAGCCCGGAATGTCGAGCTCGATCAGCGCGTCCGGCCGGTACTGGGCGGGCAGCCAGAACAACAGCCGCTCCATCAGGCCCAGTAGCAGCCGGAACACGAAAATCGTGGCGCCGACCGGCGCCCAGACCAGCAGGCCTGCGACGATATACCGGCGAAAACGCGCCACGATTCAGCTCACGCCACAGCGGCGCTTTTATCGCCAGAGTCTTTCTTCGGCTCCTTTTTCGGTTCTGCCTTGTTGTCGCCCGCGGCAGGCTTGTCGCCGCCCGACTTATCGCCGGAGTCGGCGAGATTGCGCTTCTTTTCTTTGTCCGACTTGAAGTCGGTCTCGTACCAGCCGCCGCCTTTCAGGCGAAACGACGGCGCAGACATCAGCCTCTTCAGCGAGGGTTGATCGCATTCAGGGCATTCTTTCAGCGGCGCGTCCGACAGCTTCTGCAAAGCGTCGAGCGTATGCCCGCAGTCCCTGCATCGATATTCGTAGATTGGCATGACTACAGGTCTCTCATAGAAATCCGGAGCCGCCACGTTAGTTTGGACGGCCCCGGTAGTTTTCAAGAGCGGAGCAGCAGCCCCGCGAATGGTGGCCGGATTATCGGCGCACCGACGGCCTGGGGGAAGGGCACAGTCTCGAAATGGGGTCAGAGCCCATTTACTGCGCTAAATGGGGTCAGAGCCCATTTGCGCGGCCAGAGCCCATTTACGGCGGAAATGGGCTCTGACCCCATTTACGCTGACCCCATTTACGGCGTTCACGCGGCCGCCGCCCTGGACTTCGCGAACTCGAGCCCGTCCCCCTTCGCGGTCACGGTGATCGTATCGTCCGGCCCGAAATCGCCGCGCAAAATGCGATCCGCCAATGGGTTCTCGATCTGCTGCTGGATCGCACGCTTCAGCGGCCGTGCGCCGTAGACGGGGTCGTAGCCCGCCTCCGCGAGCAGATCGAGGGCCGCCTCGTCGAGCTCGAGCCGGATGTCGCGGTCGCCGAGCCGGCTGCGCAGGTACTCCAACTGGATACGCACGATGCTGCGAATATGCTCCGCCTCGAGCGGATGGAACACGACCACGTCGTCGATGCGGTTGATGAACTCCGGCCGGAAGTGCCGGCTCACTTCGTCCATCACCGCCGCCTTCATGCGCGCGTAGTTCTCAGGGCCCGCGAGCTCTTGGATCCGCTGACTGCCG
>CAZFJU010000345.1:0-3378 GCA_964518995.1 uncultured Gammaproteobacteria bacterium
CGGCGGCCGCGACGCGCCGATTCGAGCCCCGGCACTCCGGCCGCCAGCTCGTATTGAACAGCGTGTGCACGGGGCCGCCGTCCGGCAAGGCCGCGACCGCGGCGAGCAGCGCCTCGGAGTGCTCCTCGCGACCTCCATCGATGAGCAGCGCGCCGCCGCCCGTCGTCACCGCAACGGCATTGCAGCCGGCGCCGGTCAGGACATGCACGCGGTCCGCGATGTGCTGCGCTTCGATCTGGCCACTCGCGGGCGGCAGGGCGGGCATCGGCCAGTAGCCGCGGTTCAGCAGGTCACGCGCCGTCAGGCCGCCTGGGCCTCGCAGATCGAGCGACGGGTAGTTCAACGGCGGCGGCGCGAAGGGGTTATCCGCCCACGCGGGCACGCATGCCGTCGCGACGGCCGCGCCCAGCGTGCGGCGCATGAAGTGTCGCCGAGTATGGAGTAACTTGCTGTTCGTCATGTAGATTGGCGAGGTTCCTGCCCGAGTGAATCGCGGTTCAGTATAGCGTCATCCGAGCGTCATCCGGGCTCGCTGAGCGTACTGGCGCGTGCGTTCGAAGTGCGGCGGCACGCGTTCGACCCGCGTAAGCTATGACCGCGCGAGGCCGTGATCGATCCGGCGACCGCATCTTGCGAATCCGTATATTCCGTAAGTCTGCTTGCGCTCGGCGTCCGCCGGCATGCGCTACAGTAGCGCCGTGCAACAGCGAGGACGGCATGGCTATACCCGAGCGACGCAGCGATATCGTCGCTGAACTGATGGAACGTACCGGCATCGATGGGCCGATGATCGAGCAGTTGGTGCACGCGTTCTACGCGAAGGTGCGTGCGGACGCGCTTCTGGGTCCGGTATTCGATGCGCGTGTGAAGAACTGGGACGTACATCTCGAGCGGATGTGCGTCTTCTGGTCGTCCGTGGCGCTATCGACCGGCGCCTATCATGGCAGCCCGATGCAGGTGCATGCGCCGCTGCCCGTCGACGCCGAGCATTTCGATCGCTGGCTGCGCCTGTTTGCCGAGACGGCGAACGAGGTCTGCCCGCCGGTGGCGGCGGAGCACTTCGTGACGAAGGCGAAACGCATCGCGCAAAGTCTCGAGCTCGGCATCGCGATCCACAACGGTCGGATCATGCGCAGAGGACAGCGCTATCGGCGCGATAGCGGCGTCGGCTCTGCTGCTTGACCAGCAGCCTCTGTGCCGCTCGGCGCGGCTACCCGAGCCGAGTCGGCGCGGCTACTCGAGCGGGGCCTGCGCGCGCAGAAGCCTGATCACTGCGTCTATCGCGCCGCTGGCGTAGATCGCTATTCAGTCACGCGCCCGACCACTTCTGCGTCCCGCGCAGCACATCGCGCCGGCGCGCGATCGCGCATCCCTATCTAACGTCTTGAGTTCAAACCATTTCCTGACTCGGCACGATCGTTGCTAAAAGGCTTGTCCGGCGAGGGGACACGCCGCCCTGCAGCAACCTATCGGAAGGAGATCGAGATGAAGTCGGGACGAGTGGACGGCTGGCGAGCGGGAATCGCGGTATTGGCGGCATCGTTGCTGTGCTCTTATGCACAGGCCGAGGGCCCTGCGCAGGATCCTGGCATCGAGTCGGCGACCCGAACAATCGTCATCACGGGTCTGGACATCTCGAGCCAGGCCGGTGCACAGAGGCTGTACCGCGACATTGCGCGAACGGCATGGAGCATCTGCCTCGGCACGTCGCGCGCTCACAAGGGCCTCGCACGTGTCCGGGAGCAGAACGAGCAAGCGCGGCGTTGCTTCGATGACGCCGTGGATGGTGCTCTTGCGCAGGTGACCGCGAAGACGGGAGTCGATCTCGAGCGCGTGGCCGGGTCGAACCGCTTCGATCAGGCCGGCCTCGTCGCCTGGCGCTGATCGGACTCAGGTCTCATTGCCGGCGCGGCATCGCCGCGCCGCGCCTCTTTCTCTCTAGCGCGCCTCGATACGGCCTTGAGCAGCGCAGCGTTGCACGTCACCGGTCGCTATTGAGCCCCGTTCGCTCGCAATGTTTATCGGCGTTTCTTAACCGTTAACGACCTGGATTTGCGTGTCCAACGGCCGTGCTCCGTGCCATATTCCGCACGCTATGAGACGGGGTAGGGATTCGATGAAGGGTATCGTTCTGCTATTGACAGCATCGACACTCGCTTTCGCCGCTCAGGCGCAGCCGTCGAGCGAGAGTAGTGCCGAGGTCGTTCCGGCTGCAGTGCATCGACCGATGAGCTATCGATTCGACGATGCGATGTTCGAGGCGATCGAGGCGGATGCGCTCGACGCCGCGGCGCAGCGCGGCATGCAGCTCTTTTCTCGGGACGGGCCAACTGCGGCGGATGCCACATGGCGCATAACGTGCC
Source organism: uncultured Gammaproteobacteria bacterium (assembly GCA_964518995.1). Taxonomy (GTDB): domain Bacteria; phylum Pseudomonadota; class Gammaproteobacteria; order Steroidobacterales; family Rariloculaceae; genus ZC4RG20. Next base: position 2,364 of record CAZFJU010000345.1, read on the forward strand.
GAATCTCGGGTTGAACCTCGACGGGGGCTCGAAACATTCCGCGAGCGCGGCGGATGAGCCGGAGGTTTTCCTCTTCCACAACACCGGCCTTTACGCGCTCGGCGAGACGTTGTCCTATCCAGAGGATAACCTCGGTCTTTACGAGCACACGGGGCTGGTGCGCGATGTCGGCAAGTTTCGGATCCCTACGCTTCGCTTACCGCTCCGTATATGCATGACGGCAGCATCGCTACGCTCGAGGGCGTGCTCGATCATTACGCCGCAGGCGGCCGCGCCCCGAACCCGCAGCAGGCAGATTTCTTACATCCGCTCGACTTGAGCCCGCTCGATCGGGTGGACATCATCGCCTTCCTGCACAGCCTCACGGACGAGACGGTGCTTACGGATCCCCGCTGGAGCAGCCCATGGTGAGATCGGGCCGAGGCGATGTTTACCGGCATCCATCCATGTCGGGTTAGACTCGAAATGCGGCCCCTCGGGTGGAAAGAGCCGTTGACGGCTAGCCTTTCCCCATGGTTCATTGATGCCGCTACTCTGTGCTTACCTGACAAGAGGAACAAGAAAATAATGAGCATGAAATCCACGTGGGGTACCCGTTCCTTCATGGCGGTATGCGCCTTCGGCGCCTTTGTTGCTGCGGGAGTCGCCGCCGCGGAGGAAACCTCGTTTGACATCTCGCTTTCCGGACCCGCGGATCCGGACGGTGCGGGCCAAGGCACGGTCACTGTGGACAGTGACACGAATCAAGTGAGCTGGGAGATCAGTTACTCGAATATCGACGAGCCCACCGCAATGCATATCCACGAAGGTGCGGCCGGGGAGTCGGGCGGCGTCGCGGTCGGGTTGACCGTCGAGAAGGACACCCAGGGCAATCTGGTCGGTTTGACAAATGCGCCGGCCGAGGTCGTGCAAGCCATCCTCGCATCGCCTTCGAGCTACTACGTCAATATCCACAACGCCGAGCATCGCGGCGGTGCGGTTCGAGGGCAACTGGCCAACTAATGCGCCGGCCCGC
>CAZFJU010000346.1:0-3371 GCA_964518995.1 uncultured Gammaproteobacteria bacterium
CCGCTCGAGGTCGGCAGCGCGCTTCGCGAGCGCGGCGATCTTCGCCTCGTTGCTCCAGCCGAACACGTAACGCGAGCGGTCGTCGATCGCGTGCCGGTCGTCCTTCTCGTGGCGCTCGCCGCCGGCCTTGGTCTGGCCCGCCCGCGTCACGGCCTTCTTCTCGCGTCGGAACTGATCGAGATCCGCACAGCACGCGTAGTCGAAACGGCGCGCGAGCTCGCGCTCGAGCCACCCGTAAAACGCGGACTCCGGCCGGATTTGCAGCTTGCGCACGAGCGATAGCGGGTGCAGCTCCGGCAGACCCGTGTCGCGCTGTTCGACGACGCGGTAATACACCAGCCGGCCGCGCAGGTGCGTCCGGTCGACCCAGTCTGCGACCGCGCGATAGTGTTCGTTCGGAACGAGCAGCGAGAGCCCGAAGTTGTGCAGCAGCCGCTCGATGGCGCCCTCCCAGTCGCGCTCGCCCTCACGAACCTGCACGAGCTCGCCGACGAACGGCAGCGCGTCCGGCGCAACGCCGAGCCCCGCGCAGAGCCGCTCGCGAAGCTCGAGCATCGCGGCCGGGATGTTCGAGCGACGGCGCCGGAGGGACGCGAGCTCGGCCTCGATCTCGGCGCGCTGTGTGTCGCCGTCGCGCACAGCAACGGCCGCTTCGGTCAATCGGTTCTGCAGATCCGCTTCCTCACCTTCGAGGGCGGCCTGCTGCCGTTCGGCCTCCCGCCGGCTCGCCTCGAAGGCCGCGGCGTCCTCGGGCTCCGGCAACTCGAGCGCGCGTGCGAGGGCGCCGTAGTCCTCCGCGCGGCGCCGCTTATCGTGCTGCTGATCGGCGATGTTCTCGATCTCAGCCTTGAGACGTTCGAGCCGATCACCGCCGTTGTCACTGATCGCTTGGCGCGTTTCGTCCCGCTCGAAGCGCAGCGCGCGGCATTGCGCCGCGAGGTCCGCGACGCGCGCGTCGAGACGTGCAAGCTCTGCATCGAGCCGCGCGATGCGCTCCGTGAGCAGGCCCGCCTTGAGCGATGCGAACCACGGACGAAGCGCCTCCCGGCAATGCCGCCATTCCTCGAGCTGCGCGGCGAGCGCCGCGTGCCGATCCGCATCCGCGACCAGCGGCTCGAGGCCGGCCACCTGCTCCTTCGCTTTTAGCACCGCGCGGTGAGCGCGATCGAGGTCGTCGAAGTGCTTGATCAGATCGCGAATACGCTCTTCGACCGGGAACGGCTCGAGCATGTGCCCGCGCACGAACTCGGTCAGATTGCCGACCGACTTCAGCGACACGGTTTGATTGAACAGCTCGAGCGCCTGCTCGGTATGAATGCCGAAACGGCGGCGGAACGCCGCCCCGTACGGCGGAAAGCTCTGATGGACGTCGACGCCGGACGCATCGCGCAGGCGCTTGCGCAGCGCGGCGATATCATCACCGAAGCCGGCGAAGTCGCCCGCGATCGTCAACGGCCGGTCCGCGACGACATAGAATCGATCCGGCTGGCCCTGCGGGTCGCGCATGAAAAACACTTGCGCGAGCGTAACGTGCCGATCGTAACCTTCGTTGAAGAAATGGCCGAGGATCACGGAGTAGCTGTTGTAGTCGCGCAGCGCAATCGACTTGGCCGAAAGCCCGGCCTCACCGCGCTCCGACTTGTAGTAACCGAGCACGTACGAGCGCAGCGTGCGCTCGCGCGACTCCGCGCCGGCCGCTTTGTTGTAGGTGATGCGCTGCGCGGGCACGAGAAGCGTGGTAAGCGCATCGACCAACGTCGATTTGCCGGAGCCGATATCGCCCGTAAGCAGCGCGTTCTCGCCATGCGGCTCGAGCACCCACACGCGATCGTGGAACGTGCCCCAGTTGTAGACCTCGAAGCGCTGCAGGCGAAAACCCGCGCGCGCATCGCTCGATGCGAAATCGAACTGCAGCTCGTCGATCGCTTCGCTCATGACGCCTCGGACGCCGTCGAGCTCGTTTCGCCCGCAAGATGCGCACGGTACTCCGCGAGGCGGTCGTTGAGCTCGGCGAGCCACTGCGCGTCCACGAACGCTTTCAGAATACGCCGCACCTCGAACTGATCCTGCTGGCCGCGCAGCTTGCGCAGAAAGCCGAGATCGACGACCCGGTTCAGGTCCGCGTCGAGCCGGTCGACGATACGCGCCTCGTTCGTGTCGCTCGGCATGAATAGGCGCACGAGGTCGACGATTTCCTCCCGCGACAGAATCAGCCGCGCGTCCTGACCGCCCGAATCATGCTCGACGAGCTTTTTACGCAGCAGCGCCAGCAACAGACTCACGGAGAAGCCGAGCTGCCGCCGCTGCACGAGCCGCGGCAGCGCCGGCTCGTCTTCCGCCGGCGGGCGCTGGCGCAGATACGCATAGCCCTCCGCCTCGTCCAGCATCAGCTCGAGGCCGAACACCGCCGCGTGGTCGCGCACGCGCGCGCGGAGCTCGAGCAGGCTTTGCCAAAGCTCCGGGCTCGCATCGTGGTAGAGCACGCCCTTGAAGAGCGCGATCAGCACCGGCGAGATCGAGCGGGCGGCCGCTGCGGCCTCGGGTGGTCCGTTTTGTTGCTCCTGATCCATTAGTCTCGGTCGTCAGCTTCCTGCAACGAATACGATCGTCGGCAGCGTTGCGCGGCGCGTCCGGCCGCTCGAATCCCGCCAGCTTACGGTTTGCGGACGGGTTTCGTCGACGACGCCGCGGTTCTCGCCGGTCGCCAGGCTGAGCCACGCTACGAGCTCCGCGAGACCCTGCTCGAGCGGCTCGGCCTCGAGAAGCTCCGCGAGGCTGATCTGGCGGCGTGTCTGCAGCGCCTGGCGCAGGCGCGCCCGCAGCCGCTCCTTGTCGACGTAAAACTGCTCGAAGAGCACGTCCGCGGCCACATCCGCTTCCCCTTCATCGAGCTGCTGTTGACGGATGACCGGCCGAACCGGCGGCGTGAACAACGGCCGCTCGAGCGGCAGCTCGATCGAAGGTGCGGCATCGTCGAGACCGATCAGCGCGCCCTGCGGCGGCCGATCCCGCAGCGCAACGGCATGCTGCTCGAGCTCGCGCAGCACCTCCATGATACGGCGGTTCTCGAACCATGCGCGGTCGTCCAGATAACGCCGCAGCTGCTCGGAAAGCCGTGCGACGGTGCGCTGCGTGACCTCCCCGGCCGCGAGCCAATCATAGTGAATGCGCGCCAGGCGCGGATCCGGATCGAGAGCCGCGACCGGCTCGAGCGCGAGCACACCCTCGAGCAGCGCGGTCAGCTCCTCCTGACGCGCCGCCGACATCAGAAAATCCCAAAAGGCGCGGAAGCTCTTGCCCTGGTCCGAATCGACGATCTCGTCGCGCTCGCCGAACACCTCTTCGAGCACGTCGCCCTTGCCGCCTTCGGC
>CAZFJU010000347.1:0-3370 GCA_964518995.1 uncultured Gammaproteobacteria bacterium
GCGAGCTCGAACCAAAGTTGCTCGATTTCGCTGATCGTCGGCAGCCTGCTGGTCGAGCCGGCCTTTTCGATGAACTCGGTCAGGAATCGGTCGCGGTCCGGGAACTCGATGGTTGTCAACGATCCTTGAAACAGCGAACGGGCATCGCCGGACACCTGCTGAAGGACGCCGAAAAGCTCCCGCAACGAGCCGAGACGTTCGTTCAGCTGCGCTTGAACGTCTCGAATCAACAGCTCGTTCGAATCGAACGTATTCTCGAGCTCCTCACTGCGCGTCTCCTCGGCAGCTTTGTTTTGCTGGGCTTGCTGCACGAGTTGCGCTTGCTCGTTCTGCCGTTGGCGGAACTCCTGCAAACGCTGCTGATGCTCGGCGTCATCCCGCGCCTGGCCGCGCCCGATGAGCTCGATGAGCTGCTGCATGCTTCCAGGCTCGGTTTGAGCCTGCGCCATCGCCGGCGTGCCGGCTATCGCGAAGCCGAGCGCTGCGGCTGCAATGAAACGGTGGATCTTCATCCTAATTCTCCTGCGGTGGGGCAATTGGAAGCATCAACAACTGGGGTGAGCCGGTATCCAGCACATCGAGACCATTGCGGATCTGCTCCGCGTCGGCACGCGTCAAGCGGCGCCACTCGCCTGTGCGCTGGTCCCAGGCGGCAGCCAATGCGTTATCGGGTGTCACGTAGTAGAAGCCGATGCGGCCGATCGTGAGGAAGTCGACCTCGCGGGTGGTGCCATCTACTTCGATCTCACCTGTATAGGTGTCTGCGAACAAGCCATAGTCCGTTTCGATCTGCCAAGCTTGGATCACGAAACGAAACTGCTCGGCCGTCGACACGTCTGCTTGTTGCAGCAGGTTGCGAAGAAACGCGACGCGCTCCCGACGCTCCTCCTGCCGGAAGGGCACATCGAGCTCGATAAAATTCTCTAGGCCATCAATCATCCGAGTCATCAGCGGCACGACTTGACGCTCGATGACCGTCACCGTGTCGATGGAGGCACGAAGATCGTCCAGCTGCCGGTTCTGGTTATCGACTCGCGCTTGCATTAACTCGTTGAAGACGCGCAGCCCTTCGATCTCCTTGACGAGAATTTGATACTCATCGAACCGGCGACGAGTCTCCTCCGCGATCTGGTTGATCTGCGCTTGGGCGCTCCGCGCTTGCTCGAGCCGACTCAGCTCGGCCTCGATTAGCGCTTCGGCATCTTGGCTCCACGCCGGGCAGGCAAGCAGCGCTCCGAGCAATATGCCCGCCAACGCCGATGCGCCATGCGGTTTCCCGTTCATGTACACCTCGTCCGGTGACCCGAAAAATAAAGGTCGCCAAGGGAAAACGACTCCGCCTTCCCGCGGCTGCTCCATGTCACAGCTTAACCTCCCCCTCACTACGACCACGCGCTTCGCACGCTTCACATGCCCCCATCGGCAAGTAAGGCGACAACGTGCTCCGGCCTCGATCCTGCTGGGCTGCCCCCGAATCCATTCTGCAAAGGGTCAACCGAATTTTTCTTCTAGCTTCCTTGCGCCGCGAAACGTGCAGAGCCTCACCCGTGACAGTAACGCGGCGGCCCCACCAGGGGGGCCGGGGCAAGAGAATAGCGCAAAATAAATCTGCCGTGCTACCGGGATGAATGGAGCGCAGCGTACGTCTACGTCCCAACGCTGTCTCGGCGTCGTCTCGAGGCGACACTCTCAATGTATATCGGCTCGAAACCCTAGAACAGTCAGGTAATGACAGCAGACTTTGGGCAGCAAGCGCAAGAGCTCTGCGCAACCGTGATTTTCAGCCCAGCGGGACGGCCGTGCCGCCTTCCTCCTAAAGCATTGACATCGTTTACGCTTTTGATGATCATCGCCGTTCACGCGTCACCTGCAAGCTTCATGAGCACACGTCGCCCCCGTCTGCCCGTCGCCGTACTGCTTCGCAGGCAGCGGTGCGGGCGTATGGCTTGACGACAGAGCCTCGACGAAGACCCCGCACCCGGAAGGCTGCGGGGTCTTTTTGTTTCGGTGGCCCACCCGCTTGATCTAAAGAGGAAAAGTCATGCAACTCTATGTGGAATCGGATGTCCAGCCCGAAGCGCTGCGCGGCGAGCGGCTGGCCGTGCTCGGCTACGGTAGTCAGGGGCGAGCGCATGCGCTCAACCTGCGCGACTCCGGGTTCGACGTCGTCATCGGTCTGCGCCCCGGCGGCGCGACTTCCGCGAAGGCCGAGCGGGACGGCTTCACCGTCCGCTCCCCGGCAGATGCTGTCGACGGCGCTGGGCTCGTCGCGTTCCTCGTGCCAGATATGGCGCAGGGCAAACTTTACACGGATATCGAGGAGCGGCTCGCGCAAGGCAGCACGTTGCTTTTCGCACACGGCTTCAACATCCATTACAAGCAGATCACGCCGCGCGCCGATCTCGATGTCGTGCTGATTGCGCCGAAAGGTCCGGGCGATCTCGTGCGGCGCCAGTATGAGGCGGGCCGCGGCGTGCCGTGTCTGATGGCCGTCGCGCAGGATGGAACCGGCCGCGCGCAGGCGCGCGCTCTCGCCTACGCGCACGGTATCGGCGGCACCCGCGGCGGTGTACTGACGACGACCTTCGCCGAGGAAACCGAGACGGATCTTTTCGGCGAGCAGGCCGTGCTGTGCGGCGGTCTCACCGAGCTCATCGTGCGCGGCTTCGAGACGCTTACCGAGGCAGGCTATCAACCCGAGGTGGCGTACTTCGAGTGCATGCACGAGGTGAAGCTGATCGTCGACCTGTTGCATGAAGGCGGCCTTCGCAAGATGCACGAGTTCATCAGCGAGACGGCCAAGTTCGGCGACTTGAGCCGCGGGCCGCGCATCGTCGACGCGCACGTGAAAGACAACATGCGCCAGGTCCTGAAGGAAATTCAAAACGGTCAGTTCGCCAACGAGTGGATCAAGGAAAACCAGACGGGCATGGCAAACTATAAGCGCCTGCTCGACGAAGACCTGGACCATCAGCTCGAGAAGGTCGGGCGTGAGCTGCGCGGTCGGATGAGCTGGCTGCAGGAGTAAGCGCGCGCGAACGGCCGGAAGCACACTCGGCTCGCGCGCACGCGGGATCAATACGGAGGTCGGACGGATGCCCCTCAAGACAAGTCAATACATTTGGCACGATGGACGACTCGTGCCGTGGGAAGAAGCAACGGTGCACGTGCTGAGTCATGCGCTCCACTATGGGTCTTCCGTATTCGAGGGCATCCGCGTCTACGATACCCCGCGAGGGCCAATGGGCTTCCGGCTCACCGATCACATCCGGCGGATGTTCCAGTCCGCGAAGGTGTATCGGATGAAAATCCCGTATGCGCTCGACGTGCTCGTCGATGCGTGCAAGGCGGTGATTGTCGAGAACGGCCT
>CAZFJU010000348.1:0-3353 GCA_964518995.1 uncultured Gammaproteobacteria bacterium
GCCGCGCAGCCGGCGCGCCAGCCAGGTCGCGCAGCGCTGCACGCGCTCGGTCAGGATCGGGATCGGTGCGCCTTCGTGCGCTGCGTAGCGCTCGCATTCGAGCCAGTGTTGCACGTCGGCGAGCATGCGCTCGACGCGCGCGGCCGCATCGTCCCGGCCCGCCGCGGCGGCGTCCGCGCGCTCACGCTCCACGAGCGCGTCGAGCGCGGCGCGCCATGCGCGCCCGCCGACGCCCGGCTCCTCTGCAACGGCCTCCGCGAGCGCGGACCGGACGCGGCCTGGCAGCGGCCCGACGGGGTGCAGCAGGAACTGCAGCAGCAGCCGCGGGCCGAGGGGCTTCCACACCAGCGACAGCGCAAGCTTGACGACCTGCGTGACGGCGCGGAAGCGCGAATAGTGCTGAAAGCCGACGCGCGGCAGGCCGACGCGCTCGAGCGCGTTGTCGACGATGATGCCGTCCCGCTCGGCGATCAGCACGACATCGTCGGCCGGGTCGGCCGCGCGCAGGAACTCGCCGAGCGCTTGCGCGGAGACGTCGCGCGAGCCGCCGCGCAGCACGAGCAGGCTGTCGTCGCCGTCGAGCCGGATGCGCTCGAGCGGCTCGGCGCCGCGCTCGCCGGGCTCCCGATCGAGCGCGAGCAGCGCGTGCTGGATGCGCGCGAGGTCGGTGCCGGGCGCAGCATGCGCGGCCGGGGGGACGCCGGCCGCGGTCTCGCAGTCGAAATGCGCGAGCACCGCGCGCCACGCGGCCGGCAGCGCGAGCGGATCGTCGTGCAGCACGATGCGGCCGATCTGCGTGCGGAGACCTTCGTCGAGCGCTGCGGCGATGCGCAGCAGACGTTGCCCCGCATTGGGCGGCACGCGCTCGGCGGCGAGCCGTTCGACGGCCGCGAGGTCGGCCAGGCGAGGCGGCACGGCGCCGTCGAACCGGCCGCGCCACCCGGCCTCGTACCACGCGGCGCGCCACGCGAGCAGCGTGCGCGCGACGCCGATCGGATCGACACGCATCGACTGGTGGTAGAAGCGGTCGGGCGAATCGAGATCCTCGAGACAGCCCTGATAGGCGATCACGGCCTCGCCCGGCCGCACCGGTGCGCTCGGCAGCCCGAGCTGGAGCTCGAGCAGGTCCAGCAGCCGGGCCGGGCCGGCCGTGAGCACGCCGGATGCGGTGCGCGGCGGCGCCGGTGTGATGCCGTCGAGATGAAGGCCGAAGTGGACGATCACGAAGAGGGCCTGCAACGGGCAAGTGCGCGCATCGGTACTTTGGGCAGTCGAGGTCCGGGCACGCTAAGGAATGTGGCCGCGAGGGTCAAACGAGCGGTCCGCATTACCGAGCGCGGCAGCGGCACGTTCGCGCTGCGTATACTGCGCGGATGATCCGCCATGCCGCATGGGCCGCGCTCACCGCCGTCGCGATCGGCGTCTCCGGTTGCGCGGCGTATCATCCCGTCGAAACGACGCCGGAAGGCATTCAGCGCAGCGTCGAACCCGGCGATACCGTGCGCGGGATTACGCGGCAGCAAGACGAGTTTCGTCTGCTCGTCACGGCGATCGACGACCGCGAGATGCGCGGACGGCCGAACGGCGATCGGGCCGAGACGCGCGAGCTGCGCTTCGATCTGATCGAGTCGCTCGCGGTGCAGCGGCCGAGCATGCGCCGCACGCTGCTGGTCGTGGTGTTGCCGGTCGTCGCCGGCATCGTCATCGCCTGCAGCATCGACGACTGCCGAACCGGCAGCACGCTCGGCATCGAGCGCTGACCGCGGCGCGCCCGTCACCGCGCGCGCAGCCACTCCAGCGTCGTGCGGATGCCCTCCTCGTAGGGCGTGATCTGCTGCGGGCCGAGCAGCCCCTCTATTTTCAACGTCTCATAGCGGAGCGGCTTGACGTAGCCCGGCAGGACCTGCGTGAAACCGCGCAGCGACTTGTTGAAGAGCGAAAGCATGCGCAGCGCCGCCGGCGGCACGCCGCGCGCTTTGATCTTGCGGACGAGCACGTCGTTGGCGATCTCCGCCGCGCGGCGGCCGTTCAACGGCCCGGCGGTCGGCACCAGCCAGTGCTCGCCGTAGGCTTCGTCGCGTGCGGCCAGGGCGAAAATCGTGCGCACGGCATCGGGCACAAAAGCATATTCGCGCTCGGTCTGCGTCGAGCCGATCCAGTTCATCGTCTTGCCGCGCGCGGCGTCCATCAGCGGTTGCTGCAACGTGCTCGTGTGCACGAGTGGGCCGTAAAAATCCGGTAGGTTGACGATCGCTGCACCCGCCTCGCGCAACGTGTCCTCGGCCGCGCGCCGATGGCGCGCCCAGTCGGGGCCGCCTTGGCGCGGATGCTTCTCGTCGAGCGGATTGCCGACCAACGGCATGAACGACCAGAAGCTCGAAATGTGCACGCACTTCGCCCCGACATCGCGGACGGCGGCCGCGACATGCTGCGCCGCGGTGCGGTGCTGGTCCATCTGCGCGCCGGGAAAGCCGACGGCGTGAAAGACTATGCCGCAGCCGTCGATTGCGCGGCGCACGTCTTCCGGATCGAGCACGCTCGCGGCGACGTGCTCGTCGTCCGGGAAGTGTTCCTCGAGCCGCTCGAGGTCGCGGGACACGACGCGCACGGCAACGCCCGCGGCGCTCATCACCTCGGCAAGGTGCCGGCCGATGGGGCCGGTCGCGCCGAGAATGACCGCTTTACCGAACGTCATTCGCTCAACGCCAGTGGCCGATCGGCCGGTCTTCGACGATCACCGGGTTCGACAGCGTGCCGAGACCCTCGATCGAGACTTCGATGGGCCCCGCGGTGTACTGCAGGTTCGCGTGGTGAATCGACTTGCGCTGCGCACCCGGCTTGAAGGCCGTGCCCATCGAGACGACGTCGCCGGGCTCGAGCGTCAGAAATTGGCTGATGAAGCTAACGACCTGCGCGACCGTGTAGTTGTAGTAGCGGGTACTGTCCTCGGCGATCGTCTCGCCGCCGGCCTTGCACGCGACCGGGAGATTATCGGGGTCGCCGATCTCGTCGCGCGTGACGAGCCATGGGCCGATCGCGCCGAACGTATCGCTGCCTTTGTAGCGGCCGGCATAGGAGAGATGTTGCTCGACGCGCTCTGTTTTGTCCGGATCGTGCTTGCTGGCATAGACCGCGTAGTAGTGAAAGCGGTCCTCGGCGCGCATGCCGTTGCTCGTGATGTCGTCGAAGATCGTATAACCGAAGACGGCGCCGAGCGCTTGCGTGTAATCGACATCGCGCGTGCGCGTGCCGATTACGACGGCGAGCTCGGGCTCCGGATGCACGCTGCCGTAATACGGCCGCACGCGGATCGGCTCGAGGTGCCCGACCAGACACGACGAAGGCTTCAAGAA
>CAZFJU010000349.1:0-3321 GCA_964518995.1 uncultured Gammaproteobacteria bacterium
ACCTGGCGCCAGATCACGGCGAGATCGTGCAGCTCGCCGGCGCCGTCGTCATCGAGCGCCAGCCGCGCGCGGGCGACAGCGGCGCCGCTCGTGCCGCCGTGGCCGGCTTCCGCATAGCTCAAGTAGAGCAAGCTGTTCGCGACGAAATCCGGATGCAGCACCACGTCGCCGAACCCGCCCTGGCCGCCGTAGGCCACCACGGGGACGCCTGCAATCTCGCCCACGGTACCGGTATCGTGGTTGTAGAGCTTCAAGGCCCCCCGCTTCTCGCTGACGAGCAGACGGCCGTCGGGCAAGAACGCCATCGCCCACGGCTCGGCAAACTGCGCGACCGGCGTAGCGTCGAAGGCGCTGTGCTGCGCCAGCACGCCGCCGTCGCTGCCGCAACCGGCCAGCAGGGCGGCGAGGCCGCACAGACGCATCACTCTGACCACGACTCGCCTCCCCGTCACTCCTCGAGCGCGCCGCTCACGCCGGCCACGGCGCCGCGCTGATCCAAACTGGCCGCCGCTACGGCGCCCTGCCCGGCGCGCGCCGCGCGGCCGGCCGCCGCAGGCACGAAGGTACGGCGGATCTCGCCTTCGACGTCCGCATAGTGCGCCGTCACCGCGGCGTCGAATACCGTCGTGAGCTCGCGCCCGACCTCCTCCCGCAGCATGGACAACGCTTCGCTCAGCGAACGCTCGAGCTCGTCGCGATGCATGTGCTCCTCGAGATGAAGCAGCGCCCAATCGGTCGCGAGCCACGCCCCGCCGCCGGCGAGCAGCGCACAGGCGGCCGCGACGACGCCGCCAGGCGCGCAGACTGCCGCGCCGCTCGCTGCCGCAGCGCCGATGCGCGACGCGCCGCGGGCCGCGGCACGGCTCGCCGCCGCGCGGCCGCTGCGGACGGCTGCCGCGCGCGCGAGCATCGGCGTCGCGACCGCGCCGATCCCGGCCGCCGCTGTGCTCACGGACAGCCGCGTGCCGAGCACCGCCGTTTCGCGCGCGGCGATCTCGGCAATCAGCTCGTCGAGCATCAGCGTCGGCACCGGCGCTTCGGCGTCGACGAGCGGGGCCGGCACCCGTTGCTCGGACAGCCGGCCTGCCACCGCGCTGCGCCAGGCGTCGCGCACGGCGGCGTGATGCGCGGCGAGCCGCTCCCCGGTCGTGTGCGCGAGCGCCGTCAGCCGCGTGTCCCAAATCTCCTCCGGCAATAACATAGCCGTGGCGCGCTCGGCGACGAACCCGGCCGGTGTCGCATTCACCTGCTCGAGCGCCGCCATGGCAATACGGCTGTATTCACCGCGCAGCGAGTAGTACCAGTCCAGAAACGCCGGCAGCCGCGCATCGGCCTCGGCGAACACGGCGTCGAGATGCGCATCGACCTGCGTCACCACCATCGCCCTGGCGGCGTCCTCGCCGGCGTCGAAATGCAGCGAGGAGAACGACTCGAGCCAGCGAAGCTCTTCGCCGCCGGCTCGATAATGCGCGCCATCGAGCACGATCCGAGCTCCGGCCGGTTGCCACTCGAGCGGCGCGATATTCGTCACGAGCCAAAGCAACGCTGCGGCCGCGGCGGCAACCCCCGCGGCTCTAGCCGCCGCCGCGCGTGGGCTTTGCTGTCGACACAGGGGGGTGGCGCTAGTCATTTTCGGTCGATCCGATCAGTACCGGGCACAGGTACGAAAGATAAGACCACACGAAGAGCGCTTCTTCTGCAAGCACTATCGCCCAACCGAGGGCCTGCCCAGCCGAGATGCCCGGCTGCGGCATCAGCTGCTGAGCGAGCCACAGGCGCAGCCCGTCCTTGGCGCCCGCCATCTGCAGCAGCCATTGCGCCCACGTGCTGCGGGCCTGCTCCTGATCGACAAAATGCCAGACGGCGCGCTCGAGCGTCACCTCGCCGAGATCGGGATACGGCCGGTAAAACGCCAGCGCGATCAGCGCTGCGGCCATGCCGATGCCGACGACTGCGAAGGTCAGCCGCCACGCTGTCTCGGGCAGGTAGCGCGGGTTGATCTCGCTGCGCAGCGCTCGTTGCCACGCCGCGAACGCGCCCGCCGTGGCGAGGGCGCCGACTACGAGCACGGCCCAGGACACCGCTTCCTCGAGCCGGACCAGCGCCGTGAACAGAATCGCCGCCAGCGCGATGCCGGCCAGCCCGGCACGGAGGTTCAGCAGCACGCCGCCGCGAAACCGTCGGCCCAGCCAGCCCTCCGGCTGTAGATATAGCGCACGGAAGGCCATGCAGCGCAACCGGCCGCGCCTCGCGAGTCCAAGCGTGATCGGCGCTGCGAGGCCCAATACCGCGAGCGCCACGGCCCAGTCCGGGAGCACGCGTCCGAAAAGATGGACGAGCCATGCAGCGGCCGCGAGCACCAACAATACGAGCATGCGGCCGCTGAGAGGCGTCATCTATCGCCGGTCATAGCAGCAGCGATGCCGCCCATGAACGACAAAAATGAAATGACGCAAAGCGTACCCACATCGACCCATACGGACGACAGCCCCCACTCCGGCATCGTGCTCGAACCTCACGCGAAAGAAAACGTGCGGTCTGCGACGCCGGACTTACGACCAGGCGAGCTGCCGTCACAGCGTCGGACCCGCCGCGACTACATAGGCGCAGACGCGCTCCACGTCAAGGAACGCGTCGACGCCTTTGTGCTCGAGCAAGTTCTGCACCGACTTCGAGCGAGCGGCCCCGTGGTCAGAGCAGCATCAGAAGCGCCACGCCGCGGTGATCCAAACGGCCTCGGCGTCGTCGATCTCGTTGATCTCGATCACCTCGTACTCGGCGCGCAGCGATAGACGTTGGAGCACGGTAATGCCAATGCCGGCGCTGTAGACGAAGTCATCGTCGCTGCCATCGAACACGTCGGCGCCGTCAGCCGAGATATTCAGGTCGTAGAACAACCACCCGGCGCGCCCGAACAGCTCGATCGGACCGAGCGGCAGCGTCGCCACCACCGAGGGAGCGATGCCCTTCGCTTCCGTTTGGATCGGGAGAAGGGTCGTCGCCGACGACGAATCGCCATAATCGAAGTAGTCGAGCTGCAAGGCGAGGATTGGATTGAACCGCCAGCCCGCGAAAAAACGCTTCGCATCGCTGTCCTCATCGAAATCAATGTCGACATCATCGAGGTCGTTTATCTCGGACGAGAAATCGCCGAGTCCGACGCCAAGATAAAGACCGGAGTTCTCATCGGCCAACGCAGGGCCGGCCATAAGCAAACAGCAAAGTGCAGTGAGACTCGTCGTGCGTTCCATGCGAGGGGCTCCTTTGGCTCGAAATCACCATATCAGGCAAACTTCATGCCACGGGGCAGCGCACGCGGCG
>CAZFJU010000350.1:0-3319 GCA_964518995.1 uncultured Gammaproteobacteria bacterium
GCCGGCTCCGACCCCGAGGGGAGGATCGGCCAGTCGACGCCGAAGGCGACGCTCTTGACCAAGGTCGCGTGCGAGGTCATCGTCGGCAAGCGGCCGCATGTGGCCATTTTCGGCACCGACTATCCCACGCCGGACGGCACTGGAGTGCGCGACTACATCCACGTCGAGGATCTTGCCTCCGCGCACGTCGATGCGCTCCGGTATCTGCGCGCGGGCGGTGAGTCGGTCGTGCTGAATTGCGGCTATGGGCGCGGCTACAGCGTGCGCGAGGTGCTCGCGATGGTCGAGCGCGTTGCCGGCCAGCCGCTCGAGCAGCGTGAGGAGCCGCGGCGGCCAGGCGACCCGCCGGTGCTCGTCGCAGAGGCCGGCCGCATCCGCACCACCCTCGGCTGGACACCCCGCTTCGATGATCTCGAGCAAATCGTAGCAAGCTCGCTCAACTGGGAACGCAAGTTGGCAACGGGAACCTGGGCCGACTGAATAAGGGAGCGCAGCGACACGTGACGGAACCTCGGACGTGAGATTCGGGCGACCCCGAACGCTGCTCGGGCTTGCCCTGCTGAGCATGGCGCTCGTTACGCTACCGCTGCTGGTCGCCATCGGCAACGCGGCGGTTCAGCTTGGCCGCCTGGCGAGCCAAAGCGACGCGGTCGCGACGGAGAGCGGCACCAGCTCCTCGGAGACGCAGCGCCTGTCGAGCCTCGTGGCGAACCTGGAGCGCTCGGCCAAGCAGTACAACCTGCTCTGGCGCGACGAGATCTCGAGCCAACAGGCGCAAGACACCTTGCGCCTGTACGAGGACGATCTCAATGCGCTCGAGCAAAGCGTCGCGATCCTCGCCGGCCTGCCCAATCAGCAGTCCGCAGACGTCGTGCGCCACCTCAATCGGCTGCCGCGCCTCGCCCGCGCGATGCATGCCGCGCTCCGCGCGGACCTCGCGGCGGACGACGCCGCGCAAGTCATCGACGATAACTTCCGTCTGATGCGCACCGCCGTCACGGAGCTCAGCCAGGGCATGCGCATGGCGCGCAACCTGCAGCTGGCCGCGCTGCAGGCCTCGACCCGCGATGCGCAGCAAGCCCTGCTCTGGCAATCGGCGCTGCTCGTCCCCGGCACGATCGTGCTGATCCTGTTCTTCCTGGTTCTGGTCGGCCGGCCGATGCGCCAGGTCGACCGCGCGATCCGCGAGCTCGGGGCCGGCAACTTCGGTCATGCGATCGCCGTGCGCGGCCCGAGCGACATCGAAGCGCTCGGCCGGCAACTCGAATGGCTGCGGCACCGGCTGAAGGAATCGAGCGAAGAAAAGAACAAATTCCTGCGCCACATGTCTCATGAGCTCAAGACGCCGCTTGCGAATATCCGCGAGGGCACGGAGCTGCTGCTCGACGGCTCCGTCGGCCCGCTCGACTCCCAGCAGCAGGAAGTCACGTCGATCCTCCGCGACAACGGCGTCAAGCTGCAGCAGCTCATCGAAAACCTTTTGAATTTCAGCGCCTGGCAATCCAAGACCGCATCGCTCGACGTTGCCGACTTCGAGTTGAAGCCGCTTGTCTTCAGCGTGCTGAGCCAACATCGGCTGCTGATCTCGAATCAGGAGATCAAGCTGCAGCTCAGGGTCAACGTGGGGCGCGTGCGCGCGGACGAAGGCAAGCTTCGCCTCGTGCTCGAGAATCTGATCTCGAACGCCATCAAGTTCTTGCCGAAAGGCGGTATCCTCCATGTCGGCGCCGAGGTGCGCTCGACCGAGCTCGTGCTCGAGGTTGCGGATACGGGCCCTGGCATCGCCGACGAAGACCGCGATCGGATCTTCGAAGCGTTCTATCAGGGTCGGCGCCTGCAGGGCGGGCCGGTCGGCGGCACGGGTATCGGCTTGTCCGTTGTCGCCGAGTGCGTGCAGGCGCACGGCGGCACCGTGAAGCTGCTCGATGGCACGTGGCCGGGCGCTCACTTCCAGGTGCGGCTGCCGATGCGGCTCGCGAACGACCGGCCCGATCGCCCGCAGCTGGTGGTGAACAATGGTTAGCGCGCGGGCCGGCATGCGGAGCGCGCGGCGCGGCACACGATGGATCGGGCCAGTGCTTGGCGTCACCGCGGCGCTGCTCGCGGGTTGCCAGCTGAGCAGCGCGTTCACGCGCGACGACCCGGCCGCGATCGACTTCAGCGACGCGGCTCTGGCGAGCCATGGGCTCGCCGCGTCGCCCGTTTATGCCTATCTCGACATGATGCGCGAGCTGATCGAAGGCGACCCGCTAACGCAGAATCGGGTGTTTCGCGATGTCGTGCGGGACGCCGCCTCGTCGCCGACGACGGCGAACCGGGTCAAGCATGCGCTCGCGGTGGCGACGCCGGGCCACCCGAACGAGGATCTCGCTGAAGCGCAGATGCGCTTGAGCGACCTGCTCGCGGCAGGGCCGGCGCTGTTGCCGGAGGAGCGAATGCTGGTGTCGATACATTTAAAGGAAGTGGAGCAACGATTGATACTCGGTGCCGAAACGGCGCGGTTCCGCAGGGAAGCGCAACTCGCACGTGAGGCTCGAGAAGACGAATTCGCGCGGCGCCTGCAAGCCGCGTTCGACGAGAACGAGCGGCTCGCCAAAGAGCTGATAGAGGCGCAACAGAAGCTCGATGCGATCACGAACATCGAGCGATCCATCAGGGAACGCGAAAATGGTTCAAATCCATAGTAGGGCCTTCAAGCATGAGTTCGACGAGGCGCATGGGCGCATTCTGGTCGTCGACGACGATCCCGGGCTGCTCCGGCTGCTGAGCATCCGCCTGCGCGCAGAGGGGTATGACGTCGAAGCCGTCGAGAGTGCCAATGCCGCGCTCGGCATCCTGCCCCGCTACCGCCCGGATCTCGTGATCACGGACCTGCGCATGGAGAACATGGACGGCATTGGCCTGCTGAAAGAGATTCAGCGCCAATGGCCGGGTCTGTGCGTGCTGCTGCTGACGGCGCACGGCACGATCCCCGACGCGGTCGAAGCGACCCAGAGCGGCGCGTTCGGGTTTCTGACCAAGCCGGTCGATAAGCAACAGCTGCTCGACGCCGTCTATCGTGCGATGAAAATCTCGGGGCTGCCGAAGCGCGAGGACGACTGGAACGCCGAGATCATCACCCGCAGCCCGATCATGCAGGAGTGCCTTCAGCAGGCGCGGATGGTCGCGGCGAGCGACGCGCGCGTGCTGATCACCGGCGAATCCGGCACTGGCAAAGAGCTGATGGCGCGCGCGATCCATCGCGCAAGCGATCGCAAGAGCAAGCCGTTCGTCGCGCTCAACTGCAGCGCGATGGCCGAGAACCTGCTCGAGTCCGAGC
>CAZFJU010000351.1:0-3227 GCA_964518995.1 uncultured Gammaproteobacteria bacterium
GCCTGCATCGCCTCCGCCTGCTCCTGCTGTAAGCTCGGCGCGATCTGGGACACACCGCGCGCCATCGCCACCGCGGCGTTGTTGACCGCTGCGGCAACCTCTTCGGACCGAGTTTGTGACGCAGCGTCACCATTCCACGTGGGGCGCTCATCGTGCGCGACGGTCAAGCGCTTTCGACGGATCGGCCGAGTGCTGACGGGCGGTGCGTTCATGGCAAGGTTCCCTGGAACAGCCTGCCGAGGTGTAGACGTCTGTGCGCGAAGCAAGCGATGCGGAGAGCGCGTGTTGAGCTGTTATTCGCCCGCCTTGTGCTCTTGTTCCTGCGATAGCCTTCGTGTCAAGTTCAGCCGTACCGCGAGCCGCTGTTTGTATCGATGCGCGCATGCATCGCCTCGTCACCTTGGAACCGCCAGCGTTCGCTCCCGTAACGTAACGCGACAATCACCCTGACCGTACGCACGCGGCGCCGTTTACTTCTCCACTCTAACAACACCTATAGCGGTTCTGCTATTATATCGCTTCCAATATCCTCTTGCGATAATGCCGGCCGGCAGCGCAGTCCGCTACAACGGCGCAAACGAGAAGAACAATGCGTCAGGTCTTCAGTCCCACTCGGCTCGAACGTTTCCGTGGAGAAGGAGCATGCGTCGTTTTCAGTCTCTAGACACCGAGGGCTTTCGAGACTTCGTCGAGCAATTCCAATGGCGCCGAAGGGTCACGGGGGTGCACCTGCACCATACGTGGCGGCCCACGCAGCAGCAGTATCGAGGCCTGGCGACGATCGAGGGGATGTGGCGTCACCACACCGCGACGAACGGCTGGAGCGACATCGCGCAGCATGTATCGATCGGGCCCGACGGCGCCATCTGGCTGTGCCGGAACTTCAACTGGAGCCCGGCCTCGGCGATCGGTTTCAACGGTAACGCGATCGCCGGTCCGTTCATGATCGAGATGATCGGCGACTTCGACACCGGCCGGGAATCGCTGACCGATGCTCAGAAGGACGCCACCCTCGCGGTCATCCAGGCCGTGCAGCGGCACTTTGGTTTGCCGGCGTCGGCACTCAGCTTCCACAACGAGATGTCGAGCAAGAGTTGTCCAGGCACCAGTCAGAGCAAGCCGGAATGGATTTCCGCGCTCGAGCGGTTCGAGCCGCCGACTCGGGATGCGACGCGAACGGCGTTCGGGCCCGGCGCAAGGTCGGGCGGCGAAGCGCTCGCGACGATGGATCCGGCCGCCGTTCAGCTGGACGATACGACTGGCGCCGAGCACGTGCCGCAGCCTTCGGCGGACGCGGCCGCTCGGGGCCCCTTTGGGCCGGCCGTCGACCCTGTCGTCCTCGAGGCGCTGTCGGATCACGTGATCAACCTTTCCTTCGGCCGCCTCTCGGACAGCGGGCGGGTTCGCACGGCCAAGATCGACGTGGATCGAATCGTCGGCGAGCGGCTGACGGCAGAGATCGCCGCCGCCGCCAGTAAGGGGCAGAAGGCACGGGTGCTGGTCTACGCCCACGGCGGCTTGGTCAGTGAAAAGAACGCGCTGCTTGGCGCCTACGATCAGCTGCCGTTCTGGCGCGACAACCACGTCTATCCGCTGTTCTTCATCTGGGAAACCGGAATCGCCGAGACACTGAAGGCGATGATCCTCGGCGCCCGCGATCTCGAGCAGGCGCCGAGAGGGCTCCTGCGTGAGTGGCTCGACGAGCGCGTGGAGGAAGCGGCCCGTGCCCTCGGCGCCGCGCGCCTCTGGTCGGCGATGAAGCGGAACGCCGAGCTCGCCAACGACCCGGCGGGCGGAGCCACGTACGTCGCCTCGACCCTTACCGAGCTGCTCAACAAACACCACGACGAGATCGAGTTGCACATCGCCGGACACAGCGCCGGCTCGATCTTTCTGACGCGTTTTCTTAAGCACCTGGATCAAGTGACGGTGAGCTCGGCCCACTTTCTCGCGCCGGCTGTCACCAACGAGCTGTTCCTCGAGCAATTCGCGCCGAAGCTCGGCGCCGGCGTAGATCATTTGACCGTCTATACGATGAAGAAAGCGCTCGAGCTGGACGACACGGTGACGCGGCTCTACGGCAAATCACTCTTATACATGGTGTATGGTGCACTCGAGCCGAAACGCGACACCGATATACTCGGCCTCGAGATCTCGCTGCGCGGAGACCCGCGCGTCGCCCGCCTGTTCGCCCTCGATCAGGGGCCAGCCGGACCCGCGGAAGTGGTCTGGTCCCCGAGCGACGGCGAGGCCTCCGGGAACGCGAGTCGCGCTCGCGCGCATGGCGACTTCGACGAAGACAAGGCGACTCTCGAGAGTGTGTGCCGGCGCGTTCTGGGACGGACCCACGGCGAGCCCATCTCGCCGTATCGAAAAAGCGCCCGCTCGGCGAGCCGCGCGCTTTGGGCCGAAGAGTTCGAGTGGCCGCCGCACCTTGCGCCGTGGCTCGGGTCGGGCGGGCTGGGGTCGGGCGGGTTCGGGTCGGGAGGGCTCGGATCGCTGCCCGGGCCGGTATCGACTTCCGCTTCCGTCGGCTCTGCAAGCTCTTCCGCCGCACAGCACGGTGCTCCATCGGCCGCGGGGGCTTCGCGACGCGCGCTGTGCATCGGCATCGATCATTACCAGCACATTACCCGGTTGAACGGCTGCCTCCACGATGCGGCAACATGGCGGCGCAGGCTCGAGGAGCTTGGCTTCACGGTCGAGACGCTTCCCGAGGAACAAGCCACCGGCGACGGCATCATCGCGCGCATGCGCGAGTTCATCCGCGCGGCGCGCGCCGGGGACCGGCTCGTGATCCAGTACGCAGGTCACGGCACGCATTTCGATGACGTGTCCAACGACGAAGTCGACCAGCAAGACTCGGCGCTCTGCGCGATAGATTGCGGCAATCCCGCCGGCGTTGGCGGGCTTGTCGTGGATGATGATATTTTCGAGGCCTTCAACCTGCTTCCCGCCGGCGCTCACCTGACGGCATTCTTCGACTGTTGTCATTCAGGGACGATGACACGCGCGTTGGCGGCGCCGCCGCTTCCGCCGTTGCCGCCGAGCAGTAAGGCCCGGTACGTCGCACCGACGCCGGCAATGAAGGAAGCCTACCGGCGCCATAAGCAGGAGCGCTCGCGCGCAACAGCCCGGGCCATCACCCTCGAGACCGGTGTCGTCGGCGTGCAGTTCAGCGCTTGCCTCGACAGCGAGGTGGCGTTCGAAACCAACGGCGAGGGGGC
>CAZFJU010000352.1:0-3210 GCA_964518995.1 uncultured Gammaproteobacteria bacterium
CTTCCGCTGTTGGAGGCGTACCGGACGTCATCTCGTCCGCCGAGGGTTGGCTGCCAGACGCCGGTGACACGGATGCCATCGCCAAGGCGTTGAGGTCGATCCACTATGATCCCGCCGCTGCCGCTCACAAGGCTTCCCTTGCCGCTCAGCGTCTCGAGGAGACATTTGGGGCGGCCAGGTGGCTTGATCGGCACGAGCATCTTTACCGGCAGCTGATTGCATCCCATGTACGCTGATCAGATGACAAACCTGGCATTCGCTCTCGTTTCGATACCGGCCATTCTCGGAATCTACGCCTATATAGGCTATCCCCTGATACTCTTGGCGATCCAGCGGTTACGCGCGACGCGATCCGTCGGCACATCCGATATCTGGCCGAGGATCAGCATCACCGTGCCGGCCTTCAACGAAGAGGCGCAGATTCGTGGAACGATCGAGTCGCTGCTCCGGCTGGACTATCCAGCGGAAAGGCGGCAGATCCTCATTGTTTCGGACGCCTCTACCGATGGGACCGACTCCATAGTTCGCGAGTACGCCCGTCACGGAGTGGAGCTCCTGCGCGTGGCAGAGCGGCGGGGTAAAGGGGCAGCAGAAAACGCCGCGGCTCCGTACCTGACCGGGGACATTGTCGTCAACACCGATGCATCCGTCCGCATTGCCCCTGACGCGCTCCGACCCCTCATCGCTCAGTTCAGCGATCCGGAGGTAGGACTCGCATCCGGCCGTGACGTCAGCGTTTCTTCCCTCGATGCGGAGACGAATGCGGGTGAGAGCGGTTACGTCGGCTATGAGATGTGGATCCGCCAGCTCGAGACGCGTCTTGGCGGCATTGTCGGGGCTTCGGGGTGCTTCTACGCCATACGTACGCACCTGCACCGCGAACCGCTTCCGGAGCATGTGAGCCGCGACTTCGCCGCGGCCATCGTTGCTCGCGAGCACGGCTACCGAGCGGTTTCGGTCGACGAAGCTACGTGCCTCGTTCCCCGCACCGGGTCACTGCGATCGGAGTATCGACGCAAGGTCAGAACGATGACCCGCGGTATGGAGACGCTTTGGTTTAAGCGGACGCTGCTTGATCCCAGGCGGTACGGCATCTTCTCCTGGATGCTGTTCAGTCACAAGGTGTGCCGATGGCTGCTGCCGTGGAGCGCTCCGCTCGGGCTCCTGGGCCTCCTCATTCTGGCTCCGTCGCGGCCCTCTGCTCTGGCAGCCCTAGTCGCTGCGGGCTTGGTGCTACTGCCCGGCGGCGCCGGCTGGCTACTCGCGGAGCGCGTCAACCTTCCTCGGCTCATCTCTGTTCCCGCCTTCGCGCTGGCGAGCAATTTCGCGGCGCTTCATGCAGGAACGCGCGCCTTGCAGGGCAAGGCAAACGCGCTCTGGGAGCCAACTCGCCGGGAGGTAATCAGCCCGTCGTGAATATCGTTTTGACTTCGCCGATATCCTGCAGAGTCGCGGCGCGTCCTGCCACCACTCCAATCATCCCCCACCGCTCGCTTGGACGTCATGATTTCGACGGTGATGGTTAGGAGCTGCGAGGGCAGATCGGCGGAAATTTCGGGCTCCACTCGGACGAGTTCAGCGGCGGCAATGGGCTAATTGCGTGAAGCCGGTCCCGCTCCTTTCTGGGGAGGTAGACCTCATGCTGCCGATCGACCTGCAGGGACGCTGCCACTCAATACTATGGCTGCGGCGGCTTCTTCAGTGTTCAACCCGGATTCTGTACGGGTGAGTATTTGACCGGATATCCGGGGCGCACTGCGGGTGAATGCGACCGACTGTGGAGTCGTTTGAGGGACGTCTCACGATGCGCCAGAGTCCGACATGCAATCGACGGGATGTGAAGACCCCCACAGACAGAAAGGCTGCGGGGGTCTTCACGCCGGTAGGCGGCGCTAAGCTATCCTACTGCTGCTTCCTTCTGAGCTGCCGATCCTTGGCTCGGTACCCGCCGAAGACCGGCCAGTATGGCGAACGCCATCAACCCCTTCAGGAGCACGATGAGCCCAATAATCTCCAGGAACTCCTCGATGTGCGACAGCGTGATGTACATCAACGACAGCTTATTCTCGGACGCGCTCATATACACTGCGGTCACCATTTCGACACCGACAGCGCCGGCGAGGAAGAGTCCAGCCGCCGCCACGAGGTGTAGACGGGTAGGCCCCGGTAGAGACCGAACAAAACGAATGAAGAAGGGAGCCGAGGCGGCAATCACAAGCAGTCCGACGGCGACCCACCCAAAGTAAAGGAATCCCCATTCTGGCAGCATCGGCTGAACCAGCCCTCCCACCCACTCATGCAGCTGCGCGGCTTCATCGACGGACATCAAGAACAGCGCGACTGCTACCAAACGCCAGGAGAACGCCGTGTCTTCCCCCGCTTCCACAAGTCGCTCTGCAATTGACCACGCTACGAGGGCAGAGCAGAGCATGATGAACGAGGAGAGCCAGGCGGCTAAGTTACCTTCGCGATCGACATGAAGCAGAGGCAACAATCCGAAAATGTGGTCGTGATCGTAGATCGCGCCAAGCAGCTGGAGAACGAGACTGCCTCCGTAAATACTGGCAGCGGCGAACACAAGAAGAACGAGCAATACGCCAGAACGCACCGGTAGTCGTACAGTAAACATGGGGAAGCACACACACGAGGTGAATCGACCGAATCGATCCGTCAGATGGGCACGCACGGATGTGTACGTCCCGCTCAACGGCTATTGCGGCTGCGGTCCGCTTCCGCGCCGGCTCGCGTGCTCATCACGCTCCCATATTCGCAACCGAAGCCAGATGCCAGCGAGGAGGCCCGCGACGAGCGAATCGAACAAAGCCCGAGCGGCTACCTCGCCAATCAACCGCGCGATTAAGAACGTCAGGACGAGACCGGTGGCACCGCCGAGCAAGAGCACATCGGCTAAACGAGCCAAGCGTTCGGAAGCGATTGTCATCTTACCCCCTCCGGTTTGCAGAAACGGCCTCTGCCTCACCCCCGCCCCCTTCGCCTACCACGCCCCCTTCCGAAACAACATCACCGGCACCGTCCGCAGCAGGATCCGCAGGTCCTCCATCGCCGATTCGCGCTTGATGTACTCCAGGTCGAAGCTCAGCTTGCGCCGCACGTCATCCACGCAGGAATCGTAGTGCTGACTGATCTGGGCCAGTCCGGTGATCCCCGGAAGCACACGCTGCCGCTGCTCGTAACCCTCGATCTCGCCAC
>CAZFJU010000353.1:0-3201 GCA_964518995.1 uncultured Gammaproteobacteria bacterium
TTGCGGCTGCGTGGATCGAGCCCGGTGGTCGGCTCGTCGAGAAACAGCAGCTCCGGCGTGGCGACCAAGCTTGCGGCAATATCGAGTCGTCGCCGCATGCCGCCGGAAAACGTGCGCACTTGTCTCGCGCCGGCGGCCGTCAGGTCGAACGCCGCGAGCAACTCGTGCGCCCGGGCGCGGGAGTCGCGCCACGAATAGCCGAGCAGCCGCGCGACCAGCACGAGGTTCTCCAAGCCGGTGAGATCCTCATCGACCGACGCGAACTGCCCGGTGAGACTTACCCTTGCGCGGACTTTGGCCGGGTCTTTGGCGACGTTATAGCCGAGCACGTGGGCGACGCCGCCGCCCGGTCGAAGCAAAGTCGACAGGATGCGGATCGTCGTCGTCTTGCCGGCGCCGTTGGGGCCGAGCAGCCCGTAGACTGCCCCACGGCGGACGGCAAGATCGATGCCGTTCAGCGCCTGCGTCTCGCCGAAATGCTTGACGAGGCCGGCCGTTTCGATTGCTGGAGACATGGCGTATTCGCAGTGCCCGTGGCGCCGGTTGAGCCGTCGGCGCGCGGAAGGGGTGCGAATTGTAGCGCCATGGCGCCGCTCTCCGCTATAACCGGTCGTCGCGCTTGGCTAAGCTAAGCGCTCGCCGGGGCGGCTTGCCGTCTCGCGAGCCCGACGCCGGCGGAGAGCGCCGGCGTCAGTGATGGGAGGATACGGTCAATCCAATGGGTTTTCGCGATACTCGTAAGTTTCGTCGAAGCGATCCGGCAGCCCACTGTCGGAGCTGATGTAGCGGCGCTTGATGAGCCACTTGCCGTCGACTTTAACGAGCTCGGTATCTTCCCTGCCTTGTTCGTAAAGTGAGGGGGCCTGGCCGAGGCCCTCGTTCATGACACCGGTCCAGATGACATGCGCGATGGCGGTGTCGCCATTGATCTCGATCACCGGGTTCGTCAGCAGCATGTGGCCGCGGCGGCGCGGTGCCTCGGGTTCGGTCGAGTCGGCCGATTCAGGCTCGGCCTCGGCGTCGCCGCCCCCAGCGCCATAGAGCGCAGCGATCTCCGCATGGCCGCGCGCGATCGTGCCGTCAACATCGAGCAAGGCATCGGCTGTGAAGTAGTCAGATAGTGCGTGACCTTCACCGCGCGACAAATCGTAGTAATAGCGGGTTAGAAGATCCTCGACCTGGATGCGATCGAGCAAGGTTTCCATCGTAACGTGCTGGGCCTGCACCGGCACGAGCAGCGATGGCAGTAGGAACGTCACGCCGGCCGCGACGGCCTGCACCAGCGGCTTGCGATTGCGGTAGTTGGAGATCATCCGAAGGTCGCCTCTCTCGTCTTTGAGTTACGAACGCCGGGGCAGATGCCCAGCGGCCTTCGAGTATAAGAGAGTTAACTAGCGAGGAGACGCTCCGACGAGCGCATCGATCGAGACGAAGCGGGCCGGGCATGTCGCCCGGCCCGCAGCGGCTTTTGGGCGTTAGAACTGCACCTTCAGACCGAGGTAGGCGCGACGCCCGAGCGTGTCGTAATAGCCTGGCAGCGTCGAGCTGCTGTTGCTATCGACCGGTGTGGCGCCGACAACCGCCGGGTCCGTATCGAACAAGTTATCGATGCCGCCGCGCAGCTGATAGCGCTCGCCGAACGAGTAGCCGGCGAACAGATCGAACACGTTGTACGAGTCGGTCGGCAGATTGGTCGTGTTGCGATTGGTCACGTACGCCGCATTCTTGACTTCGGGCAGATGCCGCCAGCGCAGGCCGATATTCGCATTGCCCCCGCTGAAGTTGTAGCCGAGTGTCGAGAACAGCCGATACTTGTACTGGCCTCCGTTACCGAGCGTGTCGCGATATTCGAACATCGGGTCGGTCGGCGTAGTCTGCGTGTTGAACTCGTTGAGGAAGCTCAGCATGTTGTTCACGTACAAGCTCCCGCCCGTCGGCAGGTCGGTGATCCAGTTCACCGCGACGTCCACGCCGGACGTCTCGATGAGGCCGGTGTTCAAGTAACGGGCGTCGACGGTCCCCGCGGCGCCGGTGCTTTCGCTGCGGTTGATCAACGCACAGAAACCGCCTGGATCGTTGAGCGAATACGTTGGGTTCGACAATCCGTCGCGGTTGAAGCACTTGTTGTAGATCGTCTGGCCATCGAACGTCGCGATCGCGTCCGTGATCTCGATACTGTAGAAGTCGAGCGACGCGGTGAGACCATCAAGGTTGCCGGGCGACGCAAGCACGATGCCGAGCGTCCAGGTCTTGGCCTCTTCAGATTCCAGGTTCGGATTACCGACCTGCACCGTGTTGATGCCGGTGAACGGCTGGTTGCCGGCCAAGAAAGTGTTGGCCTCCACGCTACCCGGAGCGCCGAAGTCAGACGTCGTATTGCCGATCAGGGCCGCGCAAAGCTCCTGCACCTGCAGCCGGTTGGGATTGTCCGCACGGTTGCCGAAGCCCGGGATCAACGTGATCGACGCGCACGGATCGGCGCTCGAGAACGTCGTCTGGAATACCGTGGTTTCGGATTGGAACAGCTCGGCCGTGTTCGGCGCACGATTCGCGCGCTGGAAGCCGCCGCGCACCCGCAGCCAGTCCGTGGCCGACCAGTCGAACAACGCCTTATAGGTGCCGACCTTGTCCGCCGCAGTGTCGTAGTCCGAGAAGCGGTAGCCGACCTCGAGGTCGAGGCGCTCGGTGACCGGCACCAGCAACTCGCCGTAGACCTCCCATACTTTTGTTTCGCCCTCCGTCGGGTTCGACACGAACAGCCCGAGCGGCGCATCGAAGATCGACGCCTGCGGATTAGCGGGCTCGTACGTGAAGCCGTTCTTGCGGTGCGTGATACCGGCGGCGAAGCGCAGCTCGCCGGCGCTCATGTCGGTAATCTTGCCCTGCAGGTTGGCCTCGAAAATGTCTTGCGACACCTCCGTCACCGACTTGTAGCGGCCCACGATGGCGTTGACGCAGTCGGCGGACGTCCCGGCCGTCGTGCCATAAAAGATCGGCAGGCCGGTCGTGCAGGTCATCTGATAGTTGCCGCCGGTGGCCGACGGTATCGTCTGGCCTTCGCCGAAGTTCGGCGAGCCGACCAGCGCCAGCCAGCGCTGCAGCGACGGCAAGCCGTAATAGATATTCGTCGCGTCGGTCTTGCCGCTCGAATAGTAGGCTTCCCACGTCCAATCGCGGTTTGGAAGCGAACCTTCGACGCCC
>CAZFJU010000354.1:0-3191 GCA_964518995.1 uncultured Gammaproteobacteria bacterium
GCCGAAGCACGTACGATCGCAGTGCCTTCGTCGGCATTCGCGCCGGCTGGTGACGCCCATCTAAAGAGTTGCGCGGCAACGGCACGCAGCCCTTCACTAACGATCGAGGGGGAGCACATGTTCGAGGACCAGGCGTCCCGGCTTCAGGCCACGCCGATCAGCACGACCATTCAGTCCGTCGATTGGATCATTCCGGTGGTCCAGTCAATCCACATTGTCACAATCGGCGTGGTATTCGTCTCGATCTCGATCGTTGCGCTGCGTGTGCTCGGCAAGATCTGCGTGGACCAGCCCTTCGGCGCGGTAATGGCGCGCTTTTCCCCGTGGATCTGGAGCGGGCTCGTCGTCATGGCCGTCACCGGCGTGACGCTCGTCGTCGGCGAGCCGGTTCGCCAGTTCACGAGCCTTTCCTTCTGGATGAAGCTCGGCCTCATCGTCGTCGGCTCCGGGAGCGCCGCACTGTTCCACCGCTCACTCCGCAATGCGCTCGCCGGCGCGGACAGCGAACCCATGTTCTCGCCTGCGGTCCGGGCCGGCGCGGCCATGACGATCCTGCTGTGGCGGTGGTCTTCGGAACCATTCTCATCGTGGACCTGAGGCTCCTCGGCGTCGCCGGCACGAGTCGAACATACGTGCGCGTCCACGACGAGCTCGTGGGCTGGACATGGACCGCATTCGGCCTGGCGGTCATCACGGGCGTATTGATGTTCCTGCCGAATGCGAGCACCTACTTCGAAAACACACCGTTCTGGTGGAAGATGTTCGCGCTCGCGCTCGCGGGCATCAATATGGCGCTGTTCGAACGCGTCATCGCACGCTCGGCGCCGAGCTGGGACGCACAGACTCCGATTCCGAACGCGGCGCGCGCCGCCGCGCTCGCATCTATTGCCATCTGGACCTGCGCGATCTTTCTCGGCCGTTGGATCGGCTTCACGAAGGGCTACAACTTCGACGTTCCGGAAGACATGGACTTCGATTTCGACTTTCTCGAGGCCGGCTTGCTCCTCCTCGAGAGCTGCACGCGCCTACCGGCGTGAGCCATAGCGCCGCACGAAGCACGCGAGGCCCGCCGCGCTCAGCGCAGCGATGAGCACGCCGCTCAGCGTCAGCAAGAGCCTGTAGACCGTGTGATCCTGTCGGCCGGTATGCAGGGGGTAGACGGTATTGTAGAGACGCTCCGACACATGCTGAGCCTTAGAATCGATGCGGACGTCCATCCAACCCTCACCAGCATCGATATACACGCGGCTCAGCCCGTCGGGATGCAACTCTCCGGGCTGCTTTAGCCCGATGACTCGGTAGATCGAAAAGGCGCTCGGCGCCTGAGCCGAGCGGATCGTCGCGCCCGGGAAGCTGCGTGCGGCGCGCTCCATGGCCGGCAGCCACGCGCCGGAGCCCCCGCCCGAAATCTCATCGAGGTTCTCGCCGAAATCTTGGCTGTAGTCGTCTCCCCTGAAAGGCTCGAGCAGCAGCGTCTCGGACGGCTCCGGAAACGCGAGCAAAACGCCCGTCACGAGCGTCAGCATGAGCGGCAGCGCCATGATCGCGCCGAGATTGCGGTGGGCGCGGAGAAGCTGCGGCCGCGCCGCGCTGCGCGGCCAGACACCGCGCCGAAACCCCCTTCGCTGCGGCCAGAACGCCGCGGCCCCGGCGAAAACGAGCACGATCATCGCGAGCCCGGCCGCACCGAGCAGCGTGAGCCCGGCATTCTCAAGCAGAAGGCGATGGTGCAGGTCGTATAGCCACTCCTCCCAACGCTCGTTCTGCGTCCACTGATCGACGATCTCGCCGCGCGGGTTCACGTACGCGTAACGTGCATCGGTGAGGACGACGCGAGTCAGCGGGAAACGCAGCGTGGCGAAGCGGATCTCGACGATGTCGTCGTTGTCGAACTGCGCCTCGATCTCGGCGGCGATCCGGGCAAGCGCTTCCGGCGTCGGCTCGAACAGCGCACTCGCATCGGCGAGCCGGAGCTGGACGAGCTCGTTCTTCCAAATCAGCAGCGTACCTGTGACGCTGCTCAGAAGCAGCAGCAACCCGAGCGTCACACCCAGCCAGGCGTGCAACGCCCTGATCAACCCGTAGGGCTCGCGGCGCATACGCGACATTCGTACCCTGGCGCCGCGGCCCCTGGGATTCAGCCACTCGCGATCTCTGCGAGGTTCAGCTAGTCGATATCCGTGCTGTACAACGTGATCTCATGATACTGACCGCCGTCGAAGAACACGTGAAAGTCGCCATCGGGCGGCGTGAACGTATAAACGCCATCGCTGTCCACGACGCCTTCCATGAGGACGCGATGCTCGGCGTCGAGCACGGTGACGGTCTGCCCTTCCGCGGAAGAGCCGTCCGAAAAGCCGGCTTCGCAACGGATCGTGTCGTCGTCGCTCTCGCAAACGAACACGGGTGCGTGAGCAGAGGCCGGAAGCGCAAGCAGCACCGCAGCCGATACGCCGCATGCCGCGAGGAATCGAGTCATCTTCATCGAACTCTCCGCACCTAATGAAACTTGGACGTGTGGGGGTCAAGGGACAGTCGTAGCATACTTGACGACCCGCCCTGCAGCCTGACGTAACGGTTAAGGTAACGGTTAAGCAGCCGCTTCATGGCAGCGATCGGCCGATTCGCACGCTGGCTTCCGCGCGCGATTCGGAGTCAGGGCCTGGCGCCGTTCTCGGCCGCACCGACGGCCCGCCTCCTGTTGTCGAAGGGGCTGCAGCCCGGCTGGCTATCCGTGCAAAAGGCCGGCAGCGTTTCGATGTCGAGGCGGTGGTTGAGGTAAACGTCGCGCACGACCTGACGGTCGTAGTCCAATGCGTCGCGGCCGGCCGCGATGATCTCGCGCCCAATTCTCGCAGCGTCCTCCGGGCTGAAGTAGTTCATGACCGTGCTGACCGGCCCGTGCGCGAAGTTGTGCCGGAGCCCCAGCGCGTGCCCGACTTCATGAGCGACCAAATAGCGCAGGTAG
This sequence comes from uncultured Gammaproteobacteria bacterium, assembly GCA_964518995.1. Lineage (GTDB taxonomy): Bacteria > Pseudomonadota > Gammaproteobacteria > Steroidobacterales > Rariloculaceae > ZC4RG20. The sequence continues at coordinate 2,969 of CAZFJU010000354.1, forward strand.
TCGTGCTGCGTCGCGGCGTTGCCTGGGTATCGATCGGGAACGATGAAGATGTGGGCGTGCAGGATTTCGCCGGTGCGCGGGTCCATTTGAATATGCGCCGTGGACGCATGCCCTCCGTCGGCTCCCCACTGGATGACATTGAATTGGGCGTGGGGCGCCGTCACACCCTCCGGCGCATCGACGACCCGCAGCAACGGCTGGCCGAACGCCCGATTCCAGTATA
>CAZFJU010000355.1:0-3180 GCA_964518995.1 uncultured Gammaproteobacteria bacterium
TACCGCGGTCATAACCACACGCTCGTGCGCGGCGTATCGATGACCAAGATCCTCGGCGAGCTGATGGGCAACTCTTCCGGCTTGATGCGCGGCAAAGGCGGGTCGATGCACTTGACCAGCCTCGAGCACAACATGCTCGGCTCGTACGCGATCATCGGCGCGCATCTGACGATCGCCGTGGGCGCGGCGTGGTCCGCGCAGTATCGCGGCACGGATCAGGTCACCGTCTGTTTCTTCGGCGACGGCACGACCAATATCGGCGCGTTTCACGAGGCGCTAAACCTCGCTGTGGTCTGGAAGCTGCCGGTCGTCTTCGTTTGCGAGAACAATCTCTACATGGAGTACACCTCCATTCACGACGTGACAGCGGTCAAGCATCCGGCGGCCGACCGAGCAAGCGCCTATGGTCTTGAGCCTATTCTGATCGACGGCAATGACGTCGATGTCGTCTACGAAACTGCGATGCAGGCCCTCGATCTCGCCCGCCGCGGCGGAGGCCCGAGCCTGATCGAAGCCGAGACCTACCGCCACGGCGGTCACTCGCGCGCCGATCCCGGCAAGTACCGGCCGGACGAGGAGGTCAAGGAATGGCTCGGCAAGGATCCGATCCCCCGTTATCGTAAGCGCCTGCTCGACGCCGGCCTTCCGGAGAGCGCGGTGGCGGCCATCGAGGCCGAAGCGCTGAAGCAGATCGATCAAGCGACGGAGGAAGCGCGTAACGCGCCGCCGTCCGACGCAAGCATTGCATTTCAAGACGTTTGGGCCGACGGGGGTGTCGCATGGCGGAATTGACGTATCGGGAGGCCGTCGCGGCGGGCATGGCGCAGGAGATGCGTCGCGATCCGAGCGTCGTGTTTCTGGGCGAGGATGTTGGCGAAGCCGGCGGCGTCTTCAAAGCCACCGTCGGTTTGTTCAACGAGTTCGGCCCCGAGCGCGTGCGGGACACGCCGATCTCCGAGCAGGCCATCCTCGGCGCGGCCATGGGCGCTGCGATGACGGGCCTGCGTCCGATCGCCGAAATCATGTTCTCGGACTTCTTCGCGGTCTGCTGGGACATCGTCGTCAACCAGATCGCTAAGACCCGCTATATGACGGACGGCCAGGTCAAGCTGCCGCTCGTGATCCGTTCGGGTAACGGCGGCGGCGCCCGCTTCGGCGCACAGCACTCGCAAAGTGTCGAAAACTGGGCGATGGCCGTGCCGGGTCTGAAGGTCGTCGCGCCGTCGACGCCGGCCGACGTCAAAGGCCTCCTCGCCGCCTCGATCCGCGACGAGGACCCGGTGCTGTTCTTCGAGCAGAAGTCGCTGTATGCCGTGAAGGGCGAGGTGCCGGACGGTGAGCACGTGCTTCCGCTGGGTCAGGCCAACGTCATCCGGCGCGGCGACGACGTCACGATCTGCGCACTCGCGCTGATGGTGCCGCGCGCGTTGCAGGCGGCGAAGACCCTTGAGGAGGAGCACGGCATCTCGGCCACGGTGATCGATGTGCGTTCACTCGTGCCGCTCGACACGCAGACCATCCTGACCGAGGTCGCCCGCACCGGTCGGCTCGTCACCGTCGAGGAGAACCCGCGGCTGTGCGGATGGGGCGCCGAGATCGCCTCGATCGTCGCCGAGGAGCTCTTCTGGGACCTCGACGGTCCGGTCGTGCGGGTCACGACGCCGCACATTCCGCTCGCCGCGGCAAACAATATGGAAGACGCACAGATCCCGAACGCCGAGCGGATCATCGCCCGAGTCAGAGAGCTCGTCGACTGATACGCGTTCGAGAGGCATTCGCGACGGCCCGGGCGCGTGCGTCCGCGGCCGCGCGGGTTCGGGATGACATTAGCGTGGAATGGTAGAGCTCGATGGATGTATTGATGCCGCAGCTCGGTGAAACCGTCACCGAAGGAACGGTCGCAACCTGGCACAAACAAGTCGGCGACGCCGTGCAAGCCGACGAAATCCTTCTTGATATCGAGACGGATAAAGTCTCGATGGAAATCCCTTCGCCGGGCACCGGAACACTTGCGAAGGTGCTCGTGTCGACGGGCCAGACGGTGCCGGTCGGCACCGTGCTCGCGGTCGTCGAGGTCGCCTGCGAGACGGCCTCGGCCGGCGGCGCCGCGCAGGCCAGCACGACGGCAGAGCCTGCGACCGCAGGCGTCGCGGAGGGACCGGCCGGAGTCGGCAAGACCGCCAACGGCGCGGCCGGCAACGGCGCGGCCGGCAGCGCGCGGGCGGCGGTATCGTCGGCATCCTCGGCGGCTCCTCCAGCAGCCGCACGCGCCTCAGCACGTCATGCCGGCGAGCGCCTTTCGCCGGCCGTGCGTCGGCTTGCGGCGGAGCACGATCTGGAGCTCGGCCGCATCGAAGGTACAGGGCGCAACGGCCGTATCACGCGCCGCGATGTGATCCGCTATCTTCAAGATCCGCCCGCGACGGAGCGCTCTGCACCGGCGCCGACAGGCCGCACCGCGCCGCCGCCAGCCGCACCTGCGCCTGCGCGGGGCGAGGCGGCCGAAGCGCGCGGCGGCACCGGCGCAGTCGTCGCTGGCGATGTCGTGCCGTTCACGCGCATCCGCAAGCTTACGGCCGAGCACATGGTGCGCTCGAAGGCGACGAGCCCGCATGTTCTGCAGGCCGTCGAGGTCGACTTCTCGAACGTCGACGTCGTCCGTCGCCAGGTTCGGGAAACGTGGCGCAGCGCGCACGGCTATTCGCTCACGTACTTGCCGTTCATCGCGGCCGCGGTCTGCGAGGCGCTGATGGAGTTCCCGCATCTCAACGGCAGCGTCGAAGCCGATTCGTTGGTCCTCCACCCGCATGTCAACCTCGCGATCGCGGTCGATCTCGGTGCGGAGGGGCTCGTTGCGCCAGTCATCAAACAGGCCGAGAGGCTATCCGTTCCGGAGCTCGCCGAGGCCGTCCAGGAGATCGCGGGACGCGCGCGGCAAGGCCGGCTCAAGCCCGATGATCTCGCCGGCGGCACCTATACCCTGTCGAACAACGGCTCGTTCGGAACCCTGATCACGGCGCCGATCATCAACCAGCCGCAAGTGGCGATCTTGTCGACCGATGGCGTCCGCAAGAAGCCGATCGTAATCGAAGCGCCCGAAGGCGATTCGATCGCCATTCGCCCGGTCGGCATTCTTGCGCAGTCTTTCGACCATCGGGCGGTCGACGGCGGCTACTCAGG
>CAZFJU010000356.1:0-3110 GCA_964518995.1 uncultured Gammaproteobacteria bacterium
AAACGAGGAGATGCTGCGGACGGTTGTCGCGCTCTCGACCGACGAGCGCTGCAAGGTGCTGGTGCTGACCGGCGCCGGCGAGTCATTCGCCGCCGGCATGGATTTGAAAGAATACTTCCGGCAAACGGACGGCGCCCCGGACACCATCCTGCTCAGCGTGCGCCGGGTTGCCGAAGAGTGGCAATGGCGGCGGCTGCGCGACTATCCGAAGCCGACGATCGCCATGGTCAACGGCTGGTGCTTTGGCGGCGCGTTCACGCCGGTGGTCGGCTGTGACCTCGCGATCGCCGCCGAAGAAGCGGTGTTCGGCCTGTCGGAGATCAACTGGGGCATTCTGCCGGCCGGTAACGTCACGAAGGCCGTCGCCGAGACGATGGGCTACCGCAACGCACTCTATTACACGATGACCGGCGAAAACTTCGACGGCAAGAAGGCTGCCGAGCTTGGCCTCGTGAACGAAGCCGTGCCGCGCGCGCAGCTCCGTGAGCGCACGCGGGCACTGGCGATGACGCTGCTCGAGAAGAACCAGACGATGCTGCGCAACGCGAAGCTTGCGGTGAAGCGCGTCCGTAACATGGATTGGGAAGTCTCGGCGGATTACCTCTACGCGAAGCTCGGCGAGGCGCTGAACTTCGGCGCTGCCGAGAACCGGGAAAACGCCATGAAGGCGTTTCTTGACGACAAGACCTACAGGCCCGGTCTCGAGCACTTCAAAGACACGAAGTAACGGGTCGCCCGGCCGTTGGCGCGCGTCCCGCTGCAAGCGAGCGACCCGAGCCGCTGTCTGCTGATCGACGGCGGCACCGGAACGGAACTTCGCCGCCGGGGCGTTCGCCTCGATCCGGTCGCCTGGAGCGGCCCGGCCGTGCTCCAGCATGACGATATGCTGAGCGGCATTCATGCGGACTACATCCGCGCGGGCGCCGATGTGATCACGACCAACACGTTCGCCGCGACGCGCTTCGTGCTCGCCGCGGCGGGCTTCGGCGCCGACTTTGCAGCGATCGTTCGCGCCAGCGTCGCGGCCGCGCATCGCGCGCGCGAACGCTGCGATCGACCGGTGGCGATCGCGGGATCGATCTCGTGCCTGCCGCCGGCATTCGACGTCGCGGCCTACCCGCCCCCGCACGCCGAGCAGGCCGCCTACGCCGAGCTCGCAAACCTGCTCGCCGAGCTTGACGTCGATCTGCTCGCGCTCGAGATGATGGAGGACACCGTGCATGCCCGCCGCGCGTGCGAAGCCGTGCGCGCCGTGGGCCTGCCGTTCTGGATCGGTGTGAGCGCGCGGCGCCGGGCGGATGGTGCGCTCGTCGCCTACGATTTCCCAGCCACCCCGCTTGACGACGTGCTTGCCGCGCTCGACGGCTACGCACCCGCCGTGATCAACGTGATGCATACCCCGGCGGATGACGTCTCAGCCGCGCTTGGCGCGGTACGCCGCCGTTGGCCCGGCGCGATCGGCGCCTATCCCGAGATCGGAGACGGCACTCAAGCAACGCTCGGCCCTGCCGCTTTCGCGGCCCGGGCCGAGGCTTGGCTCGACGCCGGCGCGCGCGTGCTCGGCGGCTGCTGTGGCACCCAGCCGGCGCACGTGAGCGCGCTGCGCGCACTGCTTGATGGTCAGTCCGCGAGCAGCGGGTTCCAGCCGTAGGTCCAGAGCAGGACGAAAAAGCCCGCCGCGTAACCGACCGGCACGAACCAGCCGCGACGAACCCACTCGACGACAGAGCGGGCCTCCGGGAAGATGGTCGATAGCGCGACACCCGCCGACGACCCGAACCAGATCATCGAGCCGCCAAAGCCGACCGCGAACGCGAGCATGCCCCAGTCATAGCCGCCCTGCGCGAGCGCGAGCTTCGTCAACGGGATGTTATCGAACACCGCGGACACCCAGCCGAGCCCGAACGCCGTTTGCCACGACGCCGCGGGCAACTGCTCGACCGGCATCAAAGAGGCGCACGTCACGAGCGTCAACAAGAACAACGTCCCTTTGACAGACGCCGACACGGCTTTCCAGTCGGTAGAGACGAACAGCGCGGAGACGACGATTGCGACCCACACCCCGGCCGCCGGGAAATCCAGCAGGATATTGGTCACGATCGCGCCGATCAGAATCAGCACGACGGCGGCGATCTTCCGCCAATTCACCTCATAGTCACCGGTCGAATTCCGCTGAATCGGCTGGTACGCATGCTGTTGGATCGCAGCGAAGATGCCGACGACGAGGAGCGTCGGCACGGCCGCGATATAGGCATGCAGCACGTCCAGCGCCGCCACGCCCTCGATCCACATCATCGTCGTGGTCGTATCGCCGACCACAGAGCCGGAGCCGCCGGCATTGCTCGCCGCGACGATCGCGGCCAAGTAGCCGATATCGAGGCGCCGTTTGAAGACATGCAGCGCAATCGTGCCGCCGATCATTGCCGCGGCGATATTGTCGAGGAAGGACGACAGCACGAAGACCATCACGAGCAGCACGAAGCCGCCCTTCCAATCATCCGGCAGGAAGCGCGGCAGAATCTCCGGTACCCGAGATTCCTCGAAGTGGCGGGCGAGCACGGCGAAGCCGAGCAGCAGACCGAGCAGATTGATCAGCGTCGACGCCTCCTCGGCGGCGTGGTGGGCCGCATCGAAAGTCGGATCGGTCAGCAGCTTCAACGTCAGGATCGCGGCGAGCCCAATCAACGCGACCTCGAACGTGCGGTCGTGGAAGACCGCGACGCCGAGCAAGGTCAGACCGAAAAGCAGAAACTCGATACGAATGCCGAGCAGCAACGGACCGAGGTCGCTGTTCAACAGCGCACCCGCCACGACGGCAGCCGCCATCGCGGCGACGCCTGCGCCGGCGAGCAACTTCCGAGTCGTCATCTTGAGGTTCTCCGTGGAATCGAGGTTGAACCTCCCGATCTCGTCGATGCGCAAGCCTCACGAGCCCCAACGGGAGGATCCGCCCCGTCTGCCGATGTACCCGAACGCGCGCCTTCTGTCCAGATTCTTGTTGCCGCCTCGACCAGGCGCTAAGCTCGCCGCACTGTTGCGGCAGGAGCCATCATGACGAATCCGCACATCCTCGTGGTCGTCGATCCGACCGAAGAGGCTCAACCGGCCGC
>CAZFJU010000357.1:0-3100 GCA_964518995.1 uncultured Gammaproteobacteria bacterium
TCGCATGAAAGCCCGCGCCGCGGCGATGGCGAAGCACGCCGCGGTCGGCGGTTGACCGACGCTCACGCCGAGCTCCCAACTGCCGAGCGGCACCCTCAAGCACCTCTTCGCCGCGCCGTTCGGCGACGATCTCCGGATTGGGGACATGGCGGTGCTGACGCTGATGCTCGGCGTCACCGCCGGCTGCATCACCGGCACGTGGATGGCGCTGAAGCGGGTGCATCTCGACTACCGCCGACTGAAGCGGCTGCGGCAAGCGCCGCACCAGGCCTCGATCGCAAGCGCTCCTTAACGGTTAATGCCCCGCCAGCACAACCGTAAATTACGGGACGCCGCCGCACCGGCGCTCCACAGTGCGTCGCCGCCGATTGCCTTGATTGTTCGAGCAACCGGTGTCGTTCAAAAGCAACTCCAGAGGCGCCCCACCATGCGAGCCCGATCGAAAATCGCCCGCGGCATCTCCGCGGCCCTCCTCACGGTCAGTGCGGGCCCGGGCTTTGCCCAGACTCAGCCGGATATCGAGGAGATCATCGTCACGGCCCGCAGCATCGAGGACACGCTCGCCATCGAGCTCTCGTCCTACGGCCACGACGTGAACGTGGTCGGCGCGGACCGGATCAACGCCGGCGGCTACCTCGACGTGAGCACCGCCCTGCAGTTCGAGGTGCCGGGCCTGTTCGTCTCGCCGGGCAGCGGGCCGTTCGACTACGTCGACGTAGCCCTGCAAGGCTCGCGGACCGGCGACGTCCTCTGGCTGATCGACGGCGTCCGTATCAACAACCGCATTTTCAACGGCACGAGCCCGGACACGATGCCGTCCGGAATGGTCGAGCGCGTCGAGGTGCTGAAGGGCGGCGAGAGCCTCTTTTACGGGACGCAAGGCGTCGCCGGCGCGATCAACATCGTGACCCGATCATTCGGCGACCTGCCAGGCGGGCAAGCCACCCTGAGTGCCGACAGCAATGACGGCACGCAGATCTCGGCCTTCGGGCGCGGCGCCTTCGGCGACCACAATCTCGTCGTCTACGCCTCGAGGAATGAAGGCGAAGGTTTCGAGCAATACAGCGTGTATCAGCCGAGCGCGACCGACCGCAAGCGCGGCTACGACGTCAAGAACTTCGGAATGAAGTACGGCTACGATTTCAACGACCGAGCGCGCCTCGACCTCTTCTACCACCACGTCGACGCGCTGCTCGACAACAACGCACCGCAGCGCACGAGGCGCTCGTACAACCATCGCGACGAGGACGTCGCGAGCGTGAAGCTTTCGGTCGCGCTGACAAACCAAGTCGAGCTGCTCGTGAAGAGTTATCTGCACGACTGGGACACACCTTACGCGAATATCCAGAATCATCCTGTCACCGGCGAAGAGGTCGTGATCTATCCGCCCGGTACGTACTGGGGCTTCCGCGACTACGGCGCGAACGCGCTCGTGAAGATCACGCCCGACGGTCCGGCCGAGTATCACGTCGGCTACGACTATCAGAACTACAAGGCACGCGACGAGGTCTTCCCGATCTCCGGCGACACGGAAACCGTGAATGCCGTGTTCGCGCATGTGCGTTCCGCCGCGAACCAGTTCGAGAAGGGCAGCGCCGCGTTCGGCCTGCGCTACAACCGCGGCACGAGCGGCAAAACGGCGACGGTCGGCAACTTCAGCGGCCGCTACGAGTTCCGCGGCGAAGCACTCTATCTCCAAGGCAACGTGGGGACCGCGTTTCTGCTGCCGAGCGCCGAGCAGCTCTACTACGTGGGCTTCCCGCCGGACGACTACGCAGGCAATCCCGACCTCGAGCCCGAGGAGAGCACGAACCTGAACGTCACACTCGGTGGCCGCGTGCCGATCGGTGGCGGTGCGCTCGGTTGGACGGTAACGGCATTCGCGCGCGATATCGACAACCTGATCAACATCGGCTGCGACGACCCGCTCTATCCAAACTGCCGTTACGAGAACGTGCCGGGCGTCGTCGAGGTACGCGGCACTGAAGCTGCATTGGCCGTATCGACCCGCGGCGGATTCAGAATCAACCTGAGCCACACCTACACGCAATCGCGAATGGAGGGCTCGAATCTGCAGCTGCAGCGCATCCCGGAGAACGTCACGCAGCTCGGTCTCGGCTATGCGCCGGCCGGCGAACGGTATGACGTGAGCCTGACGTCCAACCGCGTCGGCAATGTTTATCAGAACGTCGGCGCGTTCGGGCGGAACAACTTCGGCGATTACACCATCGTGAACCTCAGTGGGCGGATCTCGCTCGACGAGCGCGGGCGCCACCGGATCGGGCTCAACGTGCAGAACATCGGCGACAAGGAATACGCGACGCGCTTGCAGCAGGGGCCGCGCGACGACGGCACGGGCAACTTCCTCACGCAGCGTCTCGGCGTGCCGCGTACGGCCAGCGTCACGTACACGGTGAACTTTTGACTTGCAGGCGGGCTCTGCCGGCCGATCGAGAGGTTCTTCGATGCCACAGATGCGTTATGGATCTGCGCAAACGTTGCGCGGTGCTTGCTTAACGGTACTGACGGTGGCTTGCGTAACGGCAGCCGCTCAGCAGCCCATCGAGGTCACGCTGAGCGCGCGCTGGACCGAGGCCTATAACGGCGGTGATGCCGCAGCACTCGGCGCGATCTACGCCCCCGACGCACGGCTCGTGCACGGTTATTGCCCGCCCGTGGACGGGCGCGACGCCATCGAGGAGTATTGGCGCGTCGATCTTGGCGGAGGCGGCCTGAGCACGCGGCTCAACATCGCGGACACCTTCTCGAGCGGCGACGTGACCTACATCAGCGGCACCTATACCGTCACACAGGAGAGCGAGCCCGGCGAGATCTCCGGCAGGTATACTCAGATCTGGCGGCGGGACGAACACGCGGGATGGACGCTCTATCGCGAGTCGTGGCTCAATCTCGCCTGCCTCGAGATCCGGGGACCGCGGCGGCCCGCGGTCGGCGCGAGTCATTCCGCCTGAGTTCTCCGGCGCGCCGCACTCATGTCGCCGCCGGCGCCTGGCCGGGTAGCGAAACTCCGCGAGAAGCGGTTCCCGCCGTGCTTATCTCGACTCGGCCGGCGCTTCCCGCGGTAAGGCTCGCCGCTTCA
>CAZFJU010000358.1:0-3067 GCA_964518995.1 uncultured Gammaproteobacteria bacterium
GAGCGCGGCCAGCGGATACGCGACGTGCGTCAAGGCGCAGACGGCGCGCTGTACATCGTGACGGACGAGGCCGAAGGCGAGCTGTGGAAGATAGCGCCGCCGGAGGGATAGCGCACTGCTCGATGGGTTATACGTCATCCGGTGTTCGCCGACGAAGAGCAGCTCGCCAAGCAAACGCGCGATGCCGCATCGGCAAAACGATCGCCCGCAGCCGAACGCAAAGCGGCCTCCTTCAGTTAGAGGCCTTCGCTCAACGCCTTCTCAACGCTTCGAATTATCGAATTTGGATCCTCCGCGTACAGTAGCGTAATCGCCGAGCTCTGACCCGGACCGCCTTCTTCGACTATATAGCCAGGAGGCTCATCGGCTCCGGCGGCGAGCAACACGTCGATAAGCCAAGTTAGGAACATGCCTTCATCAATGTACGCGGAATCAGGATCTCCTGGATCGTAGTTGTCACGCGCTTCCTGAATAATCGACGCCAACTCGCAATCAGGTGCATTCTTCGAATGTTCGGTCGATTACGGCCACTAAATGCGGACAACCTTCACGAGACTGACAGTACACGCAGGAAGGCTCTTCGCCCGTATCTTCATCAACCCCCCAGCTCACTGGCTCGCCCTCTCCTCTCGCTTGGCGTCATTCCGCCATCGGCCGGCCGTCCGGCGTCAGGCCGCGTTCGAACCGGGACGTCTCGATAAAATAGCGGATCGCCGTGTTGCCCTCATGGCAGGCGTACTCGAAGAACTTGTATTCCGGATCAAGGAACATCGGATAGCTGACTGTCCATTTGTCCGTCATGACCACGGGCTCTTCGATAGTCATTTCATAATCGATTCGCTCGTCGCTGACGCGAGTAAATCGCTCCGTGACTTTCATGTTGGTGGTGGTCGGCGTGTCGCCGCGACGCCCACCGGGGATGCCCACGATAATCATGCCGACCTGGCCATTAAAATTGGTGGTCTCGACGACGAGCGTGGCACCGTCCCAGTAGCCGCGTGACTCGCCCATCCAATGCGTGATGGCGGGATCGAGCGGCGGACGGTCATCGACCGGCACGATGCGCGACTCATGGATCATCTCGAGATTAATCACAACATAACCCGGCGCCTGCATGATCTGCACGCCGTTGTTGTAGTTGTACGGAAGCATGGACGACGGCAGGCCCCGGGTAATGCAACGATCCCAAGCATCGAAGTCGAGCGGCGAATCGAACACTTCGCTGGTGTCGTCGCTGCGAAAGAGCGGCACGAGCTCCTCGCCGCGCGGCGTGAGCTCCGGAAGCCGGCCATCCGGCGGATACGAGATCAACGACGTGAGTCGCGTCGCTTCCGAACGCACCGTCGACTCGGCCCAATGGCCCATCCCGAGTCTGCCGCTTTGAATCTCCTCGTAGTAGCGTTCATCCCGGTTACGCAACACCGCCTGCGCGCGTTCGTGCTCGTCTTCGGTCAAGAAGCGCCGTTCGCCGTACTCCGGATTGCGCTGCAGCGGCGTGGCAAAAAGATGCATGATCGGCCACATGCCTTGCAGATCCGGGTCTCCCCAGGGCGTCATCGGGTGCGGCGTGCCATCCGGATAGGTAAGAGCTTCGGATTCTTGCGCCGCGACGTCGTGCGGCACTGCGAAAGCCAAGCCGCCGAAGGCCGCGGCGAGCGCGACGTAGGCGAGATTTCTCTCGTTCATCGATTTTCCCCCTGCCATTCTTTTCTTCACGAGTCCTGTTAGCAGTATAGGACCTCGAAACTCAGGTGGTCGAGGCATTACCTGAGTGGATTTCGGACGCTCCCTCACGTCTCGCAGACGCTTCGATCCTCGAGCCAATAGGGACGCACTGTGCGCCGGCCCTCGTTTGCAGCGCCCAGAGGAGCACTTACACTGCGGTCTAAACTATCACCAGGAGTCGTCGATGCGCGCCATTCTCGTCCCTGTAGCGGACCGCCCAGAGAGCCGCGCCGCCCTGCACACGACCTTCGCGCTCGCTACGCGACTCGGAGCCGATGTGCTCGGCGCTCACTTTCGTCCAGCGCCGATCGAGCCGGGCAATTGGGACTTGGCCGACCTTTGGACGATGAATCAGAACCGCGCATGGCCGATGATGGACGACGAAGCTGCGGAGCGCGCCGCGCAGGCCGCCAAGCAGCTATTCGAGTCGTCCGCGGCAAGCGCAGGCTTCGCGGTGGCCGACCAGCCGGGCACGGCGCAACGGCCGAATGCGTATTGGGAGGCGATCACGGGCTCGCCTCCGGACCTGATGCCGGTCCTCGGCGGCGCCAGCGATCTCATCGTCGTATCGCACCCGTCGGCGCACGGCGGCGACAAGGCCTGGATCGTGCTGACGAGCGCGCTGCTCGAATCGTTGCGACCGGTTCTCGTGCTGCCTCAAGCGGCGTCAGACACGAGCTTGCGGCGCGTCGCCGTGGCCTGGAACCGGGGTCGCACCGAAACACTGGCTGTGCACGCCGGGCTACCGTTCCTCAAAGCCGCCGACGATGTCGTGTTGCTGACGGTCGGCCAATCGAGCCGCGGCCGCGGGCCGACAGCCGAACGGGTGGTGCAATGGCTCGGCCGGCACGGCGTCGCTGCCCGCACGAAGCAGATCGATCAAACGGACGAGGGCGCCGCGCTCATCGAGCATGCGCAATCGGAAGGCGCAGACGTGCTACTGGCCGGCGCGTATACGCGCGGACGCTTTCGCGGGATGGTGTTCGGAGGCGTGACGGAGCATCTGATCTCGAAGACCGACATGCCGATCATGCTCATGCACGCGTAATGTTCCCAGCGACGCGCAATGGCATCGGCAAACCACCCACCGGAAGCTGCACAATGACAACAACTCGCTCGAGACCCAAACGTTCGCTAGGCATGCTTGCGATACTGACGCTCGCGTGCGCCGTCCTCGGCACCGCTGAGCGAGCCGCCGGAGAAAGCAGCAGCGACCTTCTCACCATCGATCACTACGTGCCGCATACCTCGACGGTTCCGGCGATCGCCGGCGGCATGGCGCAGCTGTACGTGCGCGAGCGCGTCTCCGCAGGGATGCTGGCCCGCGCCGCCGCCTACGATG
>CAZFJU010000359.1:0-3063 GCA_964518995.1 uncultured Gammaproteobacteria bacterium
AGTCGTCGCGAATCTCGTCGAGCAGCGACAGATCATCATCGGGCCATCGATCTACTACTCACTGGATCGTAGCCCTACGTACCAAGCGGCGAACGTGATCGATAGACCCCGCCCCGATCACCGTTATTGCGAAAAATACAGCCTAAAACGCAACTTTAGGCGGTAAACTGCCAGTACCATCATCCGGAGGCTAGCCCGCGCCATTTCGGGTTTAACCTCCTCGTCGGCATTCAGACCGTGCTGAATGCGATAGCAGCAATGCCGGGATTTTGCGTATGAATTCTCCGTCCGATCCGGCCCAATCGCGCGCTCGGCGCATCCGGCGCCTGCTGCCACTCGCCGCGCTGGCATCGGTCGCCGTAATCGTCCTCTACTGGGCCCTCCCTGCGGCGTTCAAGACCTGGCCGCCTGCCGCGCTGACGTCCGGTTCCGCGGTGGCCCCGCCGCATGTCGACTGGGAGCTGGTCGACCGATACTGCACGGATTGTCACAACATCACCGATTTCGCCGGCGGCATTGCCTTCGACCGGTTGCCCCGGGATTCGCTCGCGAGCGATGCCGACACCTGGGAATCGGTCATCCGCATGGTGCGTACGGGCATGATGCCGCCGGCGGAGCGGCCTCGTCCGCCCCGCGCAGCGCTCGACCAGCTGACGCATGCGCTGGGCGCGGCGCTCGATGAGGAGTATGCGCGCAGCCCGGATCCGGGCCACGAGGGTCTCGCGCGGCTGAACCGTGCGGAATACGGCAACGCCGTTCGCGATCTGTTGCAGTTCGATGCATCACACATCGTGGCGAATATTCCCGCCGAATCGGCGGGCGAGGGCTTCGACAACAATATCGAGCTGCTCAGCGTATCCCCCACGCTGATCGATGCGTACGCCAGTGCGGCGATGCGCATCGGTCGCGAAGCCGTGGGTGACGTGTCGCTGATTCCCACGGAGGTCGAGTACGGGCCCGCCAGCGGCAGCACGGAAGGCGTGCCTCTCGGTACACGCGGCGGGTTCGCAATCACCCACTACTTTCCGGTCGACGCACGCTACCAGATCACGGTCACTAACCGCGGCGGCGGTTTCTTCAGCAATCAAACGTTTTGCCCGGACGGCCACCGAGTCGTGGTCAGCATCGATGGCGAGCTGCTGACGCTCGACGACCCCGGCAGCTTTGAATTGCCGATCAGTGCGGGCCCGCACACAATCGCCGCGGCGCTGCAGGACGTGCGCCGTTGTACCGGCGCCAACGACTACTTCGATGACTACAGCCTCGCCGGCGGCATCGTCAATATCGCGATCAATGGCCCGTTCGAGATCAGCGGCCCCGGCGACACGCCCAGCCGGCGCGCCATTTTTGCGTGCTACCCCGAAGCCGCGTCGGAGGCTCAAGGCTGCGCACGAGAAAACCTGACGCGGCTCGCCACGCGCGGATGGCGTCAACCTGTAGCGGCCACGTCGGACGAAGTGGCGGAGCTGGTGGCGTTTTACGACAAGGGCGAGGCGGTCGGCGGCTTCGAGATGGGCATGCAGTACGCCATCGCACGTCTGCTGATGGACCCGCGCTTCCTGTATCAGATTGAGGAGGCCCCCGCGAATCTCGCGCCGGGCACCGTCTATGCCGTGAGCGACGTCGAGCTGGCTTCACGGCTGTCGTTTTTCTTATGGAGCAGCATTCCGGACGAGGAGCTGATGAGCCTCGCCAGCGCGGGGCAGCTGCACGAACGCGACGTGCTCGAGGCGCAAGTCCGCCGCATGTTGCAGGATGAGAAGGCCGAGGCGCTGGTAAGCAACTTTGCCGCACAATGGCTCATGCTGCGCGAGCTCGACGCCGCGCAGCCGCAGGATCCCGCTTTCAGCACCCAGCTGCGCGAGGCCTTCCGGCAGGAAACGGCGCTGCTGTTTCGCGATCTCGTGCGTGAGGATCGCGGCGTGCTGAGTCTGCTCGATAGCGATTACACCTGGCTCAATGAGCGGCTCGCGCGCCACTACGGTATCGAGGGCGTGCGCGGCGAGTACATGCGCCGGGTGAGCTGGCCGGCAGACAGCCCCCGCCGCGGGCTGTTGGGCCATGGCAGCGTCCTCACCGCAACATCGGTGGCCAACCGCACGTCACCCGTGGTGCGGGGCGCGTGGATCGTGGAAGACCTGCTCGGCGCGCCGGTTCCGACGCCGCCGCCCGGCGTGGAGACCGACCTCGGCGAGGAAACCGTGCCCGATGGCATCGTGGCGAACACGCTACGCGAGCGTCTCGAGCTGCATCGCGCCAGCCCGACGTGCGCCTCGTGTCATCAGATCATGGATCCCATCGGGCTGGCGCTCGAGAATTTCGACCTGATCGGCCGCTGGCGCACGGAGGAGAGCGGCTCTGTGCTCAATACACATACCGAGCTGATGGATGGCACGCCGATCGATGGACCGGTGACATTGCGCAATGCGCTGCTCGACCGCGGTGATGCCGTGGCGTCCACGTTCATCGAGAAGCTGCTCAGTTACGCGCTGGGTCGCCACCTGCATTCGCCCGACATGGCGGCGGTGCGCGAGATCGCCGCCGGTGCGTCGGCAAACGAGTACCGATTTTCCGATATCGTGCTCGGTATCGTGGAAAGCACACCGTTTCGCATGAGCATCGTCGAGCCGCCCGAGACCGCAGCCGAAACGCACGCGGCTGCAGTGGCCGAACGCTGAACACGACAGGAGAGCCCACATGAATTTTCTAACCAGGAAGCACTTGTCGCGCCGCCACTTCCTGCGTGGCGGAAGCAGCGTAATCGCTTTGCCGTTGCTCGATGCGATGATTCCGGCCGCCGTGTCCGCGGAGACGCTCGCGACTCCGCGCTCGCGCCTCGCCTGCATCTACATCGCGCACGGCGCGGTCATGAAGTACTGGACCCCGTCGACGGACGGCACGGGCTTCGAGTTTCCGCAAACGCTGAAGTCGCTCGAGCCCTTCCGCGACCGCCTCAACATCATCAGCGACATGCGCCTGCCCTCGGCTTACGGTGAAGATGCATCGGCCGGCGCCAACCACACGCGCTCGTCGCAAACGTGGCTCACCTGCATGCCGCCGGGC
>CAZFJU010000360.1:0-3054 GCA_964518995.1 uncultured Gammaproteobacteria bacterium
ATGGGCTTCTCGACCGCGCCGCTGATCGCGCTCGGCTGCATCATGATGCGCAAGTGTCACCTGAACACCTGCCCGGTCGGCATCGCGACGCAGGATCCGGTGCTCCGGAAGAAGTTCGCCGGCCAGCCGGAGCATGTCGTGAATTACCTGTTCATGGTCGCCGAGGACACCCGCGAGATCATGGCGCAGCTCGGCTTCCGCCGCGTCATCGACATGGTCGGCCGCGTGGATGTGCTGAAGACGCGGGACGCGATCGAGCACTGGAAGGCAGACGGCCTGGATCTGACGCCGATCCTCAGCATGGCCCGGAAGCCGCATAAGAACGCCGGCGTGCACTGCACGATGCGGCAGGATCACGGCCTGAACCTCGCGCTCGACAACCGCCTCATCGAGTTGGCGCGGCCGGCGATCGACCGCGGCGAGAAGGTCCGCATCGAGCTGCCGATCGTGAACACCAACCGCACGGTCGGCACGATGCTGAGCTATACGCTGGTCAAGAAGTGGGGCGAGCGCAACCTTCCGGCCGGCACCGTCCACATCAAGCTCCGCGGCTCGGCGGGACAAAGCTTCGGCGCGTTTCTCGCCAAAGGCATCACGCTCGAGCTCGAGGGGGACAGCAACGACTATGTCGGCAAGGGCTTGTCGGGCGGGCGGATCATCATCTATCCGCCGCGCGAGAGCCGCTTCGCCGCCGAGGATAATGTGTTGATCGGGAACGTCGCGCTGTACGGCGCAACGGGCGGACGCGCGTTCTTCCGCGGCCGCTCCGCCGAGCGCTTCTGCGTGCGCAACAGCGGTGCGCGGGCGGTCGTCGAAGGCGTTGGCGATCACGCGTGCGAGTACATGACCGGCGGCCGGGCCGTGATCCTCGGGCCGACCGGCCGCAACTTCGCGGCGGGCATGTCCGGCGGCATCGCCTACGTATGGGATCGACACGGCGATTTCGAGCCGCGATGCAATCTCGGCACCGTGGGCCTCGAAACCGTCGAAGCCGACGAGGACATCGCGGAGCTGCGCGAGCTGATCGAGCTGCACCACGAGTACACGGGCTCGACCGTGGCGGCGCGCATTCTCGACGCGTGGCCGGGCGTGCTTTCGCAATTCATCAAGGTCATGCCGACCGACTACAAGCGCGTCCTCGCCGAGCGCAAGCGTCACGACGAGGAAATGGAAGCGGCGGTTCACGACGACGAGACCACGACCTTCGTGGCGCTCGGCAGCTGACGGAGGGCCGCAATGGGCAAGAACACAGGCTTCATGGAGTATCCCCGCAAGGCGGTGCCGTATCGAGATGCGACCGAGCGAAGCGGCGACTTCAACGAGATCTTCACGCCGCCGGCCGAGGAGCATCTGAAACTGCAGGGCGCACGCTGCATGGAGTGCGGCGTGCCGTTCTGCCAATCGGCGGACGGTTGTCCGATCGACAACCTCATCCCCGAATGGAACGACCTCGTCTATCAAGGGCGATGGCGCGATGCGTTGGATCGTCTGCACAAGACGAACAACTTTCCCGAATTCACCGGCCGCACGTGCCCCGCGCCGTGCGAAGGCGCATGCGTGCTCGGTATCACCGATCCGCCGGTCACGATCAAGAACATCGAGAACGCGATCATCGACCGCGGCTGGGCAGAGGGCTGGGTCCAGCCGAATCGGCCGGAGACCCGCACGGGGCGGCGGGTTGCCATTATCGGCTCGGGGCCGGCCGGGCTGGCCGCAGCCGACCAGCTCAACAAGATTGGGCATTCGGTCACCGTGTACGAGCGCGCCGACCGCATCGGCGGGCTGCTGATGTACGGCATCCCGAACATGAAACTCGACAAGAAGGTGGTCGACCGGCGCGTGGAGCTGCTGCGCGACTCGGGCATCGAGTTTGTGACCCATGCCGACGTCGGCCGCAACGTCGACCCCCACGAGCTGAAGGCGAAATTCGACGCCGTGCTGCTTGCGACAGGCGCGACGCGTCCGCGGGACCTCGAGGTGCCGGGCAGAGAGCTGCGCGGCGTGCATTTCGCGATGGAATTCCTGACCGCGAATACCAAGAGTCTGCTCGACAGCCGTCTTCGCGACGGGCGCTACCTCGACGCCCGGGACCGGGCCGTGCTCGTGATCGGCGGCGGTGATACCGGCGCAGACTGCATCGGCACGGCAATCCGGCACGGTTGCCGGAGCATCATCAATCTGGAGCTGCTCGATCAGCCGCCGCCGCAGCGGCCCGGGAACAATCCTTGGCCGCTCTGGCCAAAGATTCTGCGCACCGACTATGCGCACGAGGAGGCGATCGCCCGGTTCGGCGCGGGTCCGCGCCCCTACCGGCGGCTGAGCCGATTCGCGCCCGGAGGACGCAGACCGTGTCGAAGCCCGGTCGCGAGGCGCTTCGACACGCTCAGTCGCCTGCGGCGACGGAGCGGCTCAGCGGGCGGGCGGCGCGGCTCAGCGGGCGGTGCTCTCCTCGAGGCTCAGCTCGCGGGCCCGCTCGAACGCCTGCAGGAAGACCTCCGGCGGCTGCGCGCCCGAGAGCGCGAGGCGCATGTCGAAGACGAAGAACGGCACGCCGTTCACGCCGATCTCCCGCGCTTGCTGGATGTCGGCGCGCACAGCCGGCAGGTGCCGCTCGTCGGCGAGCGCCTCCCGGATCTCCTGCGCGTCGAGGCCCGCAGCGGTGCCGATCTCGACGAGCGCGTCGACGTCGTCGATGTCGAGGCCGCGCTCGAAGTGCGCCGACAGCAGCCCGTCCTTCACCGCATCCGCCGTCTTCGCATCCAGCGACTTCGCGAGGTGCAGCAGCTGGTGGGCGCGCAGGCTGTTCGCGACGACGAGCGCGTCGAAGTCGTACTGCAGCCCCTCGCCCTCCGCTTGCGCGGCGACGTGCTGGATCATCTGCCGCACCTGCTCGACCGGCATGCCCTTCACGCGCGAGAGGTACTCGACCTCGCCGCCGTCGTAGCGCTCGGGGAGCGTGGGGTCGAGCTGGTACGAGTGCCAGGTCACCTCGACCTCGTCGCCGGGCTCCCAGGCGCTGAGCGCCCGCTCGAACCGCCGCTTGCCGATGAAGCA
>CAZFJU010000361.1:0-3005 GCA_964518995.1 uncultured Gammaproteobacteria bacterium
GCGAACACCGCCCCCACAGCAATCCGCAATGAGCTGTTGCTCATGGCTCCCCCCTTGTATTTTGTTGACATGTAAGCAAGAAACGACAGCGCGGCTCGTATGCCGCAAGCCCCTCCTCGATCGCTGCCAGACTTTGTCACGTTAATCTGACATTCTTGCTCGCGCGATCACGTTGAGACGTTACATGACCTTGGACGTTGAAACAACAAGGCACAGGGAGGCATCGCCGCCCGCGGCGACGATGCGGAGTGACGCGGAGGTGCTCTGGTCTAGTGCGGCGCGTTCTGGCGGGGCGTGTGGTAGCGGTGAGGAGGCCGGTCCTCGGCTCGCCCATGCGCAACGGGACGCCCGCGCCCGCTATAGCGCTGCGAATAGGCCCATCCGAACACGAGCCCTGCCAGCGCGCCGCCAATCGCCATCAGGAGCGTGCAGCTCAAGTCGCGGGTCGCTCCGACCAGCAAGGCGACCGGCGCGAGATAGTTGACTATCGCGTTACCGATTGGAATCGACGCGTATCCGGCGATTATGAACCAGATCAGCGGCGGTCCCGGCAGGTAGCGCACCAGCCAGGCGCAGACGAGAAAGGCGACCAGCAGCGACGGCAGCACCACGTAGCCGCCGTACGTGAGCGAGAAACCGCTAAAAATGTCCCGCAGCGTCGTTCCGAAGCGTACGCCGCCCGTGATGTCGACGCCGAGCCCGACCAGCGCCGCGAGGTTGAATTGCGTCTGCACGATCGCGCCCCATACGGTCGCGATCAGCACGCCGACAACGAACATGATGGCGAGCTTGCCGATTGTCGGTCGCTCGGCCCTGGGTGCGTAAGCGGAATCCATCGTCGTCGCCATGCCACTACCTCGCCGGTACTATTCGCAGAACTTGTCCGTCTTCTTCATCCGTCAACAGATAAAGCGCACCGTCGGGGCCCGTGCGGACATCCCGAATTCGCTGTCCGACTTCCTCGAACAGCACGTCCTGCTCCATCGGCGCGCCGCTTGCATCGAGCGGCACGCGGTGCACCGCCTCCGCCGTCATGCCGGCGACGAAAATACTTCCCCGCCATTCCGGGAACAGCTCGCCGTCGTAAAGCGTCATGCCGCCCGGTGCGATCGAAGGATCCCAATACACCAGCGGCTGCCCGAGGCTCGGCATCGACGTGAACGGCGTAATCAGCGCGCGACTATAATCGCGGCCGTAGCTGATGATTGGCCAGCCATAGTTGAGGCCGGGCTCGATCACATTGATCTCGTCCCCGCCGCGCGGACCGTGCTCGAGCGCGTACAGCACGCCATTTTCCGCGTCCATCACGACGCCCT
The DNA here is from genome assembly GCA_964518995.1 of uncultured Gammaproteobacteria bacterium. Taxonomy (GTDB): domain Bacteria; phylum Pseudomonadota; class Gammaproteobacteria; order Steroidobacterales; family Rariloculaceae; genus ZC4RG20. Next base: position 1,317 of record CAZFJU010000361.1, read on the forward strand.
GAATATGCCGGTGGCCATAGCTGTAGATCTCGGGCAAGACGTTCGGCTCGTTGACGAATGGATTGTCTTCCGGCACGGAGCCGTCCGACGTAATTCGAATCATCTTCGCGAGATGGGTGTCGAGCTTCTGCGCGTCCTCGCGGAAGAAGAAGCCGTCGCCGAGGCCGAGCAGCAGGGTGCCATCCGGCATCCACGTCATTCGGCCGCCAAAATGCACGTCGCCGCTCTTCGCCGGCTGAGAGGTAAAGATCGGCGTGACGTCATGCAATGCGCTGCCGTCGAAGCGGGCTCGCACGACACGCGTATGGTTCGTATCGTCGTTGCCGTACGCGAACGACAAGTACAACTCCTGGGACGCCTCGAAGTCCTCCGCGAGCAGCACCTCGTGCAGCCCGCCCTGCCCCGACGCGAACACTTCCGGCACGCCTTGGACCGGCTCGGCCAGCAGACCGCTCGGGTCGATGATCCGGAGCCGCCCCGGCCGCTCTGTCACGAGCATCTGCCCGTTCGGCATGAATGCCAGGCTCCACGGATGCTCGAGGTTCGACGCCACCGTCTCGATCTCGTAGGCCACGTCCGCGACCACCGGTGCCGACGCGACGAACAGCAGCAGGCCGGTCTTCTTCATCACTAGCAGCTCCTCTTTGCGGGGACCCGCCCGAGCACCATGCGTAGACTCGCGCTGCGCCTGGCCCGGCTCGGATGCGCACAATGACCCCGAACGAGGCAAGATGCGCGCCAGATCTGCTTTCGGCGTCTACTTAGTGATGGTCATCGCCCACGCGGTGACCGAGCCCTCAGCGGATCGGAGCACCGCCGGCCCGGTCGAGCGGACGTCGAGCAATGCGCGGTGCGCGTGCCGAGCCGGCCGCGTCGCGCCGCTCGATGCGCTTCATCCAGACCACCAGCAGCGCGACGGCGCCGACCAGATAGGGGACGCAGCTCGGCACCCACATCAGCAAGCCCGCGAGCTGCTGATCCGCGAGCGGGTCGAGCCCGATCATCGGGGCCCGCTCGACGTAGTACGGATAGCGTGCACTCGGCGCGAAGGTCAGCAACGCACCGATGAAGCCCATCTGCATCATCATGCCGAGCAACGCGATCGCCGCGGCGCCCGCACCGAGCTTCGGCTCGCGCAGCGACGCCACGGCCATCCACCAGAAACAAAGGCCCGTAAGCAGGAAGCTTGCATGCATCGCGTAATGGACCACGTCGTGCGTGAGCGCCGCCTGCATCGCCGCCGGCGCATGCCAGCCCCACATTGCGGCGGCCTGCGCCAAGGTCGCGAGCGTAACGGCGATCGGCAACTGCAGCGCGTGCGCGAGCCGGGCCGTGCTGCCGTGCAGCGTGCGCGCGACCCGCCGCCCGTGCCGGCGCGGCAGCACGGCGAGCACCGCGGCGCCGGGCCGCCCGAGCCACAGCAACGGCGCCGCCACCGACATGAGCAACATGTGCTGCGCCATGTGCGCGGCCAGGGACCATTCACCGAGCGCATCGAGCGGCCAGACCAAGGCCAGGAACAGCGTGCCCCAACCAAGCATATACGCGGCCGCCTCGAGCACCCCGATGCCCCGCCCGATCCCCGCGCGCTGCCACATCCGCACGACCCCGATGGCATAAATGACGGCCGCGGCAGCGAGCGGCGCCAGCAACCACGGGTCGAGCGACCAGGCGTCATGCAGGCCGGAC
>CAZFJU010000362.1:0-2950 GCA_964518995.1 uncultured Gammaproteobacteria bacterium
GGCGTTCTGGCCGTCGACGGGGTCGAGGACTTGGTCGATCTGCGCTTGTGCCCGTGGTCCTATCGTCGGGCGGGGGGGCGCGGGCGCCGCCGCCGACGAATCACAATTCGCCACATTCGCTCAGCGTGGCGGCCTATTCAGTCATCAACACGGCGTTTCGTTTCGCTTCAATACGATCAGTGCCAATCGCGGCACGCAAGATCCAAGGAGCGAAACGATGAGCACGAGGCAATTGTTGATGGTGTCCGTTGCAAGCATGACCCTTGCGACCACCGGCTGGACGGCCGAGACGGCTCATACCTCGAAGCGTGAAGCGATCGGCCTCGGCAGCGGCGCGGTGATCGGCGCTGCAGCGGGAGGTCCGATCGGATTCGTGCTCGGTGCCGCGCTCGGCGGCTTTCTCGGCGATCGATTCGAAGACGAGCGCGCCGGGCGCCTGGACGCCGAGCAGAGATACGCGGAGGCCCGTGCCGATGCGGATCAACTCGAGAGCTTGCTCGCCCGTAATGAGCGTGAGCTCGCGCAAGTCGCGGCGCAGCTCGACACGGACAGGCGTTCGTACGCGCAATCATTGCAAGACGCGTTGAGCTTGCAAGTGTATTTCCGCACCGCGCAGTCCGAGGTCGAGCACGGGGCCGCGGCCCGCTTGGCGCGGATCGGTGAGCTCGTGCGCTCGCTGGACGGTGCTGTCGTGCTGCTCGAAGGCCATGCCGATCCGCGCGGCGACGAGGAATACAACCTCGAGCTGTCGCATGCGCGAGCGGAATCCGTACGGCAGATCTTCCTCGACGCCGGCGTGCCTGCCGATCGCATCGCGATCACGGCGGAGGGCGCGGCGCAATCCTCGGCGGAGCTCACCGATCTCGATGCGCTCGCGCTGGATCGGCGGGTTTCGATCAGCATCGTAGGTCCGGAGCGCGAGCAGCGAGTCGCACGCCGGGCCGCACCTTGAGTCGATATCGGAGGACGGCTTCTCCGCTTCCGGCCGCCGGCGGTTCACCGCCGCACGGCCGGGAGCGGGGCTTATTCGCGATCCTCTTTGCGATCCTCGCGAGCCGCGCTCAGAGTGCATCCAGCAGCGCGACCAGCCGCGCAGCCGCCGCGCGCGAAGCGGTCGACCCCAGCGTCGGGTTCGCGGGCGCCTGATGCGCCGAATCGGACGCGCGCGGCACGATCACGATCGGGACCGGCGCCAGCAGGCGTTGTAAGGTTGCGGCCGTCTCGTCCGCGCCAACCGGCTGATCGACGGATTCGTTGACGACGACGCCGGCGATCCGGCACCCGCGTGCCGCCAGCACGCCGGCGGCGGTCAGCGTATGACTCAGCGTGCCGAGATAGCTGCCGGCGATCAGCAGCACGGGAATCGCGAGATCATCTATCCAGTCGAGCACGGTGCGGCGCTCGTCGAGCGGCACCATGACGCCGCCGATGCCCTCGATGAGCAGAGCAGCATCGTGCGCTTGTGCCTCGGCGATCGCGCGGCGGCAGAACGAGATCAACGCCGCCCACTCGAGCATGCGATTCTCGCGGGCCGCTGCCATATCGGGCGACAACGGCGCCGCAAAGCGCCAAGGCGAAACGGCATCGAGCGCGGCTTTGTCGATCGGCATGCCGCAGGCGGCCAACAGGCGCCCGGCATCCGAGTCTTCGCTGCGCGCAGGATCGAAGCCGGTCGCGACCGGCTTCAGCACATGCACGCGCCGGCCCGCGGCGCGCAACGCGCCGACCAATACGCTCGTAACGTACGTCTTGCCGACATCGGTGCCGGTCGCGGTGACGAATAGTGCGGTCATCGTCGCGGTGTCCGGCTCCGCTGAGCCCTCGACGGCGAAGTTGCGCCGGCATACGGCGCCAACCTCACCGCGCGCTGCTCGCGTTTCAAAGCCATCGCGCGACCGCGGCAGCAGCGGCGTCGACGTCGTCCGCACGATGCCGTGCCGAGAACGCGAAGCGCAGGCGTGCGGTGCCGAGCGGCACCGTGGGCGGCCGGATGGCCGCGACCAGAAAGCCTTGCCGTTCGAGGTCTTCGCTCGCAGCGAGCGCGCGTTCGGCCGTGCCGAGCACGATCGGCACGATCGCGCTGACCGCGCGCGGCAGACCGAGCGCGGCCGTGAAGCGTTGCGCATGCTCGAGCGGTAGGCGGACGCGATGCGGCTCCTGGGCGATGATCTCGAGCGCCGCGACCGCGGCCGCGACGACGCCGGGCGGCAAGCCGGTCGAGTACACAAAGCTGCGCGCGCGATTGCGCATCAAATGCGCGACCGGCTCGCTGGTGCATAGATAGCCGCCATAAGTGCCCACGGCCTTCGACAGCGTGCCCATCTGCAGCGGCACGTCGACCGGCGCGTCGAAGGCATACGTCGAGCCTCTGCCGCCGCCGACTACGCCGAGCGCGTGCGCGTCGTCGGTCATCAGCCAGGCGTCATAGCGGGCGGCGATCTCGCTCAGCGCCGGCAGCGGCGCGATGTCGCCATCCATGCTGAAGACGCCTTCGGTGGCGAGCACGCAGTGCCGGTAGCGGCCCCGCAGCGCGGCGAGCAGTGTCGCCGCATGCTCCGCGTCATTGTGGCGGAACGTCTCGACCCGCGCCCGGCTCAATGCGGCGCCGGTGATCAGGCTCGAATGGCAAAGCTCGTCCATGACGATCAAGTCGCGTGCGCTCGCAAACACCGGCAGGATGCCGACATTGGCGAGATAGCCGCTGCCGAAGACGACCGCGGCCGCCGAGCCCTTCAGCGCCGCGAGCCGCTCCTCGAGCAGGGCGTAGAGCGGATGGTTGCCGGTGACGAGACGCGCGGCACCGGCGCCGGCGCCGTGGCGGCGCGCCGCCGCGACGCTCGCGTCGATGACTCGAGGATCCCGAGAGAGACCGAGGTAGTCGTTGCACGAGAAGGAAACGAGATCGCGGCCGGCACGCCGCGCGCGCGGCGCGTGCGTGCGTTCCGTGACG
>CAZFJU010000363.1:0-2934 GCA_964518995.1 uncultured Gammaproteobacteria bacterium
ACCGACCTGCGGGTTATGAATCCGCCGCTCTAACCAGCTGAGCTACATCACCACGGGGCGACGATTATAATCACCGCGGGGCGACGATTATAAGCGACCCGGCCCCGCGCGTGCGATCCCATCCCCCAAAACGACCGATCGAGTGACGCGAATTCGAATTCGGGCTCTGACCCCAATTTTGCGCATTTGGGCTCTGACCCCAATTTTGTTGGGCGGCTGCACGGGCGGCGAGGGGCCGCCGGCGGGCGGCGATCCGAGCTTCGTCGGCACGGCGGTGTGTGCCGGCTGCCATGTCGAGGAGGCCGAGGCGTGGGCCGGCTCGCACCACGATCTTGCGATGCAGCCCGCGACGCCGAGCACCGTGCTCGGGGATTTCGCCGATGCGGAGCTGAGCCACTTCGGGGTCACGAGCCGCTTCTTCGCGCGCGCCGGCGAGCTCTTCGTCCATACGGAGGGTCCCGACGGCGCGCTCGGCGATTACAGAATTACCCACACCTTCGGCGTCGAGCCGCTGCAGCAATATCTCGTCGAGATGCCGGGCGGGCGCTATCAAGCCCTCGGCATCGCGTGGGACAGCCGCCCGGCCGAGCAGGGCGGCCAGCGCTGGTTCCATCTGTATCCGGATATCGAGCTCGCGCCTGACGACCCGCTGCATTGGACGCGGTCCGTCCACAACTGGAACGGCCGCTGCGCGGCGTGCCACTCGACGGCGCTCGAGAAGCGCTATCTGCCGCTGCAGGATCGGTTCGACACGATCTGGGTCGACATCGACGTCGGCTGCGAGGCGTGCCACGGGCCGGGCTCCACGCACGCGGCTGCGCCGGGCGCCGTGCCGCTCGGCCTCGCCGCCGTCGAGCGAAGCTGGCTGCGGGGCCCGAACGCGGCGACCGCCGCACGAGCCGGCAGCGCATCGACAGAGGTCGACACGTGCGCCGCGTGCCACGCGCGCCGCGCGCAGCTCGACGATGCACTGGATCCCGCGGCGCCGCTGCTCGACCGCTTCGTGCCCGCCCGGCTCGACGAGGGCCTGTACCACGCGGATGGGCAAATTCTCGACGAGGTCTTCGAGTACGGCTCGTTCGTGCAGAGCGCGATGTATCGCGCCGGAGTCGTCTGCAGCGACTGCCACGAGCCGCACTCCGCGCGGCTCGTCGCCGAAGGCAATGCGCTTTGCTCGGGCTGCCATGCGGCAAGCGTGTTCGATACGCCGGCCCATCACCGCCACGAGGCGGGCCCCGGTGCGCACTGCGTGGACTGCCACATGCGCGCCGAGATCTACATGGTCGTCGATCCTCGCCGCGATCACAGCTTTAGGGTGCCGCGGCCGGACCTCTCCGTGTCGCTCGGCACGCCGAATGCGTGCGGTGACTGCCATGCCGACCAGGGCGCGGACTGGGCCGCGGCTCACGTGCGTGAGTGGTTTCCGAACGGCCGCAGCGGGACGTTTCACTTCGGCGAAGCGCTCGCCGCCGGTCGCGATTGGAGCGCCGACCGCGCCCCGTTGCTGACCCGCACGCTCGCTGATACCGCGCTGCCGGCCATCGCGCGCGCGACGGCCGTCGCGCTGCTCGCCGAGCAGGTCGATGCCGATGTCGTCGATGCCGTCACGCGCGCGCTCGACGATGACGAGCCGCTCGTCGGGCTTACAGCGCTCGAAGCGCTCGACGTGTTGCCCGCCGAGCGCCGCGCCGCGCTCGGGCAGCGCTTTCTTACGCATCCGCTCCGCGCCTTGCGCGTGACGGCCGCGCGAGCGCTCGCTCCAGTGCGTGCGGATTTGAGCGATCGGCGCCGTGCGGATCTCGATGCGGCGCTCAACGAATACATCGCGGTGCAGCAGTTCAATGCCGACACGCCCGAGGGCGAGTTCAATCTCGCGATGCTCGAGCCGGAACTCGGACGCGGCCAGGATGCCGAGGCACGCTATCGCCGCATCATCGAGCGCGAGCCGGCGTTCACGCCGGCGTACGCCAACTTGGCGGACCTGTACCGGTCGCTCGGCCGCGAGGCAGATGCCGAAGCTGTGCTGCGCGCGGGCGTCGACGCGACTCCGGACGATGCCGCGCTGAGCTATGCGCTCGGTTTATCGCTGGCGCGCTCCGCGCGCGTGAACGAGGCGCTGACGGCGCTCGAGCGCGCGGCAAGTCTTGCGCCGGGCGAGCCGCTCTATCGTTACGCCGTCGGTCTCGCGCTGGTGTCGGCCGGCGACGTCGCGCGCGCGTTCGAATCGCTCGACGACACGGCCGCCGCGTTTCCGGGCTACGTGCCCACCTTCTTCGCGCTCGCCGCATTACATCGTGATGCCGGCAATATCGACGACGCTCTGCATTACGTCCGTTTGGCGCTCGCCATCTCGCCGAGCGATGCTGCCGCTCGGGCGCTGCTTGCGGAGCTCGAACGAAGCCGGCGTTGACGTCCAAGCACCGCCGGCGCTAACCGAAATCACTACGAGCTCTGTCGCGCGTGGATCTGCAGCTTTGACGCCGCCCATGGCTTGAGGCATCGAGTGGCGGAAACGCTGCCGCTGGGCGGTCCTTGCGTCGAGGAGATTGCATATGAACAGACGAGTTCCGCCCGCCGTCGCAGCGGGCATCGGCATTGCCGTCGGCGCGGCGGTGTGCTTCCAGCTCGGGGCGGTCGCGGTCGTCGCGGCGCAGCCCGCGCCTTCCGGCGGCGATGACGCGCCGTGGACGCAGCCGCTAACCTCGTGGGGCGATCCGGATCTGCAGGGCATGTGGCCGATCTACCATTTGATCGGCACGCCGATGGAGCGGCCCGTGGAGTACGGCGAGCGCCGCGTGCTGACTGACGACGAGTTCGCCGCGATCGAAGAGCGAGTCGCCGACCGCAACACGCGTTACGACGAGGAAATCCGCAGTAACCGCATGGGCGGCGGTCACTGGGCCGAGCCGACCGAGGCGCTGCGGCTGACGTCGT
>CAZFJU010000364.1:0-2900 GCA_964518995.1 uncultured Gammaproteobacteria bacterium
ATGCGCGGGCAAGCCCGGCAGATTCCGTTGCAGTGTGGCTCATCGCTGCTCTTTCTCCCCTGCGCTGATATTCCGACTGTTAAGAGATTCTACGCCAAGGCGCGCCGAACGCTGCGGCGGGATTCAACGCGGCGAGCTCGCGGTGCGCAGGGGAAGCGCAAGCGCCCTTCCGTGGGCCCGAAAACGCCGCCGCGGCTATACTCTTGCGCGTCCGCGCCCGTTGCAGCCCAGGGGAGCCCGAAAATGAAAACCGCAAGACTCGCACTTTGTTCCATGCTCGCCGCGTTCGTCGCGCTGCCCGCATCGCTCGCGCTCGCGCAGGACGCTGCGGTGCCGGCGTACCTCGAGGTGCGCGACGTCGCGCGCGGCGACGTGCAGACGTTCAGCTACCATTCGAGCTCGCTCGACCGCGAGCGCGAAGTCGTCGTCTATCTGCCGCCCGGTTACGAGAGCAGCGACGAATCCTATCCCGTCCTGTATCTGCTGCATGGCGCCGGCGGCGACGAGCGCAGCTGGGTCGAGCGCGAGCAGGCGCCGGTCATTCTCGATAATTTGATTGCAGACGGCCGGCTGCGGCCGCTGATCGTCGTGATGCCGTACGGGTATACGACGCGCCTCGAGGAGGGGCAACGGCGCCGCGGCGCTGCCGACTACAAGCAGGATATGGAGGAATTCGCCGTCGATTTCATCGCCGATCTGATTCCGCAGATCGAGTCGAGCTACCGTGTGCGCGCCGAGCGCGCGCAGCGCGCCGTCGCCGGCTTGTCGATGGGCGGCGGTCAGTCGCTTGCGATCGGGCTCAGCAATCCCGAGCTGTTCAGCGCGGTCGCCGGGTTCAGCTCCGCGATGCAGATCGCGAACAGCCCGGATTGGGGCGGGGTCGACATGGAGGCCGTGCTGGCCGACGCCGATACGATCAACGAGAACATCGATCTCCTGTGGGTCGGTTGCGGCACCGACGATACGCTCTTCAACGTCAACACGGCGTTCTCGGAGCAATTGACGGCGCACGGCATCGAGCACACTTTCCGGGTCACGCTCGGCGGGCATACGGCGGACGTCTGGAGCCGTTATCTGCACGAGGTGGCGCCCCAGCTGTTCTAGTGGCCTGTAACGGCTCGCCCCAGCTGAATCATGAGCACGGACCACTCCGACGCCATTCTTGCGTATTACAACAAAGAGTTCCTCGACAGTGAGGAGGCTCGGACGCTGCGCATCCTCGCGGAGTATCTGCAGCCTTTGCAGACCCTCGAGCGGGAAGGCGTTCGCGAGACGATCGTCTTCTTCGGCTCTGCCCGGCTCACCGAGCACGGGCCGCTTGGGCGCTACTATGCAGAGGCGCGGGAGCTCGCCCGGCTCGTGACCGAATGGTCGCTGTCCCTCGACGGCGGCTCCGAGCCGTTCGTCGTCTGCAGCGGCGGCGGGGGCGGCATCATGGAGGCTGCGAATCGCGGCGCAGCCGAAGGCGGCGGACGGACAATCGGGCTCAACATCGGCTTACCGTACGAGCAGCGGCCGAACCCCTATATCACGCCCGGTCTCGGCTTCCAATTCCACTACTTTTTCATGCGCAAGCTATGGTTCGCGCACTTGGCTTGCGCAATGATCGCGTTTCCGGGCGGATTCGGCACGCTGGACGAGCTCTGCGAGATCCTAACACTGTCGCAAACGCGCAAGCTGTCGAAGCGCATTCCGGTGCTGCTCTACGGCGAAAGCTATTGGCGGGAAGTCATCAACTTCGATGCGCTCTTGCGCTACGGCATGATCGCGGAGCGCGATCTCGATCTTTTCAGGTACGTCGATACGCCGGCCGCGGCGTTCTCCATGCTGAGGGCCTGGCTGCTCGAAGAGCTGAAGCATCCATCGCCGGCATTTGCGAAGACGAGGAAGCCGCAGCAGCGTATCGACGAACCCGAGACCTGAGCGCGCCCCGGCTCGGCTCAGTCCGCGCCTGCGGGGCGCCCGAACTGCCCGCGCGGCCGCACGATCAACGCCTCGCCATCGGCCGGCGCAATCTCGAGCAAGATGCCGCGCTCGGGCTGGGCGCGATTGCGCAGCGGCGAGATCAGTATCGTGACCTCGTCGCCGGGCGCGAGCGACGCCGCTGACCATCCCTGGCGGCGCATATAGTTCGGCGGCGCGCTTTCGATGCTCCAGGTTGTCGCCGTGCCGTCCGGGCCGGGCACGTCGAGCCAAAGCCAGGAATGCGGGTTCTGAAACGTCCACTCCGTGACGGTGCCGGTCAGCGAGATCTCCTCGGTCATCGCGTACTCGGACGTGCCGTGATGCGCGAACGCAGCCGTCGCGCACCACAACAGGCCGAAGCCTGGGCCCGCAAGCCAACGCGCCGTCATGAGCCCGGCTCGAGCACGAGAATCGCCCCCGGCGACGCCATCGGCGACGCCTCCGTCAACACGAAGATGCGCCCGTCCGGCGCCTCCGCAACGTCGCGCATGCGTTGGCCGAGCTCGGTCAGCATGCGCTCCTCGCGCACGAGCTCACCTTGCTCGTCGACAATCACGCGCACGAGCGCGCCGGGGCGCGACATCGCCGCGACCAGCACATTGCCCTGCCATTCGGGGAAGAGATCGCCGCGGTAGACGATCAGGTTGCCGGGATTGCCGGATGGCGGCCACGCGGTCACCGGATCCACATAGCCTTCGACGCCGCCCGAGCCGAGGCCCTTCTCGGCGCCGTCGTAATGCTCGCCCGGCGTGATGAGCATCCAGCCGTAATTCTGACCGGCCTCGATGAGATTGAGCTCGTCGCCGCCGCGCGGGCCGAACTCCGTCGACCACAGCGCGCCGGTCTCCGCATCGAACCGCAGACCGGTCGGATTGCGGTGGCCGAGCGTATAGAGCTCGGGCAGATAGCCTTCCATGCCGACGAACGGGTTGTCC
>CAZFJU010000365.1:0-2900 GCA_964518995.1 uncultured Gammaproteobacteria bacterium
GCGATGCTGGTGAGCATGTAGGCATCGTCGGCGGACAGGCCCTTTTCCGTTTGGAGAAAGTTGATCATCTCGCGCACGGCAATACGCGACGCTTCCAGCAGATCCTCATCCATACCCATCGTGATATAGGCCTCCGGTGTTTCCGCGCGCGGCCACTCGAGCGTTCCCATGTCCTTGCGTACGATGAGCTGGAAGCTGCCGTTAAGAGAGGTTTCGAGTGCCGTCAAGCTCACCTCTCCATCTCCCTGGGCCGCATGGCCGTCTCCCGCGTGAAACAGGGCTCCTGCGACGTGCACCGGAATGAACAGCGTTGTTCCGGCAACGAGCTCTTTGTTATCGAGATTTCCGGCGTGGATCCACGGAGGCACGCTGCTCAGGCGCCCGACCTCTGGCGGCGGTGCAACGCCCATGATGCCGAAAAACGGTTTCAGCGGGACCTCGATGCCTTCACTGAACTGTGTGATTCCCCGTTCCAGATCGAGCTCGAACAACCGGGTCCTGCTGTGGGGGAAATCTTCGGGTAGGAGCCCGCGGCCTGCGAATGTATTTGTGGCATACGGCACTGCCGGTTCCACCGAGAGGATGCGCACTTCCAGCACATCGCCCGGCATGGCGTCTTCAACGTAAATGGGGCCTGTGAGAATGTGGGGCCCTTCGCTTGGGACTTCTCGATGGATGTCGCGCAGCGCCTGTTCCACCTGGTCTGGCGGTACGCCGAGGGCTTCCAGCTGTTCCGGCCCAGTGACAATCAAAGTGTGTACCTCGACGGTGTCGCCGGATTTGATGCTTAACACTGGCTCAGAGGCGGCGTCAAAGTAGCCCCACACGACGGTTGCGGGCGTTGCGGGTAAGCGATGCTGCGCATTGGCCAGCGGCATCGCGCCAATCAGCACAATGGCTGCAAGCCATAATCTGCTCATTGCCAGTCCTCCCGACTGCGGAATCAAACACTCGTATCCAGCACCCTACCACGCTCCTGATGGGCACCTCAGCACGATTCCTGCACGACATAAAAACGGGCCGCGCGTTCAGCGTGGCGCCGGGCGGCGTGTCCCAATGAGAATCGTTCAAGAAACGCCTCTGCGGAGGGATCCGAGGATCAGAGAAGACCTTAGCTTCGACGCATATCGATGGTGGGGCCGCGATTATGCCGTCGGAAAGCGAGCGATCCGGCATAGGGATTGCACCCTGTTCTGTATCCTTGGAGAAGGAGAGTCAGGTGAACGAAACTTCAGACACGAACGAGGCTCACCGCATCGAGCCTCATCACCCCGACGATATCGAAGCGGGCGTCGACACCAGAACCGGCCTCGAGAAAGTGATCGACAGCTGGCCCGACGAGCCCAAAGCTTCCGCCAAACGGCTGATCGAGGAATACGGCCGGCCGGACGAGTACTCGGAGTCGCGGCTGATTTGGCATGAGACGCGGGACGGCTGGAAGCGGACGGAGCTGTCTCGTGAGGAGGTACCGCACGATTTCCCGTCGCCGCATATGGACTTTCTCGAGCAGTTCGTCGATTACCGCGTGCCCGTCGAGATGTTTACACCGCTCGCCGAATTTGATGGCAGTGTGATAATCGACCGCACGAAGGGCGAGCTTTCCGCGCGTTGCGCCGGGACCACGATGAACTTCGTCGCGATCAATCTCGCGCACGATATCGTGACCGGAAAGCGCAACGTGCAGGAAGCCCGTGACGAGTACACGGCGTTGTACCAAGCGTACCAGCGGGGCGAGCATCCGCCGTACACGACCGGGTTCCAGTTCGATCTGTCGCGCGGCGATACAGGCGATCCGGATCGACCGACTGTTTGAGCCTGCGCCGTGCGCTCCACGAGATCGTCCCTTGCGTCCAGGAGTCTTTCGAACTCGAGCCTGTCGTCGCCGACGCCGTAGTTCTTCTTCATGATCTCCCGCACGAGCTCGCCGTCACGAGGAGGGGTGCCAGCCCAATGTGTCCGACCTGCTGGAACTGACGTCGGCACGGTAAGAAAGACGCTCGCGGATGGGCCCGCCGGCGCCGCCTGCGGCGTCGAAGGTGTTGAACGAAGCGCCGCTCAGCCATCAGGCCACCTGCGACTGTTACGGCAATGGCGACGGCATGGTTGTCTGTGAAGCCGGTTTCAGCAATGGCGCCAACGCCGCCGGCCTGCCGTTCCAGGTTCGCGACGGAGCGGGCAACGTGCTGTTCGCGGGCGTGACCGGGGACAACAGCGATTTTTCGTTCCAGCGGCCGGCCGTCGATTTCGTCGTCGAGTTCGATGGCGGCGAGAATCACGTCGTCCTGATGCCGCTTGTAGGGCGCCCGGCACTGCAGCGACGTCGCCACGCTGTCAAGCCGCGAAATCCGCGACTCTTCGCGGCTTGCAACGGCGTCGCGGTCGGGACCACCATAAAGCACCGGAACGCAAAAGAGGCGCAAGCACTATGAAGCGCATCCCGGGAGCGCAGTCTGCCGAGCTGGGGGCCAGACCTTCGCCGTTCGAGGGCGCGTTGGGCGACCACCTCGCGAGCCTCTCTATCATCGCGACCCTGCTGCTCGTCGCGATCGGCGCGAGCTTGACTCTGACCGCGACGGCCACGCGCGCGCAGCCGCAGCCGGCCATGGCGCCGGGCGATACCGGTGCGACCCACCCGGAGGATCTGATCGCTGCCCGGCGCGAGCTGATGCTCGAGCTGCAGACACTGATGTGGCCGATCGATTCGGCCGCGGCAGCCGACGACGTCGACCCGGTGCAGCTTCAAGATGCGGCGCGCACGATGACCGCGATGCTCGGCGTCGTGCCGCATCTCTTCCCGGAAACCACCAACCGCTACGACCCGGACGCCGAAAACCCTGCAACGCTTGCGCTACCTGCAATATGGGCCGACTTCCAGGGGTTCTACTCGTTCGCGGCGGGGG
>CAZFJU010000366.1:0-2897 GCA_964518995.1 uncultured Gammaproteobacteria bacterium
ATGAAGCTCGACAGCTACGACTTGAAAATACTCGACCTGCTGCAACAGGATGGCGGCCTCAGCAACCAGGAGATTGCGGACCGGATCGGGCTCTCGCCCTCGCCGTGCTCGCGCCGGATCAAGCAGCTCGAAGAGGCGGGAGTGATCCAGGCACGGGTGGCGCGGCTGGCGCCGCGCGCGCTCGGGCTCGAGCTTACCGTCTTGTTGCATATTCGCATGGACCGGCACACGCCGGAGCGCTTCGAGCAGTTCGAAAGCGTGGTACGCCGCTACCCGGAGGTCCAGCAGTGCTACCTGATTACCGGCCAGGAGGCGGACTACCAGCTCAAGATTACCGTGCCGAACATGGAGGAGTATCAGGATTTCCTGCTCAACAAAATCACCCGCATCGACGGCGTGATCGGCGTGCATTCCTCATTCGTGCTGCGCAAACCGATCGATACCACGGCTCTGCCGCTCACTTACGTGCGCGGCCGGACGACCGGTAAATGAGCACGCGTCACCGTTTCTCCGCGTTCGGCGAGCGCTTCACGCGCCCGACCGGCGCGCTCGAGCTGATGGACGATCTCGGCCATGCTATGGCCGGCGGCACGGACGCAGCATTTCTCGGCGGCGGCAACCCGGCGAAAATTCCGTACGTGCAGGCGCTGTTACAGCGCCGGCTGCACGAGGTCGCGGCAAGCCCGGCCGCTCGCGATCGAATGCTGTCGAACTACGCGCATCCGGCCGGCGATCTGCCGTTTCGCCGCGCGCTTGCACGACTGCTGCGGCAGGAGCAGGGCTGGGCGCTGACGGAGGACCACATCGCACTCACGGCCGGCAGCCAGGCAAGCTTCTTTCTGCTATTCAACTTGCTCGCGGGCCGCTCCGATGCGGGATTCCGCCCGCTGCTGCTGCCGATGACGCCGGAGTATGTCGGGTATGCCGATGTCGGCCTCGACGACGGCCTGATCGTGGCGCGCCGTCCGGCAATCGCCGAGACGTCCGATCGCTCGTTCAAGTATCGCGTCGACTTCGGCCATCTCGAACTCGACGACATCGCCGCGGTGTGCGTCTCGCGCCCGGCCAACCCGACCGGTAACGTGCTCACCGACGACGAGCTTCGACGGTTACATGCGCTCTGCACCGCTGCCAACGTGCCGTTGATCGTCGACGGCGCCTATGGGCTGCCGTTTCCGGGCATCGTCTTCGGCTCGGCCGAGCCGCTCTGGAGCGAGAATGTCATCCTGTGCCTCAGCCTGTCGAAGCTCGGGCTGCCGGGCGTGCGCACCGGCATCGTCATCGCGCATCCCGGCATCATCGAGGCGCTCACGCGGATGACGGCGGTGCTGAATCTTGCGGTCGGCAGCGTCGGCCCCGTGTTGGCGCAGCCGTGGGTCGAAAGCGGCGAGATCCTGACGCTCGGCCGCGAGACGATCATGCCGTTCTACCGGGACAAAGCGTTGCGCGCGCGCGATCTGCTCGAGCGCGAGCTTGCGGGTCTGCCGTTCCGGATTCATGAGCCCGAAGGCGCGTTCTTTCTGTGGCTCTGGCTGCCGGAGTTGCCGATCTCGAGCGCCGAGCTCTATCGGCGGCTCAAAGCGGCCGGGGTGCTGGTGCTGTCCGGCCACTATTTCTTTCCGGGGCTCGAAGAGCCATGGCCGCACCGCGACGAATGCGTGCGCATCTCCTACGCCGAGGACGACGCCGTCGTCGCTCGAGGCCTGCGCATTCTCGGGCGCGAGGTGCGCGCGGCCTTCGACGGCGGCGGCGGCGCGCCTGCACCGCGTCCGCCGGGCCGGCGCGAATGAGCGGGAAGCCGCCGGATCCTGCGCAGCCCCGCCCGGCAGCGGCGCACACAGAGACCGCGCCGACCGTCTCGGAGCCGGCCGCCGCGGCGCGCGAGCCGCAGGCCGCGCATGCCGTGCTGATGATCCGTCCGAAGCACTTCGCCGCGAATGCCGAGACGGCCGCGTCCAATCGCTTTCAGTCGGGCGAGATCGAGCCGGACGCGCGCGTACGCGCACGTGCACAGTTCGACACGCTGGTCGACGCCCTACGGCGCCGCGGCGTCGTCGTGCATGTGCTCGAGGGCCGCGATTCGCCGGTCTGCCCCGACGAGGTGTTTCCGAACAACTGGCTCAGCACGCATGCCGACGGCACGCTGGTGCAATACCCGCTGCTCGCGCCGAATCGCCGCCGCGAACGCCGCGCCGATATCGCCGCTGCGCTGCAGGATTTCGGCTACACCGTCGCGCGCATCGTCGACCTCAGCGGGCTCGAAGAGCATGGCGAGTTCGTCGAGGGCACCGGTAGTCTCGTGCTGGACAGACCCGCGCGGATCGCTTATGCGTGCCTGTCCGCGCGAACGTCGCGCGCAGCCGTGCAGCATTTCTGCGCACGCATGGGCTACGAGCCCATCGTGTTCTCGGCGGCCGACCGGCACGGGCATTCGATCTATCACACGAACGTGATGATGTCCGTCGGCTCGGAATTCGCGATGGTGTGCAGCGCGTCGGTCGGCGACCGCCGCGAGCGGCGCCACCTGCTCGATGCGCTCCGAGCCGGCGGCAAGCGCGTCATCGAGATCGGCTTCCCGCAGCTGCACGCCTTCGCCGGCAATTTGCTCGAAGTCCGCGGCGACCGGGATGCCGTGATCGCACTGTCGCAGCGCGCCCTCGACTCACTCGAGCCGCGGCAGCGCGCCGCCCTCTCCGAGCACGGCGTCCTCGCCGTCGCGCCCATCGACACCATCGAAACCCTCGGCGGCGGCAGCGTGCGCTGCATGCTCGCCGAAGTTCACCTCGAAAGGGCGTAGAGAGGGCGGGGGGAAATTGGGGTCAGAGCCCCTTTCACAAGAAAGGGGCTCTGACCCGAATGGCACTGACTTAAGCCGTACGCTTCTTAGGATGTCCGTA
>CAZFJU010000367.1:0-2866 GCA_964518995.1 uncultured Gammaproteobacteria bacterium
GATTACATCGAGGACGCGTCGGGCATGCGCCGCCTCGGCTGTGGCCAGCCGGCTTTCGAGATCGACAGTAATGGCGGACAGCTTCACGCCCTCGTTCAGGAACGTCGTGGGGAAGTCCTCCGGCAGCCGGACGTGGTCGGGGACGTTGTCCCAGGCATGGTGCAAGGCGATCAAGCGCCAAGTGTCGTCGAGAACCGGAGCGCCGGAACTGCCGCTTTCCGTGTCGGAGACGTAGTGAAGAAAGATCGTGTCGAAGTCGATGCTTTTGTTCGCTCGCAGCGAGACGCACTTCGGCTTACCGCCGGGATGGTGCAGGAGGTTCGCACGCTCACCTGGTGCGATCACGAACGAGCCGCGATTGACAGGGATGGTGCCAAACGCTTCGTGCGCATCACCGTCGATATGTACGAAGGTGAAGTCCAACCCGCCCTCCGCCGGGCTGGTCAGGAACAGCCGGTCGGGGTCGAGCGTATACGTTCGGCGCGGAGCGAAGCGGCCGTCTTCACCGACCTCGTGTGAAAAGACGGCTATCGCGCCGCGCGCGGTCTGTATGTCGTGCAGGACGTGGTTGTTGGTTAAAAGCAGATGAGGCGCGACCAAAAAGCCCGTGCCGACCCACGTGCCGGGCACGCCGTCGAAGGCGACGCCCGACGCCTCGATCTTGCAGACTGCGGCAGCGACCTCCGCCCCTCTGCGGAGGAACCAGGTCGGGAGCGTATCGTCCGTACCGATCTGGCGTTCGAAGCGGCTCGTTTCCAGACCTCGGGGCACGCGGCGATGGTCGCGCCAGGCCCGCAAGAATCGCGCTGCATCGCTGATCCCTCTCACTTGGTGCTCGGTCGGATCGCCGAGCCGAGCCGCCGCCTTGATCGGCCGCGAGAGGGCAACCCGCATCTCCCGGACGGCCGTCACCGCCTTGGCGGGCGCAGCCAGCTGCGCCGCATCCTCGTGCTCGATCGCCTCTTGGTCCTCAGTGAACGCGGGCCGCAGCATCTCGAAGCTGCCCGGCTGCGCTCGGCCCGCCTCGGCGAGATAGAGTTCTATCCCGTCAGCCATGGCCGTTGCGATTCGGCTGCGGTAGGACTCGTCTGCGAGCCGTGCTTCCTCGGTGGGGTCGGTCAGGAACGAGACCTCACTCAGACAGCAAGCGCTGCTCGCGGCGTGTCGGGATGGACGCAGCACGCCGAGCGATGCGGTTTTCACGCCGCGGTCGCGGCGTCCCGTAGCGCCGCCCACCGCCTCCTGGACGCGGCGGGCAAGCAGCTCGCTCGCGCCATTACTGCTCTCGTGCCGCAGCGTTTCCGTCCCTTGAACGGCCGGAGAATGCCAGCCGTTGAAGTGAATCGAAAGAAAAACATCCGCCAACTGATCCCGAGCGACCGCCGCACGCTCGGCGAGAGATAGATTCCGATCAGTTGCGCGCGTCATCAGCACACGATGACCACGCTGCATCAGCTCGTCCCGAAGGAGCAGCCCGACGGCGAGCGTCATGTCCTTTTCTTTCGTGCCGGCAGGGCCGGTGGAGTTGTTCGGGCTCGAGCCGCCGATCTCCTTCGTGCCGCCGTGCCCTGGATCGACGACGATCGTCGCGAATCGCGGCGCGCTTGTGCGGGCATGCTCCACTCCGCGGAAGCGCCGGAACTGCGAGCGCTGATCCCTCCCGATCGCGATATCGAGGGTCTCTCGAAACCGCTCGGCCACCTTGGCGAAGCCATCGTCCGTACCGTGAATCTCGTCCGCCCAATCGCTCACGGCCGGCATCGCACCGCGCGCGTCGACAACATGTACAGCGCCGGCTTCGTCGTCCGCCGCGACGGAAAACAGCATGTCGTAGATCTCGTCGATGAGGATCCTCACGATCGCTCGCTGCGCTTCGGGCCCCGCCACACCGCGAGCACGCAGCGCGCGACCGAGCCAGTGGTCCGGTGCGGCATACACGGGTTTACGCTGATCATCGGGCGCGCCGGGGAAGCAGTAGTCGTACCCGTGAATGACGATCGGCAACTTCTCGAAGCGAGCATCCGCGCGCACTCGCGTGACGACCTCACGATAGGCTTTGCGAAGCGCGTTCATCGTGGCCGATAGCGCATCTCGATCAATCAGCTCGGCTGGAGGTTCATCGCCTTGCGCCTGCTTGACCAGGTTCGCCAGCATCGGCCTGCCAACGGTGTCTTCTCCAATCACATCATTGCCGGCCGCGGAGAGCAGAAAGGCGCGAACGTGCTCTGCTTGCTGGTCGAGCGCCTCGAGATACTCCGGCTGCGTGAAGACCATATTGTGCGCGGTATCGCCGGCCGCGCTGGCGCACCAGATCAGATGATCCCGACCGAGATGATCGATGACGTCTTCGACCAGAAAGGGAAACTGAAACCAGCTATCACCTTCGGCGACCAAGACCGGTGAGGACTCGCCCCGGCGTTGCCGCCGTTTGAAGATCTGACGCCTCCGCCAACGGCTAAAGCCGTTGCCGATGCCCATGGCGCTTTCGAATTCGATCTCGGCCGAGGACACTTCGACCTTCTCCGGGTCGGGAATCACCGCCGGATTGAACGGGTGGCTGCGCGCCAGGTCGACGGTGAGATACGCCCGGAGCTCGCGCTCCGAAACGTCTGGATCGACCATCAGTTGCCGGAATCTTTCCGCTGAGATCTTCATTCGCAGCCCTCGCCGCTTTAGTACCACAGCGTCTCGTTTCTGGAAAGACTTGCGTTTTGCGATTTTATCGTGATCGGCCTGGATGCGTAGCCGGCTAAATGTCACCCTTGACGGGACGAACCCTGTCATCGGAGGGGCCAGCTCCGAGTCGCTGTTCGACAAGCCGTGATCTAACCCAAGTCGTTAAGGTCTAATCGACCACTCCGGCACG
>CAZFJU010000368.1:0-2826 GCA_964518995.1 uncultured Gammaproteobacteria bacterium
TGCCCGGGGCACAAATCTATCCGCTGTTCGACGCCATCGCGCGCCGCGGTCTCGAGCTATATGTGCCTCGCCACGAGCAAGCGGCGGGCTACATGGCCATGGGCTATGCCAAGTCGACAGGCCGCCCGTCGGTATGCTGCGTCGTCCCCGGCCCCGGTCTCCTGAACGCATCGGCCGCGCTGTGCACGGCCATGGGCAACGGCTCGCCGGTCGTCTGCGTGACCGGTCAAGTCCCTTCGGAATATCTCGGCCGCGGGCGCGGACATCTGCACGAGCTTGCGGACCAGCTCGGCACGATCCGCGGAGTCGTCAAGCATGCGGCGCGCGTCGAATCGCCTCGCGATGCGCCGCATGTCGTCGGCACCGCGTTCGCGCAGGCAATCGGCGGCCGTCCGGGACCTGCGGTGATCGAGATGTGCTGGGACCGCATGGCGAGCTCCGAGCCGGTCACGCCGATGGCCGGGGTGGAGAAGCCCTCGCCGCCCGAGCCCGATCCCGATGCAATCGCCGCGGCCGCCGATCTGATCGCGAGCGCCCGCCGGCCGCTGCTGATGTGCGGCGGGGGCGCACAAGACGCATACGCTGAGGTTCGCGCGCTTGCCGAGCTGTTGAACGCACCCGTTACGGCGTTTCGCAGCGGCCGCGGCGTCGTGCCGGAGGATCATCCGCTCGGGCTGGATGGCGTCGCGGCGCGTGAGCTGTGGGACGACGTCGATCTGCTCGTCGGCATCGGCAGCCGCCTCGAGATGCCGTACATGCGTTGGCGCGACATGATGCGCTACGACGCGCGGCCTACAGGGCCGAAGCTGATTCGGATCGACATCGACCCCGCGGAGATCTCCCGCCTGCAGCCTGACGTCGCGCTCGTCGCCGATGCGGCGGTCGCTTGCCGCCAGCTGGCCGAGCGGCTGACTTCACGGGTGCGGCCGAACCGCGATCGTATCGACGAGATCGCCGCGGCGCGCGCCACGGCTCGCCGCCGCATCGACGCGATCCAGCCGCAGGCCGCCTACCTCGCCGCGATTCGTGACGTGCTGCCGCGGGATGGGTTCCTCGTGCCCGAGCTGTCGCAGGCCGGGTTTACGAGTTACACCGGCGCATGGCCGGTGCTCGCGCCGCGTACGTATGTCACGGAAGGTTTTCAAGGCACGCTCGGATTCGGCTTTCCGACGGCCCTCGGCGTCAAGGTCGCCCATCCCGATCGCGCCGTCGTCTCGCTGACCGGCGACGGCGGTTTCATGTTCGGCGTGCAAGAGCTCGCGACGGCGGCGCAATATCGGCTTGGCGTCGTCACGCTACTCTTCAACAACGACTCGTTCGGCAATGTGCTGCGGGATCAGCAGACGCTATTCGATGACCGAGTGATCGGCGCCCGGCTGCAGAACCCGGATTTCGTCGCGCTCGCGGAAAGCTTCGGCATCACGGCTTCGCGGGTCACGACGCCGGCAGGGCTCAGGTCGGCGCTTGCGGCGGCGCTGGCCGAGGACGCTCCCGCGCTGATCGAGATCCGCGTGGATCCGGCGCAGGAGACGTCGCCGTGGCCGCTGATCCACATGACCCGCCGGCCGAGCATGGCATAGCGCGTTCGCGCATCCGGCGGCCTTGGCGCATGCACCAGGGCCGCCAGCATTCGCCCAGGTCTACAGTGGGGCGTCCGGGTTCGCGATCGTCCGCCACATGTGCGCGACGGCGCTACCATCGTTGCCGAGACCTTCTTTCGGCTGCGCGAAGTGCCGGCCGATCAAATCGACGAACGGCTCGATGGTCACGACAGCGTCCGGGTCAAACGCATAGAGGTCGCTGACCGTGACCTCGCGGGCCGCGTCATACCACCGATGCCGGCGCGCATAGTTTTGCGCCGCCTCGATATGCGGCGGCGGCACATAGTCCTCGCCGTAGATTCGATAGTAGAGATCGGGATAGTGATAACCCGCGGCCTCGTCGGGATAAAAACGTAGCGCTTGGTGATAGCGAATGGCGAACGCGGTGCGCTCCGGCACGTACGGCTCGAACAGCTGCGCGCCCCAATAGCCGTGATCCGTCTTCATCATCTCCTGGACGACATCGTGCAACAGACACGCCAGCACGATCTCTTCGTCCGCTCCGCGCTCCTGCGCCTTATTCGCGCTCTGAAAGCAGTGATTACGCGTCCGCACGAATCGATGCTCGAAAAAATCGAGCAGTGTCGGCGCGTCCGGCATGGCAGCAAGCCGCGTGACATTCTGCCCCTGCGTATCGAGAAACAGGTTGCCAACGCCGCGCCGATAGGAGCGCGTGGTAATCGCGGCGTCGACCTCAGCGGCCGTCGGAAAAGCCGATTCGCCTACCGCGGCCAAAGAGGAGCCGCCGTTGCCTCCTGACGCGTTTGCATCGAGTTGCTCGAGCAACGCGTCTTCGAGCGCATCCGCGCGCGCCTCATGACTCATCGCCGCGACTGCAGCGGCGCCGCCAAGCGCCGCGATAAAGTTCCTGCGATCGAATTCCAACGTAGATCTCCTGTCAGCGGCCCATCCCGCCCGTCTACGCTCCTAATAGCGCGAACGGCGGCGATGATCAACCGGACGGAGCCCGCCGCTAGCGATGCAGCAGCACCTTGATCGCACCGTCCTGCTTGCGTTGGAAAATATCGTAGCCGCGCGGGCCCTCCTCGAGCGGCAAGCGGTGCGTCGCGAGATCCTCGACACCGAGGGGATCATCCGGGCCGCTCACGAACGGCAGCAAGTCATCGATCCAGTGCTTGACGTTTGCTTGCCCCATGCGCAGCTGAATCTGCTTGTCGAACAGCGTCAGCATCGGCATCGGGTCCATCATGCCGCCGTACACGCC
>CAZFJU010000369.1:0-2819 GCA_964518995.1 uncultured Gammaproteobacteria bacterium
GACAGCGCGCGATCCGAAGCCGATCCGGGTCAGGAACATCTTCATCTGCTCGGGCGTCGTGTTCTGCGCCTCGTCGAGGATCACGAACGATTCGTTCAGAGTACGGCCGCGCATGAACGCAAGCGGCGCAATCTCGATGACCTGCCGCTCGACGAGCCGCGCTACCCGGTCGAAGCCCAGCATCTCGTATAGCGCGTCGTACATCGGTCGAAGATAGGGATCGACCTTCTGCGACATATCCCCCGGCAGAAAGCCGAGCCGCTCGCCCGCCTCCACCGCCGGACGCACCAGCACCATCCGGCGCACGCTGTCGGCCAGCAGAGCTTCGACGCCGGCGGCGACAGCCATGTAGGTCTTCCCGGTACCGGCCGGGCCGATTCCAAAGGTGAGATCGCGCTCGCGCATCGCCTTCGCATACTCGGCCTGATTGGCGCCGCGGGCGCGTATGTCGCGCCGCCGCGTGCGGATCACCGACTCATCGCGCGCGCCGCGGCCACCGCGCCGGTCGTGCTCGACGATGGCGAGGTGGACCCGCTCCGGATCGAGCAGATCGTGCTCGGTCGCCGCAAACAGATCCTCGAGCACGGCGGACGCTCGCGCGACCCCCTCCGGGTCTCCAGTGACCTCGAAACGATTGCCGCGGTTTTTGACGCGGACGTTTAGTCGCTGCTCGATCAACCGCAAGTGCTCATCGAGCTGCCCGGTGAGGTTTGCGAGCCTGCGGTGATCGTCCGGCACGAGCATGAGCTCGCCCCGATACTCGGATGAAGGGGCGTCAGGCAATGGACCGCAGCGCCGTCCCGACTTCCAGGCGCCCCCTCAACGAATTTCGCAGGGCCTCGGTGATGCGCACGTCGACGAATTCGCCGATCAGGCAGCGGTCCCCGATGAAATTCACCCAGCGGTTGTTCTCGGTTCTACCCGCGATCTCGCGCGGCGATTTCCTCGACTCCCGCTCGACGAGAATGCGCTGCGTGCTGCCGACCATCGAACGGCTGATCGCGGCCGCCTGCTCGTTCACGAGCGACTGCAGCCGCTCGAGGCGGGATTGCGCCACCTCGCGCGGCACCTCGTCCGCCATCGCCGCCGCGGGCGTGCCCGGCCGGGCGCTATAGATGAAACTGAATGATTGATCGAAGCCGACGCGGCGGATCAGCGCGAGCGTAGCTTCGAAATCTTCTTCGGTTTCACCTGGAAAGCCGACGATAAAATCCGACGAAATCGAAATCCCCGGTCGCGCTTGTTTCAGCTGATCCATTTTCTCCACGTAATCCGCCACCGTGTGGCCGCGCTTCATCAGCGCGAGCACGCGATCCGAGCCGCTCTGCACCGGGAGATGCAGAAAGCCTGCCAGCTTCTTCACGTCGGCGTAGGCGTCGATCAGCGCTGGCGTGAACTCGACGGGGTGGGACGTGGTGAAGCGGATACGCTCGATGCCGTCGATCGCGGCGACGTAGTGGATCAGCGTGGCGAGATCCGCCGTACCGCCGTCATGCGTCGGGCCGCGGTACGCGTTGACGTTCTGGCCGAGCAAGTTGATTTCCTTGACGCCGAGCTCGGCCAGCCGGTACGCCTCGGCAATGACGTCATCGAGCGGCCGGCTGATCTCCTCGCCGCGCGTATAGGGCACCACGCAGTACGTGCAGTACTTGCTGCAGCCCTCCATCACCGACAAAAATGCGGCGCACGGCGCGGTCTGCGGCTCCGGAATGCGGTCGAACTTTTCGATCTCCGGGAAACTGACGTCGACGACTCCCGGTTGCCCTGCGCGAACCTGCGCGATCATCTCCGGCAGACGGTGCAGGGTTTGCGGGCCGAATACCGCGTCGACGAAAGGTGCGCGCGCGAGAATCGCCTCGCCCTCCTGGCTCGCGACGCAGCCGCCGACGCCGATTACGACGTGCGGCCGCTCCTGCTTCAACAGCCTCCACCGGCCGAGCAGCGAGAAGACCTTCTCCTGCGCCTTCTCGCGGATGGAGCATGTGTTGAGCAGCAGAATGTCCGCGTCGTCTGGCCCGTCGGCCGGCGTCGCGCCGAAATGATCGGCGAGCACGTCGGCCATCTTGGCCGAGTCGTACTCGTTCATCTGGCAACCGAAAGTCTGTATGAAATAGCGCTGCGCCAACGGGCGAAGTCCTGCTGCGTTGCGAAAGAAGCGCTAGAGCCTAGCGCGGCGCCGGCAGCGACGCCAGCGCCAGCGACCAGTCTAGAACGGGATGTCGTCGTCGAAATCTTCCGAAGGCGGGCCACCGGGCGCCGCAGAGGCCATCTGCTCCTGCGACTTCGCCGGCGCGCCGGCGCCCGGGCGGCCGCCGAGCATTTGCATCTCGTTCGCCACGATCTCGGTGGTCCAACGGTCGTTGCCGTCCCGATCCTGCCACTTGCGGGTGCGCAGCCGGCCTTCGATATAGACCTGCGAGCCTTTGCGCAAGTATTCGGCCGAGATCTCGGCCAGACGGCCGAACATCGCGACGTTATGCCACTCGGTGCGCTCCTGCTGCTGGCCCGTTTCCTTATCCTTCCAGGACTCGCTGGTCGCGAGGCGCAAATTCGTGACGGCGCCTCCGCTCGGCATGTAGCGAGTCTCGGGATCGGCGCCCAAGTGACCGATCAATATGACCTTGTTGATGCCTCTGGCCATCGGAGCTCCTGCCTGGCAAACGCGTGGACGGTGAAATCGGGGCACTCGCCCCGGCTGTTCGGCATTGTACGACGCCGCTGCGGGGTTCTCACGGGCGTTTGTGCGCCGTGGGCGCCGAAACGGCGAAACGGCACGCCGGCGGGACGCCGAGCGGCGGGCCGTGTCGGGGCGGGCGCGG
>CAZFJU010000370.1:0-2794 GCA_964518995.1 uncultured Gammaproteobacteria bacterium
CTCGCTTGGACTCTGTTTCTCGACGACCAGGAAACCGTGACGGGCTTCACCGAGCGCGACGTGGTGCTGCCGGCGGGCCAGCCCGTCGATATCCCCGTGCGCGTGCAGGTCGACCTGCTCGACTTTTTCGACCGGCAATTGACGCAGGTCGTGAACCTCGGGCTGGCGCTCGCCGGCGCGGGCAACCGGCAACGGGTACGGCTAGAAGCGATTCCGACCATCCAAACGCCGCTCGGGCCGATCCGGTACCCGCAACCGATTCCCATCGAATACCAGGTCGGCGCATAGCGCGAGCGGGCCGATACACCTCGTTCTTCACCCGCGCCGCGCGCGAACGTATTATCGTAGGCACCACGAAAACTCAGGCGCTCGGTGCGAAAGGGAATATGAACACTACAGCCGGTAGCGGTATCACGCTTCTTTGCGCCGCCGTCATGGCTTTGGCCAGCGGCATCGTCGCGGCGCAATCCTCGATTCTCGCGGTGATACCCGACCCGGCGCAGCCGTCAGAGCTGCGTTCCGAGCCTGCGGAAGCGGCTGCTGCCGCCGTCGCCGATCCCAGCTGGGAGGCGCCGCGCACGTCCTGGGGCCATCCGAGTCTAGAGGGCGTGTGGACCTCGGACGACATGCGCAGCGTGCCAATGAATCGCCCGACGCAATACGGCACGCGCGAAGCGTTGACCGGCGAGGAGTTCAATGCCCGTGCAAGCCAGGATCAAGGCGCATACGACGACGCCGTGAACGTCGGCTCGTTTTTGCAGCACGAGTATGGCATCCGAACCTTCGGCTATACGTCGCTGGTTATCGATCCGCCCGACGGGAGAATTCCTGCGCTGACTGAAGCTGGGGAAGCTATCCTCGCTGCACGCACCCGTGGCACGTACGGCCCCGGCCCGTTCGACACCTTCGAAGATTTTTCCCTATACGACCGCTGTATCACGCGCGGTCCGCTCGGCTCGCTGTTGCCCTCGATCTACGGCAACGGCGTGCGCATCACTCAATCGCCCGAGCACGTAACGGTGACATCGGAAATGATCCATGAGACACGGATCATCCAGCTCGGCGACGCGGCGCCGCTCGACGACTCGATCAGGCAGCTCGTCGGGAGCGCGCGCGGCTGGTGGGACGGCGATACGCTCGTGGTCGAGTCGTCGAACTTCACCGACCGGGCCAGTGTCAGCAGCGTACCGAACAGCCTGCAATTCAAGCTGACGGAGCGTTTCACCCGCGTGGACCCGGAGATGATCGAATATCGAGCGACGATCGAAGATCCTGTGACGCTCACGGCTCCGTTCACGGTGAGGTTGATGCTCACAACCCAACCGGGCTACACGAGCTACGAGTACAGCTGCCACGAGGGCAACCAGGCGATCCGCAACTCATTGAGCGGCGAACGCGTATACGAGCAGCAGGTGGCCGAAGCCCTTGCCAACGGGTTGCCGATCCCGGCACGAGCGACGGAGCATACGCAAATCAGAAATACCGTCCCGGACTTCCATTTCAATATCAACGCGGGGGAATAACCGTGGACACGGGTAAGCTTTGCTCGGTGCCTCCGCTGGTCGCATGTTGTGCAACGCTCCTCATCGGCAGCGAGGTGCACGCGCATCACGGCTTCGGCACTTTCGATTCTTCCGCCGAGCCGTTGACGCTCGAGGGCATCGTGACCAACGTCCAGTTCATTAATCCGCATTCGTGGGTGTATCTCACGGTTACGGATCCGGAAGGCAACGAGCAAGATTGGCGGTGTGAGCTGCGCGCTGCAACCGTGTTGCGCCGCTCCGGGTGGACACCCGCAATGTTCGAAACCGGCGCGACCATCACCATCACGGGCCTGCCTGACCGCAACGATCCGCGCTCGTGTTATCTCAGCACCGTTGAATGGGCCGACGGCACGCGGATGAATCGGTATGGCCAAATGGAAATGCCGGCGCCTACGAGCCAGGGCGAGCGGCCCCTCCGGCTCGCGAACGGCGAGCTGAACATCTCCGGCGATTGGGCGCCCGTGCAGATGCTGCTGACCGATCCGCGCGTCGGCGGCATCCCGCGTGAAGAGCAACCCGCACGCGCGCGCGGGCCGGGCGGCGGGCCGGCCACGACGCAGGTGGAGCCCACCGAGGCCGGCAGGGCAGCGCTCGAAGCCACCGACCTGAGATCGCCCGAAGGCAACCCCCGGTTTCGGTGCGAGACGACAAGCATCATTTTCGACTGGCCCTGGGACGGCTCGGTCAACCGCATCGTCCAACGCGGCGACTCGATCTCGCTGCAGTACGGCCAACACGGCTTTACGCGCACGATTCAAATGGATCGCACCGCACATCCGGCCGAGATCGAGCCGAGCCGTGCGGGTCACTCGATCGGCCGCTGGGAAGACGACGTGCTGGTCGTCGATACCATTGGGTTTCTTCCCGGCCTGCTGACCGGGCAGATCCTGCATAGCGAGCAGCTGCACATTGTCGAGCGGTTCTCGTTGGACGCTGAGGCACTGGCGCTGACGCGCGAATACACCGCCGAGGATTCGCTCTTCTTCGTGGGGCGGCACACCGGCTCGGACACTCTCTATGCTGCCGACGCGCCGTTTGAAGTCTATCCGTGTGAAGAGCTGATGAACGTCGACTATTCAGCGGAGGGACAAGATTAGCAGCGTGTCGGTCGGCTTCCCTTGTACGTTGTATTCAAACCAACTCGATTTAGGCTCGCTTGACACGTCTACGCCGCGCGGAGGACAGCAGCTCCGCTACGGTGGCTTCCCAGGTCGTCGCTGCCCGCACGGTGCTCAGCGAACGTGCCACCA
>CAZFJU010000371.1:0-2792 GCA_964518995.1 uncultured Gammaproteobacteria bacterium
GGATGGCGTGGGGCCCGGAGGCCATTCGCAATTCGCGGCGTTGGATCCGCTGGTGGTGGCGTTAATGTGACAGGACGCTCTCGCCGCCGCCGCGGCGCGCGCGGACGAGCTGCTCGCCGCATATCCCGATCATCCGATCGCCATCGTTCTCAAGGCCGAGGTGGAAGTCGAGCAGGGGAATCTCGACTCGGCCGGCCGGCGCCTCGATGCGTTAGTGGCCAATATGCCGACGATCGCTCCAGCCAATCGCGTCCTTGGCATCGTCAACGGCCGCCGTGGTCAGTATCGGCAGGCGCAGATGTACTTGCAGTCGGCGATCAATCAAGCTCAAGACCGTCGCGCCGTGCTGCACCTTGCGAAGCTACACCTCGACAACGGCGATCCCGCGGCCGCGCGGGAATCTCTGCAACGCATGCTCGCGCCGCAGCAGCAGCTCAGCGACACGTTGCTGTACGCGCTGGCGGCCAGGTTGGGTCTGCAGATACTGGAGGATGGGCTCGCGGCCGAGTTCCTCGAAGTGGGGCTCGAGGCGTCGTCCGGAGAGATGCAGGAGCTGCTGGCGCTTGCGTCCGTATACAGCCAAAGCGGCGAGGTCGAACGTGCACAGGCCCTTCTGCAAGAGCAATCCGAAGGGGATGGCGACGCGGCTTGGATCGCGACCTTCGGTCTCGCGCTGACCCAGCTCCAGCAGGGTCAGCTCGATGCGGCGGACCAAACCGCCGCTCGCTTGGCTGAGATGCTGCCGACCTCGGCGCATCCGCAAAATTTGCGCGGTATGATCGCGGGCTCGAAACAAGATTTCGGCACGGCCATCGAGTACTTCTCGGCCGCACTGAGCATCGAGGCCGAGTACATCCCTGCGCTGATGAATCGCGGCCAACTCTACGGGCGCCAAGGTCGTCTCGATGATGCGGTGCGCGATTATCGCGCGGTGCTCGATATCGACGCGAATAACGCGGCCGCGCTGCTCGCGTTGGCCGAGCTCGATATTGCCAGCCGCAATTATGGGCAGGCCAAGGAGTGGTTGGATAGGGCGCCCGAGTCGGCCAGACGGATGCAGCTGCGCGGCGCCATCGCTCTTGCCGAAGGGCAGCCCGCCCTTGCGGCAGACATTTTCCAGCAAGTCTTCGAGCAAGAGCCCAGTGCACAGCACGCGGTGCAGGCCTATTCCATGGCACTCCGCGCGTCTCTCGAGGAGCCGGAAGCCGTGCTGCGCACGTGGCTTGCGGAGCATCCGCGCGACGCGGCCGTTAATTTCACGCTCGGCTCTTACCTGCTCGACATCGGCAATCATCGCGAGGCCACGGAACGGTTCGAAGCCGTAGTGGCGGTGAATCCCGGACACGCCCCCGCATTGAACAACCTGGCCTGGCTCTATGGTGAGGCAGGCGACGGGCGTGCAATGGAATTCGCGGAGCGCGCGTATACGGCGGCGCCCGACAATCCGGCCATTGCGGACACGCTCGGATGGCTCCGCGTGCAGAACGGCGATGCGCGAAACGGTCTGCCGCTGATCGAGCAGAGTCATCGAGCCATACCCGACAACGCAGAGATTCACTACCACTTTGCGTCGGCATTGGCTGCGACGGGACAGAACCAGCGCGCCGCAGAGGAGCTGCAGCGGCTGCTCGCCGCTCATCCGGATTCGGAAATCAATGCAGAAGCAGAACGCCTGTTGCAGGAAGTCCAGTAGAACCCAGTTGCCGATTCAGCGAATAACGCGCCGGAAAGAGCAGGCGTTGACGTGAAGCTACTGCATCATTTGCTATTCGATTCGGCCGCTGCGGCGCCCGAGCGAACCGCGCTGTTGCACGGGTCCGAGCGGTCGAGCTACGCAGAGCTGGCGACGCTCGTGTCGCAAGCCGCCGCGGGGCTCGTCGATCTCGGTATCGAGCGCGGCGAGCGCGTCGCGGTCTACCTGCCGAAGCAGCGCGAGGCGGTCGCCGCGATGTTCGCGGCAAGCGCAGCCGGCGCCGTCTTCGTGCCCGTCAACCCGGTGCTGAAACCCGCGCAGGTCGGGCATATCCTGCGCGACTCCGGCGCGCGCGTGCTGATCACGAGCGGCGAGCGGGCCCGATCGCTCGAGGCGGAGCTCGCGGCCTGCCCGGCGCTGCGCCACACCGTCGTCGTCGACGGAAGCACCGCTCAGCATGACGGTGATCGAGCCCGTCTCGAATGGGGCTCGTTGCTACGCAGCGAACGGCGCGCTCACCGCGTGATCGACGGCGATCCGGTCGCCATCTTGTATACGTCCGGCAGCACCGGTAAGCCAAAAGGCGTCGTGCTGTCGCATCGCAATGTCGTGGCCGGTGCGGCCAGCGTGGCCGAGTACCTGGAGAACCGCGAGACGGACTGCCTCGCGGCCGTGCTGCCGTTCAGCTTCGACTACGGTTTTAGCCAGCTGACGACCGCATTTCTTTCCAAGGCGTCCGTTGCATTGATCGACTATCTGGTGCCGCGCGACGTCCTCAAAGCTGTCGAGCGCTATTCGGTCACGGGGCTCGCCGCAGTGCCGCCGCTCTGGATCCAGCTCGCCGATCTCGAGTGGCCGGAAGGGGCGACGCGTTCGCTGCGCTACGTGACCAACTCAGGCGGCGCAATGCCGCGCGGGGTGCTGAATAAGCTCCGGCACCGGCTGCCGAACAGCTCCGTCTACCTCATGTACGGTTTGACCGAGGCGTTTCGATCGACCTATCTGCATCCGAGCCAGGTGGACTTGCGGCCGGACTCGATCGGCAAGGCGATTCCGAACGCCGAGATCCTCGTGGTCCGGCCCGACGGCACGGAATGCG
>CAZFJU010000372.1:0-2784 GCA_964518995.1 uncultured Gammaproteobacteria bacterium
CGGCGACGTCAACATTGGGCAGATGGCGCTGCGCGCGCTGCTGATTTATGGCGCCGCCCTCGCGATGGTTCGGCTTGGCAGCAGGCGCTTCCTGAGCCGAGCGACGGCTTTCGATGTCGTCGTCGCCATCATGTTCGGCTCCATCGTCGCCCGGGCCATCAACGGCTCCGCGCCGTTCTTTCCGACGTTGGCTGCGGGCCTCGTGCTTGTGACGTTGCACTGGGCGTTCGCTGTGCTTGCATATCACACCAACTGGTTCGGCTCGATCGTGAAGGGCAACCCGCTGCTGTTGGTCCGGGACGGTGAGATTCAGTGGAAGGCCATGCGGAGGGGTGCGCTCTCCGAACGGGATCTCGCCGAAAGCTTGCGGTCGCAGGGCAAGGAGCCCGATCCCTCGAAGATTCGGCTCGCGTATCTCGAGCGTAGCGGCCGGATCAGCATCGTGGCCGCTAAGGACGAGCCGCGCATTATCGACATCGCGGTTCGCGACGGCGTGCAAACCGTCCGCATCGAGCTCCGATGATTCTCGCTTGCGCTGCGTCCTGTTCCAGTTGTATTGGCGTCTCGGCAGCACTGTCCGTGCTCGACCGCCTAAGCGAGCAGGGCCGGTGTCGCCGTGACATGTGTTGAGTCCGCCGGCCTCCAATGCTCATTCAGTGCGGATCTTGTCTCGATACGAGCGGGTCGATGCAGCGCTCGTCGTCATTCCCGGCCTTGTTGACGTGCGTCGTGACCGGATAGGTCTCGATGCGCTCAACGGGCTCGAGCACGATTTGCTGCGCGACGTCCGGGGGCGTGTCCGGCGAGAGCCACGCTCCATAGTGCCGGGGGTGCACGAGCGCAGGCATACGACCGTGAATGCCGCGAATCGCCGCCTCAGCGGGCCGGGTGAGAATCGCAAACGAGTGCATCCAGCCGTCGTTCAGCGGCTTGGCCGTCCAAACTCCGGCCAGTGAGAAGGGCCGCAGCTCGCCAAGATGAAGCACGTACGGCTGCTTCGGCGCATGCTCGCCCTGCCATTCGTACCAGCCGACCGCGGGCACAAGGCAACGGCGCTTCGCCGCGGAAGATCTAAACATACGGTTCGTCCACGCCGTTTCGACGCGCGCATTGATCCACCCGCGGTCGGCCCACGCGGGCTCGAAACCCCAGCGCAACATCGAAAGGTCACGCTCGCCGGTGTGTGAATGCTGCCGGACGACCGGTGCGAGGTGGGTCGGCGCAACGTTGTACGACCTGTGATAGTCGGCTAGCGGGCGCAGCTCCCAGTGGCGCTCGATGTCGGCTTCCGATGGTGTGAGATAACGCCCGCACATAAGCGTAGTGTAGCCGGCGTCACGCTGCGCGTGCTGCACAGACCAGCGCTGCCACTCCTTCAGGAGCACATCAGGAGACATCGGGTGCACACCTATTCGCGATCGCCGGGCATGGCACAGGGATTGCACTGGCGTGTGTACACCGGCTTACCGGAAGTGCCCAAACAAAATTTTCTTCGTGCTTTTTGGAGGAGTGGTAAAACATGAGAAACGAAACGACGGATCGTAGATTGAACCTACATGTAATCGCAGCATCGGTGCTGTTAGCCTTAGGGGCGTCGCACGCCGGCGCCCAGGAAATCGGCCAGCCTGGAGCAGAGCAGGCGCCGCTGCCAACACAGCAGCCGGAGCGCCAAGACCCACTTTCTGGTCAGCAATCGCAAGACTCTGCATCGCAGCAGGACTCTGCGCTCCAGCAGGACTCGGCGTCGCGGCAAGAGCCGGGGGCCGGCATTGGGCAAGACGCGGATACCCGTTCCGCCGACGCGGGCGCTGCGGGCGCAGGATCCTTGGATCAGCTCGCCCAGGAAAATGCCGATCTCAGTACCTTTATCGAAGCCCTGCAGGCTGCGGGCATGGAGCAGTCTCTGACAGATGGCACCGAATACACGGTATTCGCTCCGACCAACGACGCGTTCGAGCAGATGTCAGGCATGAGCGTCGAAGAGCTGATGGAGTCGGCAAATCGCGAGGAGCTCATCAGCCTACTACGTGCCCACATTGTTGCGGATGACGTGGACGAGACCATGGCGCGGTCGCTGCCGCAAGCGCAAACCATCGACGGCGGCGCCGTATCGCTCTCTGCTGAAGGCGATGAGATCCGGGTGGGTGATGCGCGTGTCGTCGATTCGGGATCGCAGCAGGGCAGTTTGCGAATCTACGCGATCGATCAGGTCTTGGAGCCGACCGCGCTGGCTCGGGCCGACATCGGCAGTGAGAGTGGCGCGGATAGCGGCGGTTCGCTCGACACCGGCAGCGACTTCGAGTCGGGCCGGCAGAGCGATTTCGGCCTCGATACCGAGCGGGATGGCGCGCTCGATCAGCCGGAGCGCAGTGAGCCGTTCGGCGCGGGCCAGCCGGATGCTGGGCAGCCGGGAGCAGCGGGCCAGCCGGGTGCAGGGCAGCCAGGGGCAGCAGGCCAGCCGGGTGCAGGGCAGCCAGATCCCGCGAGTGAGCGTTCTGGCGCCCAGTCTCTGCAGGATCGGCTTGGTTCGCAGAATTAAGCTCTAGAGGGACTCACCGCAGCTCGCGCTCGTGAGTTACGGCGGAGGGGCGCCCGGCACCAGCCAGCGGCGTCCCTTCCGCTCAGCGATAATACAAATAGTGAGTCTTGCCGCTGCGCCCGCGGCACAAACTGCTGCTAGAATTCGACCCGCGCCGGCTTCTAGCGCCGCCAGGCGCTAATCATGTGAAGCCTGCCCGGGTGGCGGAATGGTAGACGCAGCGGACTTAAAATCCGCTGGCCGCA
>CAZFJU010000373.1:0-2737 GCA_964518995.1 uncultured Gammaproteobacteria bacterium
GAGCCGAGGGGGATCGAACCCCTGACCTCCGCATTGCGAACGCGGCGCTCTCCCAACTGAGCTACGGCCCCACGGGTGCGGGAGGCGCATTCTAGCACCCTAAACCGGCGTCGGGCAGACCCCGTTAACAAAATTGAGCTCAGCCGACGATCGTGACCAGCAGGCGCCGCTGGTGCGGCTGATGCCGATGCTCCCAAACATAAATCCCCTGCCACGTTCCGACGGCGAGGCGCCCGCCGCGAACAGGCACGGTCAGGTCCGAGTGAGTGAGCACGGAGCGCACATGCGCCGGCATATCGTCCGGGCCTTCCGCGCGGTGCACGAACCGCGGGTCGCCGTCCGGCACGAGCTCGCCCATGAAGGTTTCAAGGTCGCGGCGCACGTCGGGATCGGCGTTCTCGCAGATCATCAGCGATGCGCTGGTGTGCGCGATGAAAACGTGGCAGAGGCCGACGTTGACGCCCGCTTCGCGCACGATGCGGCTGATTTCATCCGTGACATCGTAGGTACCGCGGCCTTGAGTCGCTACGATGACTTCTTCGGCGTACATGGCGGGCATTATGCTACGGGAACTGCGGGACCTGCGTCCGCGGCCCGGAATCGAATTCGACGAGCCGATCGAGATCGTCGAGCGACGCGGCGAGCCCATAACGAAACCGCAGCGTCTTGACCCGGGCAAACCACGGCACGGCCACGATATAGAGGTTGTCGTACTCGTCCGGAGCAATGGCCGGCACGCGCTTGCTGCCGTGCAGCTCCTCGATGAGCGGCGCAATCGTGTCGTTGTGGGTCACCACCAGCACCACATCGCCTTTGTGCGCTCGAAGCACGTGCTGCATGAACGCCTCGGGCTCGTAGGGATCCGCAATGGCGACCTCGAGGCCGAGCCGCGAGGCGAGCGGCGCCGCCGTGGCTTGGGTCGGCGAGAACTCGCTCGCGAAGATCGCATCGACGCCGGCGACGACATCAACGTCCTGCAGAAACTGTGCGAGCAGCTCCGCGCGGGCACGCCCGCGGGCGCTCAACGCCGGGCCGGGCGACCCCTCAGCGTCGTACGTGCCGGCGGCCATCAGGCCGCGAGCATCCGTGACCGCCGGATCGGTGTCGGCATGACGAACGAATATGATCGTGGTCGTGGCCTGCGATTCGAAGAACCACGCAATCGTAATCGCGCTGAAGACGGTAATCAGAATGGGGAACGCGCGAGGCCGCCAGCGGGTACGGGCACCGGCGGGGCGCTGCGATTTCGGGAGCTCCGCCATCCGCCCCGCGCATCAGCGCCGCGGCGAGCTGCGGTCGAAACGTTCGCGTTCGGTCACGACCGTGTACTCCACGTCGATCAGCTCGCCGCCCCGCGCCGTGCGCAACGATTCCCGGCGGCGGCGGCCGAGTTTTCGGCGCAACCACCACAGGCGCACGGAGAACACCGCCGCAGCAATCACCGCCAGGCCGAACACGGCCGCGAGGATGATCGCGCCCATCAGCACTGCGCCAATCAGGATGACGCCAAACGCGATCAGCGATAGCACCTGAATGATCGGATTCCGAGGCACATTGAACAGATACGATCGATTTCTCATGTTCATGCTCTAAATTCTAACTCACTCTATAGCGGGGCGCGCAGAGCCCGGCGGCGACAGCTGACCGCCGAGCGGACGGAAGATGCCGTCGAACCAGAGCGTCCAGCCCTGCGCGACCAGGTCGAATTGCTCCATGCGCTGGCGCACGCGGCCGTCGGCGAGCGGAGCCCAAGTCGCTCGAAACGCGATCACCTGCTCCGGGTCGACGTACTCGAGGGTGCCCTCCATATGCATCTCGCCGGAGGTGCGCAGCTCGCCGGTCAGATCCGCGACCGTGCCGCCCGAGCCTGTCCAGACGTGACGCCATGTACCTCTGCTTGGAACGAAAAA
Organism: uncultured Gammaproteobacteria bacterium; assembly: GCA_964518995.1. Taxonomy (GTDB): domain Bacteria; phylum Pseudomonadota; class Gammaproteobacteria; order Steroidobacterales; family Rariloculaceae; genus ZC4RG20. Next base: position 1,911 of record CAZFJU010000373.1, read on the forward strand.
GCTCAGGCTGGTTCCGGTGGACCCGCTGATACGCTCCCATTGCTCGAGAAGCGCACAGTCGCCATCCCGCTTCGTGATGGTGTCGTAGCCCAGCAAGGTGCCGTCCACGCCGCGGACTTCCCAGCGACCGACCCAGAAGTCGAATTGCGCCGTCTCCGGCCGCCCGGCGCACGGGTGCACGCGCGCGCGCACGTTGCGAACGATGCGCGCGAAACGCGGGTCGCCGCGCAGCGGCTCGAGCTCCGGCCGCTCCTCGACCACGCCGCGGGCGCGCGTGCCGACGTGATCGGCGATCTCGAGCGCGTCGAGCGCTTCGTCGTGACGACCGAGCGCAGCGAAATTCAGCGCACGCTCGAGCTCGACCATGGCCTCGGGCGCCTGCGCGGCACGCGCGGCCTCGAGCGTTTCGAGCGCCGTCTCGTGGCGGCCGAGCTCGCGCTCGGCCTGGGCGATGCGCAGCAGACTCAGGCGGTCCTCGGGGTACTCGGCGAGCAGCTCGCGATAGCCTTCGATGGCGTCCTCCCAGCGCTCCTGCTCGAAGGCGAAATCCGCCGGATGCGCAAGCGGCGCAGAGGACTCCTCCTGGGCAGCCGCGGGAAACGCTGCGGCGGCTAAACAAAGCGCAAGCATTTGACGGCACAGCCGCATCACAGAATCCTCATCGCCAGCTTCATCGTGGGGGTATGGTCCGGCCGGAGCGCGGCTCATGCAAGCCGCCGGCGGCCGCGCCTGAGCCGGGACGAAAGCGCAGCCCGATGGCACAATAGCGCCACGGAGAGGTGGCAGAGCGGTCGAATGCGGCGGTCTTGAAAACCGTTGACCCGCAA
>CAZFJU010000374.1:0-2733 GCA_964518995.1 uncultured Gammaproteobacteria bacterium
GCTGCTGGCCGCAGCGCTCGGCGTGGTCGCCGCCGCGAACGGCGTGGCTCAGATTCCGCAGCCCTCCGCCGTGTCGGCGGGCGCGCCGCTCGACTCGCGCCACCCGGAACGCTACACAGTGCAGCGCGGCGACACCCTCTGGAATATCGCAGCGCTCTTTCTCCGCGATCCGTGGTATTGGCCGGAAATCTGGCAGATCAATCCGCAGGTCGAAAATCCGCACCTTATTTATCCCGGGGATGTGCTCAGCCTCACCTATATAGATGGGCGTCCGGTGTTGCAGCGGGAGCGCGCCGCCGCCGGCAGCGACCGGCTGTCGCCGCGAATCCGAGCACAGGCTCTCGAGGAAGCGATTCCGACAGTGCCTTACGAGGCCGTTCGCGGCTTCCTGACACGCCCGATGGTGTTGGACCGCGATCAGCTCGAAACGTTGCCATACGTGGTCGCTCCGCGCGACGGGCTGATGGGCAGCGCCGGCCGGGACGTTTACGTGCGCGGCGCCGGAGCCGCAACGGTCGATGAGATCTTCAACGTCGTCAATGTCGGCGACCCGCTCATCGACCCCGACGACGGCCACGTCATCGGCTACGAAGCGACTTATGTCGCCCAGGGGCGGCTGCGCCGGACGGGCGACCCCGCGACGTTGTATCTCACCGAATCCGTCCGAGAGACCTTGGTCGGCGACCTGCTCGTGGCCGAGGAAGCTCCGGCGGCAATCGACTTCGTGCCGCGCGCGCCGGAGCGGCCGGTAACCGGCCGCATCATCTCGGTGGTCGACGGCGTGAGCCTGATCGGCCAATACCACGTCGTGGTGATCAACCGCGGCGCCGCGGATGGTGTCGAGCCGGGGCACGTGCTGCGCGCGTGGCAGACGGGCGCCGTGGTCCGCGATCGGGTCAGACGAGGCGGTTTCGGCGAGAAAGTGCAGTTGCCGGACGAGCCGGCGGGCGTAATGATGGTTTTCCGTACATTCGATCGCGTCAGCTATGCGCTCATCATGGAAGCCACCAACGAGATCCGCCTGCTGGATGCGGTCCGCAATCCGTGATCTCGGCCGGCGGCGGCCGCGCGGCGGCGGCGCGCCCCGTTCCAGCCGAGAGCGGGGCATTGAGCGACGACCGCCGGCTCGCGCTGCTGCACGCGGCGCGCGGCCCGGCATTCCGGCGCGCGCTCGACGACGCCGGCTCCGTCGAGCGCTTTCTGACGTGGGACGACCGGCGCCTCGCGGCGGCTGGCATCGACGAGGCCGGCATTCGCCGGCTGCGCGTCCCGGATGAAACCGCGCTCGCGCTCATGCGCCGCTGGCTCGCTGCCGCGGGCCATACGGTCGTTCTGTGGGGCGCGCCCGGTTATCCGCGGCGGCTCGCGGAGATCGCGGATCCGCCGCTCGCCTTGTGGATCGACGGCGCCCGTCCGGATCTACTCGAGGGCCCGCAAGTCGCGCTGGTCGGCAGCCGCAACGCCACGCGGGCCGGCCGCGACACCGCCTATGGCCTCGCGGAGTACCTGAGTCGCGCCGGCCTCACGATCACCAGCGGCCTTGCGGTGGGCATCGATGCGGCCGGGCACGAGGGCGCGCTGGCCGGCCCGGCGGGCACGATTGCGGTGCTCGGCTGCGGCATCGACGTCGTGTATCCGCGCCACCATGCCGGGCTCGCCGAGCGCATTCGCGCCGCCGGCGTGCTCGTCTCGGAATATCCGCCCGGCGTGCCGCCGAATGCGCATCGGTTTCCAGAGCGCAACCGCATCATCGCCGGTCTCGCCGTCGGCACGCTGGTCGTCGAAGCAGGTCGGCGCAGCGGCGCGCTGATCACGGCGCGGCGGGCAATCGAGTACGGTCGGGAGGTGTTCGCGGTCCCGGGCTCGATTCACAATCCGCTCGCACGCGGCTGCCACGGGTTGATTCGGCAGGGGGCGAAGCTCGTCGAGGAGGGCGTGGACGTCCTGGTCGAGCTTGCGCCGCAGCTCGAACAGGAGCTGAACGCGCCGCCGCCGGCCGCGGAGGCTGCGCCCGTAAGCGCCCTCCTGGCTGATCCGTCCTATGTCAACTTATTGAATAACATTGATTTTGATCCGGTCAGAGTGGATGAGATCGAGGCCCGCTGTGGATTGACGACGGCGGAGCTTTCCTCCATGCTCCTGATGCTGGAATTGGAAGGGCTCGTTGAGGCGCTGCCCGGCGGCCGGTATTGCCGTGTTCAGACGAGGAGCCGATGAAGGAAAGCGTTCTCGACGTGCTGATGTATCTGTTCGAATCCTTTGCCGAGGGTGACGGAGAACCCGAGCCGAATCGCAGCGAACTCAAGCTCGAGCTCGAGCAAGCCGGCTTTGGCAATCGCGAGATCGAACGCGCACTCGACTGGCTCGATGGCTTGAATGCGGCCGACGGAGTCAGCAGCGATTCGCCGCGCTCCGCCGCCATCCGCGTCTACGACAACGTCGAGCTTGACCGGTTGGATACTGCCGCGAGAGGCTACCTCCTCCACCTGGAACAGGTGGGGATCTTGGCGCCGGCGCAGCGCGAGCTTGCGATCGATCGGCTGCTGGCGCTCGACACGGACGAGATCGATATCGAGCAAATCAAATGGGTCGTGATGATGGTGCTGTTCAGCCAGCCGGGCTACGAGCAGGCCTGTGCACAGATGGAAGACCTCGTCTTCGCCGACGGTCCGGGCTGGATTCACTGACCCGTCCGTCCAGCGCCCTCACGCCGCCTTTTTCGCTTTCGCCCGT
>CAZFJU010000375.1:0-2732 GCA_964518995.1 uncultured Gammaproteobacteria bacterium
CCCCGCAGCCATGCCATGATCGCGTCGATCACCTCGTCCGCCACGGCCGGCAGGCCGCGTGTGGCCCCCTCCACATCCGGAGAGCTCGGCCGCCGGCTCTCGAAATCGCGACGGTGAGGGCGGCCGCCCGCATCCTCGAATGTTGCCCGCGCGAGCGCGATGACGTGGGCTTCGTCGGGCTCGACGAACACCTGCTCGAAGCTCAGAATTTCGACGTGCAGCAGACCGGAGCGGCCGCTCGCGGGCGGCGCCGCCTGCGCCAGCCGATGGCGCAGGCGCTGCTCGAACAGCTCCGGCATATCCGCTACCCACTGGTTCTGCGAATAGGCGCGCAGCACGCCAGGCTGCTCGTCGAGACGGCGATAACGAATATCGGGTCCATTCAGCCAGCTCGGCGCGTCCAGCGCCGCGAGCTCCGCATGGAAGAGCAACGGCGGCGCCGCATCGCCGGGCAATGGCCCGAAGTCGTAAGTGCTCGCCGCCGGCGGCAACGACGGAAGCAGTTGCGGCATGCAGCCTGCGGTTCCGGCGAGCATAAGCGCTGCAATGACGATCGTCACCGGTCTTCCGAAACACTCCACGGCTACTCTTCTCCCGGCCCCGGTGATGACTGCTGGCCGCGCAGCAGCCGTTCCGGCTGCCGAGCAATCGATTGCGCGAGGCGGCCCATCTCGCGTGCCGCACGGTTGATCGCGTCGAGCGCGCTGTCGAACCCCGGCATGCCGCTGCCCGCAAGCTCGCTGCCGAGCTCCTGCACGACGACCGCAGTCTGGTGCAGCTCCGCGATCAGCGCATCGACTTCATCCATGCTGCTCGTAGTGCGATCGGCCAGCGCGGCGACCGAGTCCGCCGCCCGGGCCGCGCCGTCGAGGGTCCGGGGCAGATCGGCCTCCAGCGTCTGGGTCACGTTTTCGATCGAAGCAAGAAGGCTCTCGACGCGCATCAGGATCGAACGCAGTTGTCCGCGGCTCCCCTCGCTCAGCAGCTCGCCGAAGCTGTCCGCCATTTCGCTGAGCGTCGCGAGCGCCTGTGTGCCGGCATCGGTGACCTCGTCGAGCAGGCTCGGCACCATGCGGATACGTGTCGGATTCGCCGCGCTGGTCGGCAGCGGCTCTTGCAGCACGCCGGTATCCTCGAGCTCCACCTGCGCGATGCCCGTCAAACCGCGCGGCCGGAGCCGTGCGAACGTGCCGGCATGCACCGGGACTTCCCGGTTCACGCCGATTTCGATCAGCACCAGCGAAGGATCGGAAGGGTCGAGGCCGATGCGCTGCACCCGACCTGCGGGCACGCCTCGATACAGCACCTCCGAGCCTTCGTTCAAGCCGGCCACGCTGTACTGCGAGACCACGACATACGGGCGGCGTTCCTGCTCAGCGCCGGCGAGCCAATACGCGACAACGAGCAACGCGGTGACAGCCGCTATGACGAACGCGCCGGTGGCGATTGCGTAGGCGCGATCATGCATGGGCTGTGGCCTCCGGCGGCATGCGGAACACGCGCTTCGCGCTGTCGCTTCTGAAGAGCGCCTGAACGGTGGGATGTTCGCAGGCCATGACGTCCTCTAACGTACCGACCACTGCGAGCCGGCCCTCGGCGAGCACGGCGATGCGGTCACATAACGCGGGCAGTGCCAGCAGGTCGTGCGTCACGAGCACCATCGTGAACCCGAGGTCGGCGTGCAAGCGGCCGATGACGCGGACGAAGTTCTCGCTGCCTATCGGGTCGAGGCCCGAGGTCGGTTCGTCGAGAAACAGCAGCTCAGGCTCGAGGGCCAGCGCGCGCGCGAGGCCGGCCCGCTTCACCATACCGCCCGAGAGCTCGTACGGCATCAGCGCGCCGACGTGCGGCTCGAGCCCTACCAGCCGTAGTTTCAGGAAAACGAGCTCACGAATCAGGTCTTCGTCGAGCGTCTTGAGCTCGCGCAGCGGCAGGGCCACGTTATCGTAGACGTTGAGGTCCGTGAACAGTGCACCGGCCTGGAACAATACGCCGCAGCGGTTGCGCAGCGTCTTCGTAGGATCGCTGCCGGGCTGGTAAAGCGCCTGACCGAACACGGACACCGTACCCGACGTCGGCGGCATCAGGCCGATCATCTCGCGTAACAGCGTCGACTTGCCGCTACCGGATCCGCCGACGAGGCCGAGGCGTTCGCCGCGGTGGATGACGAGATTGATGTCGTCATGCACAAGACGGCTTCCATAGCGAGTGCGCACATGCTCGAGCCGAACGGCGTAATCGTCATCGTCCATCAGAATCCTACATCGCGCAGCAAAACCGCGGCGACCGCGTCGATCAGAATAACAAGTGTGATGGAGACGACGACAGCCCGCGTCGTCTGCGCGCCGAGGTCGCGGGTATTCGGCCTGATGCGCAGCCCGAAGTGCGCAGCCGTCAGGCCGACGGCCGCGCCGAAGACGAGGGCCTTACCCAGCCCGATCCACAGGTTCGCAATAGGGACCCGCCCCGGCATAGTCGTTAGAAAGTGCTCGAGACCGAGTCCCAGTGTCATCTGCGTGGCGAAGATGCCGCCGGCGAGCGCCGTCAGGATAGTCCAGAGCACGATCAGCGGCATCACGATGATCAGCGCGATGACGCGCGGCCAGATCAGGCGCCGGCTGATCGAGATGCCGAGTGCGGTCATCGCGTCCAGCTCCTGGGCAAGACGCATGACGCCGATCTGGGCCGTGATCGATGAGCCGGAGCGGCCGGCGACGATGATCGCGGCGATC
>CAZFJU010000376.1:0-2725 GCA_964518995.1 uncultured Gammaproteobacteria bacterium
ACTCAATCTTCGCATCCAGCCGCGTAGCGGTGGACTCGATCTTCGCGTCGAGCCCCGAGGCGGTGGACTCAATCTTCGCGTCGAGCCCCGAGGCGGTAGACTCAATCTTCGCATCCAGACGCGTAGCGGTGGACTCGATCTTCGCGTCGAGGCGGTGCTCTGCGGCGCCAATCTGGTCCGCCAGCTTGACGAGGCTCTTGTCGCGGATCGACCGCAGATCGATCTTGATATCCGCAACGTCCGTTCGAAGGTGCGCAACGTCGGACTCCAAGCGTGCGATTCTAGCTTCCATTGGAGCGTCTACCGATGCGGGTTCTGGTGCCATTGTACCCTCCGAGCGGCGTCAGAAGGATTTCACGCCGAACGCGCTGCCAACGGAAGCTCCATTTCGGACGAAACCGTCGTGAATCGCCCACCCGCGCCGAAGGCCGACCTCGGCGGTGATAGGTCGGCAATTCCGCTTGGGGGGCGCGCGTCAGTATCCTTTCGACATGATCCGTTCGCGCGCGGCGGTCACGGTGGAGCCCGATTGGCGCCGCGCCATGCGGCGCAGTACGATCGGCGCCAGCGCAAGCCCGATCATCGCCCAAACCCCGAGCACGACGAACATCGCAAGCGTTCGCCACGACCCGCCGATCTCGATGCCGGCCATCTCGGCCGGAAGCATCGCCGAGCGCGCGCCGAGCCCAAGCCAATAGAAAGGGAAAGCCTGGCCCACCCACTGTAGCCACACCGGCAACGCCGTGATCGGATAGAAAATGCCGGACGGAATAATGAGCAGCATCGACGCGAGGAACAAGAGGCCGGTTTGCGCGGCGGATTTCACCAGCGCGCCGAGCACGACGCTAATCGGCACGGTTGCCACCATGCCGATGACGAAAATCACCGCGAGCAGCAGCCACGTGCGCGGACCCAAGCTCAACTCGCCTGCAACGGTAAGCGCCGGGATGATCAGCAGGACGACACTGACGAGCGTAGTCAACGCGAACATCAATATCTTGCCCACGAGATAACCGATCATTCCGTTCGGCGTTGCCTTCGCGCGTAGCAGCGTGCCGTCTTCGCGATCGGCCGCGATCGTCCCGGCCGGCCCCATCAGCCCGCCGAACGCAATCGACATGCCGATCATGCTCGGCAGCACCATCGCGCCGAGCGCGACATCGGTGCCCGGCACAGTCTTGCCGCGCATGACCAGCAACACGATCGCGAACATCACTGGGAAGGTGAAGTACCAAATGACCGACGCCGTATCGGTCAACATATGGCGCGTCTCGATCCAGCCGCGTGACAAACCGGCCCGCACGGCCTCCTTGCGCGCCTGGACGGCGCTCGAAGTCATTGCTGCGTCCCCGAGACGTCGCATGTCGTCTCGGGTCGGCTCGTGAGACTGGAGCGGCGCGATTCCGCGCGCTGGACGAGCGCCATGTAGGTGTCCTCGAGGCTCGCGCGCCGCACTTCGAGCTCAGTGACATCGGTATCGCTGACTAGCAGGTCGCGGACGAAGCCGGTCGGATCAGCGTTGTGCACGGCGTGCAGATGACGGCGCCCGCCCGACGTCCAGCGCACCTCGGCGGCGGCCGCGAACGCTCGCGCCAGCTGCCCGGCGGTGCCGTCCGCGACGATGCGGCCGTCGTCGAGCACGATGATTCGATCGGCTACCTTCTCCGCCTCGGCGAGATCGTGCGTCGTAATCAGCACTGTCGTGTGCTCGAGGTCCGACAGCCGATGCACGAGCTCGTGAAACTCACGGCGGGCGTGCGGATCGAAGCCGGCCGTAGGCTCGTCGAGGAATACGACCTCCGGACGCCCAACGATGCCGATAGCGACATCGAGCCTGCGCCGCTGCCCGCCGGATAGCGTCATGACCTTGGCGTTGGTCTGCTCGCGCAATCCAACCACCTCGATGAGCTCGCTCACGTCCCAAGGCCGTTGGACGGCGGCCGTTGCGAACGGAACGTAGAAGCGGGCGAGATAGTCGAGCAACTCGCGCACGCGCCACCGGCCGTGATCGCGCCACGATTGCAGCACGACCCCGACGCGCGCGCGCCACGCCTCGTCGCCACGAACCGGGTCAATGCCGAGGACCGACACTTCGCCGGCGGACGGCATGCGAAACCCCTCGAGAATCTCGATCGTCGTCGTCTTGCCGGCCCCGTTCGGCCCGAGCAACGCCAAGACCTCGCCGCGCTGCGCGCTGAACGTCACGCCGCTGAGCACGTCTTTCGCGCCGTACCTCATCCGCAGGTCGCGAACGTCTAGCGCGAGCGCGCCTGCCGGAGCGGAGGCGGCGCGCGTGTCGTTCATATCGCGGCTAACTTCCGGCGACCCGACGGCGTTCGACCGCCGCCCTACTTGGCCGGCTCGATACGCAGCACGGCGCCGTCCACTCCGTCGCCGCTAGTCGACCATGGCCTGCATCACGACCGACTCGAATTCGAACCACGAGTCATTGTCGTACGTCTGGACCATCAGCAACGCGACGAGATTCTCCGCCGGGTCGACCCAGAAGTACGTGCCGTAAAAGCCGCTCCAGCCGAAGCTGCCCTTCGACACGAGCGAGCGCCGCGCGACCGGGTCGCTGACGACGCTGACGCCGAGACCGAAGCCTTCGCCGGGCGGACGGCTCGGGTGGAAACCCGTATTCAGGCCCGCCAAGCCCTCCTCGATGACCGGCGACCCCATCAGCGCGACCGAGCGCGGGCTCAGGATGCGGACGCCGTCGAGC
>CAZFJU010000377.1:0-2722 GCA_964518995.1 uncultured Gammaproteobacteria bacterium
CGGCAAGACGCGCCTGGTCGAGCATATGGCATGGCGGCTCGAGCGGCCGCTCGTCACCGTATCCTGTCATGACGACTTGACCACGAGCGATCTGGTCGGCCGCTTCCTCATTCGGCACGACGGCACGGTGTGGCAGGACGGCCCGCTGACTCGCGCGGTCCGCGAGGGGGCGATCTGCTACCTGGACGAGATCGTCGAAGCGCGCCAGGACACCGTGGTCGTGCTGCATTCCCTCACCGATCATCGGCGCGCGCTGTCCATCGACAAGACCGGCGAGCAGATCGCCGCAGCCCCCGGCTTCCAACTGGTGATTTCCTACAATCCCGGCTATCAGCGGATGCTGAAGGACTTGAAGCCGAGCACGCGGCAGCGGTTCGTGGCGCTCGAGCTCGACTTTCTGCCGCCCGAGCAGGAGACGGCGATCGTGGCGCACGAGAGCGGCGTCGACCGGGCGACGGCGCACGAGATCGTCGCGCTCGCCGAGCGCATCCGCGCGCTGCGTGACCGTGGCCTGCCCGAGGTGCCGAGCACGCGCCTGCTGGTCGCGGCCGGCGTCCTGGTGACGCAGGGCGTGCCGGTCCGCGATGCCTGCCGCGCGGCGATCGTCTCCCCGCTGACCGACGACGACGCGCTCGGCGCCGCGCTGCTCGATCTCGTCAACGCGACGTTTGTCTAGTTACCGATGAGCGAGCCCGAGGAGCTCATCTCGGATGCCGCCCGCCATGCAACGGTCTTCGCGCGCGACCTGTGGCGCCGGCATCGCGGCCGCGGCCGCGAGAGCCGGCCGCTCGGCCTCGTGGACATCGCGCCGCGGCTCGACCTGCTGATTACCGCCGTGTTCGGCGAGGGCCGGCGCATACGCGTCGCGCAGCTGCCGCCGCCGTCGACGCTGCTCAAGCAGACGTTCGCCGCGGACCGCGGTCCGCGCACGACGCTCGCACTGCCGGCAACGGATGGCACCTGCATCTGGTTGCCGGCCGCGATCGACGTCGATGACGAAGCGTTTTTCGAGCTGTGCTACCGCGTCATGGCGTTGTCACAGGCGGCGCGTGCGGTGCGCGGCAGCGCCGTCACCGCACGGCGCTTACCCGCCGGCATCGTCGCGGACGTTTACCTGCTGCTCGAAGCCTATGCCGCGGACGAGATGCTCGCCGCTTTACTGCCGGGCCTCGCCCCTTCGATCGACGCGCTGCGCCGCGGGGCACTCGAGCGCCGCCCGCCGGTCGAAGCCTTCCCCGTTCGCCGACAAGCGCTCGAGCGTCTTGTGCGCGAGCTGCTCGAAAGCCGCTGCGGCTCGCCCGTCGATCGTGCGCTCGTCCCGGCCTCGCCGGCCGCCGCCATCGCGCTCGCCGAGCGGATCGGCAACGGCATCGCGGCCAGCGTCGGCTCGAATCGCTTCGGTGCTGCGCCCTTGCTTAAAGACTGGTGGACCGGCACGTTCCATGCGCCGGCCGCCGGAGACGGCCCGAAGTACGTATCGGGACTCGCTCTCGAGCAGGCCGACGATGCCGCTCGCCCGCCGTCCACGGCGCGGTTGCGCCGCACCCCGAAACGGCGCGACGAGATCGACGGCGAGGACGACAGCGACGATGCGGGCATTATCGCGGTGCAGCAAGACGATCCGCATCCGCATGCCGAGGACCCGATGGGGCTGCGCCGCCCGATCGACCGCAGCGACGACGCCAGTGCGGAGCAGCTCGGAGACATGGTCGCGGACATGCCCGAGGCGAGAACGATCGCGACGCCGGGCCCGCCGAAAGAAGTGCTGCTATCGGACGATCCCCCGGATGCGCGCACGAAGCTCGACCTAGACCCCGCGTCCGCGAACGACGGCTGCATTCGGTATCCTGAGTGGGACTACGCCAGAGCTGCATATCGTCTGCCCGGCGCGGGCGTTCACCCCTCGCTTGCGCCGCCGGGTCCAGAAGAGTGGATCGAGGCGACGCTCAGCGAGCATCACGCGCTGCTCGAAGCCGTGCGCCGCCGTTTCGAGATGCTGCGCGCGCGGCGCGTGCGTCTGCGCCGGCAGCTCGATGGCGACGACATCGATCTCGATGCATGCATCGAGCATCATGCCGACCTCGCGGCCGGCCGGCGCAGCGTCGACGGGCTGTACGAGGTTCGGCGGGCGGCCGAGCACGATCTCGCGGTGCTCCTGCTGATCGACGTCAGCGGCTCGACCGACGGCTGGATCGAAGCCGATCGGCGCGTGATCGACGTCGAGCGCGAGGCGCTCCTGATCGTCTCCGTCGCGCTCCAGAGCTTGGGCGAGCCGTTTGCGATCGAAGCGTTCTCCGGAGAAGGCCCCGAGCACGTCACCTTGCGCACGGTGAAGCGCTTCGACGAGCCTTATGGCCACGCCGTCGCGCTGCGGATCGCCGGTCTCGAGCCGGAGCGCTACACGCGCGCCGGCGCGGCCATCCGGCATGCCACTTCGCTGCTGATGCAGCGCCGCGCGCAGCATCGCCTGCTGCTGCTGTTATCGGACGGCAAGCCGAACGATGTGGACGCGTATGAAGGCCGATACGGCGCCGAAGACATGCGGCAGGCCGTGATCGAAGCCAGGCTGCAGGGCATCTTCCCGTTCTGCCTGACGATCGATCGGCACGCCGCGAGTTACCTGCCCCGCGTCTTCGGCGCACACCAATATGCACTGCTGACCGAGCCCGGCCGGCTCGCCGAAGCGCTCGTCGAGTGGATGAAACGCTTGCTGGTGCACTAG
>CAZFJU010000378.1:0-2671 GCA_964518995.1 uncultured Gammaproteobacteria bacterium
CGTCACCCGCAAGTGACGAGGCCGACGGTGAGATCCGCCTGCATGGCCGTCGACGTGCATCCCGGGCGGAGTTCACCCGGCGCCGCGATCGCGATATCCTCACAGCGACGGTGCACGATTTCGCCGGAGCGCGCGCGGCGCTCGAGCACTGTCGTCCTCGTCGGACAAATCGCGTCGATGCGCGCATCGCAGTCCACGTCGATGCGCAGCGCGCAGGCGAACAGATAAGCGTCGCTGCCGTCGGCGAGCCGGTATCCCCAGAACACGAGCTCACCGCCGACCCGTCCATTCTCACCGGTCGGCGACGCGCCGCGGAGGCGCGGCAGCACCTCGTCGGCAGGAATGGCGAAGACAGACTCGGGGGGCTGGCGCACGCTGAGCTCACGGCGCTGAGCCTCGGCGCCCGGCGCGACGATGAGCAGGGCGAAGATCGGGAGAACCGCGGCGCACGATCGGAACACTCCTTTCGGCTTCATTCTCCTCTCCATGCGAATGCTCAGCCTATGAGTATACGCCTTACGGTAAACGCCAAGTTTTCAACAGTTTGAGGGAACTCACCCGAATCAAGACGAAGCCGCAGCAGCGACCGGCGTCGCCGGCGCTAACGCCGTCAACGGCTCTGGAGCCGCCTTACCCAGCATCATATCGGCCGCCTTCTCCGCGATCGCCACGATGCTCGCGTTCGAGTTTCCGCCGACGACACGCGGGTAGATCGACGCGTCGGCGACCCGCAGCCCTTCGAGACCATGAACCTTGAGCTCGTGATTGACGACTGCGTCGTCCCCCGGCGGCCCCATGCGGCACGACGAGCCGGGGTGATGGACCGTCACCAACGTCTCTCTGATATACGCCGCCAGCGCCGAGTCGTCGACCGTCTCGTTGCCGGGCGCGCGTTCCCGCGCGTTGTATTTGGCGAACGCAGGATGCGCGATGATCCGCCGTGCGAGCTTGAGCCCTCGGACGAGAGTGTCGAGGTCTGCCTGCTCGCTGAGCAAGGCGAGATCGATCAGCGGCGGCGCCAGCGGGTCCGGGCCGGCCAGCTGCACCCGGCCGCGACTTTTCGGATACAAGCATACTGCGACGATGCCGTAGCCATGCCCGAGCGGAATCGGAAAAGGACGGATATTCCGCCGCGCCGGCTGAAACACCAGCTGCATGTCCGGACGGTCGAGACCGCGCTCGCTCTTGATATACGCATTGGTCTCGAACAGATTGCTCGCGAGCGGACCGGAGCGCGCCAGCACATAATGCCCGATCTGGAGCATGTCCCGCGGCAATGCCTTCCAGGAGATGCCGTAGGACGTCGGATCCTCCATATCCATCGCGACGAACGCGGACGGATGATCGTGCAGATTACGACCGACGGCCGGCAGATGATGCTGCGTCTCGATGCCCGACGACGCGAGATCGTGCTGATCGCCGATCCCGGAGTGCAGCAGGACGTGCGGCGAATGATAGGCGCCTGCCGCCAGCACCACTTCCTTGTGCGCGCCGATCCGTCGAATCTGGTCGCCGTTTTGCACCTCGACGCCTGTTGCCCGTTTGCCGTCGAGCAGGATCCGGCGCGTGTACGTCTCTGTCAGCACCTCGAGATTTGACCTGCGCATGGCCGGACGGAGATAGGCGCTCGCGGTCGAGACGCGCCGGCCGTTCCAGATCGTGCCTTGGCGATAGCCGTAGCCGTTCGGCTCCGCAGCGTTGAAATCCTTGCATTCCTCGAAGCCGAGCGCGGCAATGCCGGCGTTGAACGCCTCGCAAAGCCGGTTGCGGCTCTTCGGGAAGCTGACGCCCATCGGGCCGCCGGTCGCGTGGTACGGCGAGCCCGCGTACTCGGGATTGTGCTCGGAACGCAGGAAATACGGCAGCAGCTCGGCATACGACCAGCCGGGGTTGCCCTGCGCCGCCCAGTCGTCGAAGTCCTGGGCCGGGCCTCGGTAATACGCCATGCCGTTGATCGAGCCCGAGCCGCCGATAACCTTACCTCTCGGCAATGGGATCTTTCGGCCGTTGACGTGCGGCTGCGGCGCGGTCATCAACCCCCAGCCGAACTTCGGGCTCATGATCGCGGCGCCGACGGCGGCCGGAATACTGATATAAGGATGCCGCTCCGAGCCGCCCGCCTCTATCAGACAGACGCGATGCTGCGGGTTCTCGGACAAGCGAGCCGCGAGCACACAGCCCGCAGTGCCCGCCCCGACGATGATGTAATCGAAGCTCTGATCAAATGACGTGGTGCTCAAGGTAAACCGCCCAGCGCTTGTCGTTGTCGTAGTGCTGCCGCCGGCGCAACGCCGACGTCACTCGCGTTTTCTTGTCGCGCCCGAAGTATAGCTAAAGGCCGATGCGCGACCACGCGGCGGCTGCACGCGCCGGCCGTGCCGCACGCGTGCGGCTGCACCGTTCGGTATCACCGCCTGGCATATGCGCGCAACGCGGAGCGCACGCTGGCAAGGTAGCCGCCGCCGAACAGGTTCAGGTGGTTCAGCAAGTGATAAAGATTGTACAGCGCCGCACGGCGGCGCCACCCGGCGTCGATGCCGGCCGCCTCCTGATAGGCTACAAACAGCGTCTCGGGCGGCTCGCCAAACAGCGTCAGCATCGCGAGATCCGCTTCCGCCCAACCGTAGTGCACGGCGCCGGCATCGATCAGCGCAAGCTCACCATCGGCGCA
>CAZFJU010000379.1:0-2641 GCA_964518995.1 uncultured Gammaproteobacteria bacterium
CCGATGCTGTGGGCGACCGGCTTCATCTTCACGTTCGTGCACGGCGGCTTGACCGGACTCTTCCTCGGCAACGTCACCGTCGACTTGCCGCTGTCGGACACCTACTTCGTGATCGGGCATTTCCATATGGTCATGGGCGTCTCGCCGGTGATGGTGCTGTTCGGCGCGATCTATCACTGGTTCCCGAAAGTGACCGGTAAGATGGCGAACGAGACCCTCGGCAAGATCCATTTCTGGATGACCTTCCTCGGCACTTACGCGATCTACCTGCCGATGCACTATCTCGGCATTCTCGGCATGCCCCGCCGCTACTACGCCTACGGCAATACGGAAGTGCTGCCCGAATCGGGGGTGATTGCGAACCAGGGCATCACGATCGCCGCGATCATCGTCGCCTGCGCGCAGGTGATTTTTCTCGTTAACGTCTTTTACAGCTTGCGCAAAGGGAGGACTGCGGATCCGAACCCTTGGCGCGCGACGACGCTCGAATGGCAGACGCCGGATACGCCGCCGAAGCACGGCAACTGGGGCCCGAAGCTGCCGGTAGTCTATCGATGGGCCTATGACTACAGCGTCCCCGGTGCGAGCCGCGACTTCATTCCGCAGAACGAGCCGCCGGGCGTGAAATCGAGCGCGACGAGCTGACATCGTGCACCGCACGGAGGTGTCGCCATGATGACCGCGCTGTTCATCGCGATGTTGACCGGAATCACCCTCTGGTGGCTCCTGGTGCAGCGCCTGAAGACGAAACCCTGGGCCGAGCAGGGCGTCGTTCCGGGGAGCCAGGACTCGCTGACCTCCTCGGCGCCGAAGGTCGGACTGTGGGTCTTCCTCGCGATCGTCACGAGCTTGTTCCTGGTGTTCATCGGCGCGTACATCATGCGCAAGGACCATGGGCACGGCGGCGGCATGCACACCTGGGTGGCGCTGAACGAGCCGGGCGTGCTTTGGCTCAATACATTCCTGCTCGTGCTCGCGAGCGTCGCGATGCAGCATGCCCGCGGACGAATCACCCGAAATCTCGCCGCCGCGCGGCGCAGCTTCACCGCGGCCGGCGTATTGACCGCGCTGTTCCTCGCCGGGCAGGTCTCTGCTTGGCTGACGCTGTCGTCGAGCGGGCTGTACACGGCAGCCGTTCCGGCCTACTCGTTTTTCATTCTGCTGACTGCGATCCACGGGCTGCATCTGATCGGCGGCTTGGTCGTGCTGGGCCGGGCGACCTATCGAATGAAGCGGGTCGATGAGAGCGATGCCGACGCGATGAGCCGGCTGCAATTGAGCGTCGCGCTATGCACGACGTACTGGCATTTCTTGTTGTTGGTGTGGATCGCACTGTTCTGGTTACTCATGTCGACTTGAGCTCCGGTTGAACCGGCACGGGGCCGGGCCGCGAGCGCGCGCGCGGGAGAGAAAGAGCTATGGCGCAGGACGTGATAGGCCCAATCGCTCGGGAGCAGTCGCTCGAACGCTGGCGCAGCATCGTCACGGATTGGTCTGCCGACCGGCAGACCTTCCACGTGCCGTGGGGCAAGGCGATGATGTGGATCTTTCTCGTCAGCGATACGTTCATCTTCTCGTGTTTCCTCGTGTCGTACATGAACGTGCGCATATCGACGGCGGTCCCGTGGCCGGATCCGAGCGTGGTATTCGGGCTGACGGTGTTCGGCGCGAACGTCCCGCTGCTTCTGATCGCCATCATGACCTTCGTGCTGATCACGAGCAGCGGCACCATGGCGATGGCCGTGAACTTCGGTTATCGCGGCGACCGGGCGCGCACGGCATCGCTGATGCTGATTACCGCCGCGTTCGGCGCGGTGTTCGTCGGCATGCAGGCGTTCGAATGGACGAAGCTGATCCTCGAAGGCGTGCGGCCATGGGAAAACCCGTTCGGCGCACAACAATTCGGTGCATCGTTCTTCATGATCACGGGCTTCCACGGCCTGCACGTATCCGCCGGCGTGGTCTACCTCGTGATCGTCGCGCTGAAGGTGCTGCGGGGCGACTACGAGCGCCAAGGCGGCAACTATGAGATCGTCGAGATCGCCGGCCTCTACTGGCATTTCGTCGACCTGGTGTGGGTGTTTATCTTTGCGTTCTTCTATCTTTGGTGACGGAGCGGAGCGATGGCGACGGTCGAAGAGGTCCATGAAGCTGCCGAGCCGCACGGGCAGCAGCATCCGATCAGCATCTATTTCTGGATCTGGGGTCTGTTGTTCGTGTTCAGCGCACTCTCCTACGCCACCGATTTTCTCGGCGACGGTCTGCTGCGCTGGGGGCTGATCGTGCTCTTCATGCTGCTGAAGGCCGGCTTCATCGTCGCGATCTTCATGCATATGGCATGGGAGCGGCTCGCGCTGATCTACGCGATTCTCGGCCCGCCGCTCGTCTTGCTGGTGCTGATCGGGCTGATGGCCGTCGAGGGCGACTACACGCTGCTCACGCGGCTCGACTTCTTCTCCGAGCCGCCGCCGATTACGCCGGCGGAGCATTGATCAGGCAGGACGGCAATGGGCTTGTGGCTGATCGGTGTCATCGTCATGCTGCTCGTGTGGGCACGCCTCTGGCAAACCCAGCCGAAGATGGCTTTTGGCGTATTCCTCGGCCTGCTGCTGGCATGGCTGTTCTCCCGTCTCACGATGCC
>CAZFJU010000380.1:0-2620 GCA_964518995.1 uncultured Gammaproteobacteria bacterium
CTCAAAATCCAGTGGGGTAACACCCGTGTCGGTTCGATTCCGACTCTCGGCACCAATACATACAGCTGCTTACCGCAGCTTCCGCACGCGCCTCAACGATCCTTCCCAACGCCGTTTCAGCAGTCTGCGAGCAAGAGCCGAGCTTGATCATTTGGGTCCAGCACGACGCCCGGGTGATGCGCAGAGAGGGATCAGCCGGCGACCACGATGATACCCGCCGCGTGGGTACGCCGCGCGGGCTGCACGACGATTTATACATGCTGGTCCAGCGACCCCAGCGCCTCCATCAGTCGTTCGAGCAAGATGTTCTGCAGCTTGTCGCGCCGCACCCGCGACACCTTGGGTTGGGTCATGCCGGTGATCACGGCAGCCTCCGTTTGGCTGAGGCCGCGTTCGGCGATCAGGCTGTTGAGCTTCAGTGCGAGCGCCGCCTTCACGGATAGTTCCTCCGCATCGTCGAATCCTAGATCCACCAATACATTGTCAGTGCACTCGGGCAGGGTCGTGCCAACCATCATGTTCTCCCGCCCGCAGCATACCGGGCGAGCACTGCTTTCAATCGCTTTTCGATCAGGTCCACATCCGGCCGCGGCGTGGCGATGCCGGACGTGGATTTCTTCTGAAATGCATGCAGCACGTGTACCGCATCCGCAAACGGTATAGACCGCGCGGAAGGTAGCGACGCGATGATCCTCGACCAGCTCGCACACACCAGAACCCGGCTTCTTCCAGAGCTTGGCCGAATCCGGCGTGCCGCCCAACTGGACGACGAACAGCGCCACACGCATACCCTTCTGCACCGGGACGGGAACGCCTTGAAGTCCTTTTTCGAGGAGCCCTCCCAATACAGCAGCTTGCGCTTCTCAGTCACGACTTATACCTGTTCAGGTGATAGACGAAGCCGTGCTGCAGCCCTAACGGCCGTGAGACAGCGTCCGGCGTCGACGTGTGCACCACCGGACCCGCTAGACTATCGATACTCACGGCAAGGTAGACGACTATGAGGAACGATGCACTGCGGCTCGCTGCCGCGCTCGTGACATTCAACATCCTCTCCGCATCCGCGCAGACCGTCGCGGAGATCGACTTCGAAAGCGTCGGCCGGGCGTGGCCGCTCGCAGCCGACATGAACGAGTATCACATGACCGGCGCGACGGTCCGGCAGACGCTCGGTAACCCGGCCCAACGATCGCAGATTCCGCCCGACCCGAGGCGCGATCCTGAGACCGGCTTCGTCGGCGGGGCGCCGAGCGGTCAGACGCCGCCCGGCATCGAGCCGCTCGAGATCGACCTATTCACGACAACGGATTTCTACAAGGATCGGCAGCTATGGAGCGATGCGCGTTACTTTCGATGTAACAGCTCCGCCGCGCTCGAGGATCTGTGGAGCGACGACCGTGATGCGCTGATCGGTGCGGATCCGCCGGCATCGGCGCCTTGGGGCTATTGCGACCGCGACTACCCGCGCGAAGCGATCGTGAGTCCGTATCCTTTCAGGACCGCGCAAGGGCACTACGAGGCGCTGCTCGAGGAGACCAAGCGGCGCGGTGGCCCCACCGAGCACACGTACGTGACCGTGCCCGGCGAGTGGACAGGGCGCTACCAGCACCCCGCGCGCGCGGAGAACCAGTACTGGTTCCGGATGCGGCACGTGCAGATCCCGACGATCCTGTCGCTGCTGACGCCCGACTACCAGACGCGCTTCGTGCAGCAGGCCTATCACCACGGCCACACGAACAAACCTCAATGGCCGTCGCAGTATTGCTGGCCGGAAGGGTTTCTGCGCCGCTGGCACGAATCCGCGCTCTGGGAGCAATCGATCATGGTGACGCCGTCGCTGGTGCAGATCCTCGGCGGCGTCGCACGCAACTTCATTACCAACATCCATGTCGGCCGCGAGTTCGACATGGAGGACGTGCCGAATGGCGGCGTTCCGCGGCTCGGGCCTGCCGTGCCGCGTTGGTATGGCGAGACGATCGGCTTTTGGGATGGCGACGTGCTGATCACCTGGACGTCGAACATCCAAGGCTGGAGCACACACGCCGCTTTCGAGCACTCCAGCACGATGCAGACGATCGAGATCTACACACCGAACCGTGATGCGGACGGCGCGTTCTTGGGCCTCAACCACGAGGCGATCCTGTACGACTCCGAAGCGCTCATCGAGCCCGTGCGGATCATCCGCAACATCGTGAAGCTCAGCGGCTTTGAGCAGGGCGACCCGCAGCCGTTCATCGAGTGCGTGCAGACGATTTTTCCGCTCCAAGGCACCGCGACGCCGGTCGCACCCGGCACCATGATCGAGCTCGAGGTGCCGGACATGTACGGTCGGCCCTGGGCGCGCATCTGGGAGCAGTACTGGGAGGAAGGGATGGAGCAGCCGGCAGAGGAAGATGTTTTCAGTTTCGAATGAACGTAGCCCATAACGGCTAGTGCGCTAGTGCCGACCGAGGGCGCCGCGGCTGCGAGCGGCGCACCTCACACGCATCGGCCGGCAAGCACACGGGTCGCGGCCCTCCGCTGCGACGGTCAACCCGAGGTTCACGGCAGCGCGAACACGTAGATCGCGTTGTGCCCGCGCGGCGCGCTGACCTCCGGCACCACACCCATCAGCTCCGGG
>CAZFJU010000381.1:0-2616 GCA_964518995.1 uncultured Gammaproteobacteria bacterium
CGGAGGTGGTAGGGGTTCCGGTCCGCGGCGGGCGGATGGCGCTCGACGCGCTGCTCGGTGCGCTGCACCGGCGCGGGCTCGGCACCGTCTTCGTCGAGGGCGGCGGCACGACCGTGTCGCGATTTCTCGAAGCCGGGCTGCTCGACCGGCTGCAGATCGCGATTGCGCCACTCGTCATCGGCGCCGGCCGGCGGGGGCTCGACTTGCCGAGCCGTGAGCGCATCGGGGATTGCCTGCGAGCGGCCCACCGCGTGTTCCGGATGGGGGACGACCTACTGATCGACTGCGACCTGAGAACGCCGCCGCCGGCCGGCGCCGCGGGCGGCGAGCTCGTACGAGTGCTGTGAGCCGCGCTCCGCTCAAGCGCAGCTGCCGGCCAGATCGTAGTGACCCACGACGAACACCGAGTCGCCGCGCTCGACGTGCTCGACCCGGCGCCGATGCCAGCCCTCGAGGGACGCGCGCTGGTCCGGGGCCATCTCCGTAGCGGCGGTAAGCCAGCCGTCGAGCAGCGCAGTCTGCAGCGCGGCCTGCCGGGCATCGAGCCGCCAGTCAGAGCTCTCCATGCGCAGCGCGTAGCCGCGACCCGCGAAGGCCGCGGCGGCTCTCGTGGCGGCGCGCGGCCCGAGCGCTGGTCCAAAGCCCTTGTCGCTGCACTGATGTCGGTTCACCAGCGCGCGCACGAGCCTGTCTGCGGGCTCTTCCGGTGCGCAGTGCATGCGGCCGTCGAACGTGAGTGCGAAGAGCACTGCCGAGCCCGCTTCGGCGCAGCGGCCCGCGAGCGTCGCGAGCCACTCCGTGGAGACGAGGTCGAGCAGCGCCGACGCGGTGACGAGCCCGCCCGCGGTGGGCAGAACGCGGTCGAGGTCGGCGGCGAGGTCCGCGTGCATCAGCTCGATCTCGCAGCTCCAGGTGCTGCCGCGGATCGCGATGCGGCCGTTGCTTTCCGTGCCGCCCAAACCGTCGGCCGCGGCCCAGGCGCGCAGCAGCCGGGCGGCTTCCGCGAGGACGGCGTCGTCATCGTCGACCAGGCGCCAGCGCTGATCCCCGCCCAGGCGCGGCGCGAGGTAGCGCAGGTTGGCGCCGGTTCCGGCGCCGAGGTCCACGACCTCGAGCCGCTCGGGGCCGCGCGGCACGGCCTTGACGATCGTCGCCGAGCGCGCGGCGGTGTCGGCCGGCTCACGCAGCGCGAGCCAGTCGGCGCTGAAGCCGCTCACCGCGCAGGTCCCGGATCGAAGGCGGCCAGCTCGTCGACCGCGGCGGCGAAGCGCCGGCTGGCGTCCTCCCAGCTCGGCAGCGCCGCGCCGCGCGTGCGCGCCCGGTCCGCCAAGCTCGCGCGCAACGCCGGATCGTCGAGCAGCCGCGTCAGCGCAACCTCGAGCGCTGCGACGTCGCCGGCCGGCACGAGCAGCGCGGCGTCGCAGACGGTGTCGGCGACCGCACCCGCGTCCGTCGCGACGATCGGCAGGCCGTGCGCGAGCGCGTCGGCGAACGCCATGCCGTAGCCCTCGAGGTACGACGGCAGCACGAAGCCGTCCGCGGCCTGTAGAAAGGCAGCGAGTGCGTCCGCCGAGACCTCGCCATGCAAGGTCACTCGGTCCGCGAGCTCGAGCCGCTCGATGCGCGTGCGCAGGTCCGCAGCAGTGGCGGCATCGCGCGCGGCGCTGCCGACGCAGTCGAGCCGCCACGGCCGGTCCTTGAGCCTGGCGAGCGCGTCGAGCAGCACGGCATGCCCCTTGCGCGGCGTCAGGGTGGCGACGCAGAGAAGGCGAAGCGGGCGCGGCGCCGCCGGGTCCCGGCCCGGCAGCGCGCGGGTCTCTGCCGCGGCCGATCCGCTCGATGCGGCGGCGCGCTGCGACGGGTCCGTGCCCGGCTCGACGACGCGGATCCGACGCACGGGGTAGCCGATGCCGGCGACGCGCCGCATTGTCCAGGGGCTCGTGACGATCACGCCCCGCGCCGCGCGCCAGCCGCGCAGCTCGTCGCGGCAGAGCCGCGCGGCCGCGGCCGGGCTAAGGCCGGTCTCGTCGCAGAGCGGATGATGCACGAGCGCGACGATGCGCAGCCGCGCCGCGTGGTGCTCGAGAGCGGCGGCGAGGTCGGCGAGCGCCAGGCCGTCGACGACGACGAGGCGCCCGTCCGGAACGGCGTCGAGCAGGTCATTGGCGGCGTGCACGGTCGCAGCGGACGCGTCCGGGAAGTCGTCACCCGGATCGAGCCTTCGCGTCTGCCAGCCCAGCGCGCCGAGACCGTCGAGGATGCGCCGGTCGTAGAGATAACCGCCGGTCAATGTGGCCGGGTGGCCGGGCAGCACGAGATCGAGCGTGCGCAAGCTTCACTCGCCTTCGCGGCCGTTCAGCACTGCCTCGTACGTGGCCCACGCGATGTGCGACTCGTGCAGGGTCACGCGCAGAGAATGCAGCGCACGCGCCGACTCGCCGAGCGCCCCGGCGGCCACTCGCGCGGCCATGCGGTCGAACACGGTCTTGGCCATGAACTCGGTGGTCGTGTTGCGGCCGGCGAACGCCGGCTCGTCGTCCAGATTTCGAAAGGTCAGCTCGGCGATGAGCTCGCGCAGCACTTCGCCGGCGCGGCCGATGTCGACGACGATGTCGT
>CAZFJU010000382.1:0-2612 GCA_964518995.1 uncultured Gammaproteobacteria bacterium
AGGCTGCACATGAACATCGGCGCGAACGTGCGCACTGCGTTGTCGCGGCGTGTCGGTATTCGCCAGGCGGGGCGCAGACATCTCTCCACACGAGACGAAGTATCGAAGCGGCGCAGATCGAGCGCTCGGAGACAGAAGGCTGAATGGGGCTTGGAACGCCGGTGACGATAACGCCATGGCCGGAATCGCTCGGCGGTCGTGAGCGACCGCTGGCGCCTGTCGGTAGCGCCACTCCCCTGCTATAGTGCGAACCTCACCCCCGCAGTGAGACCCATGCCAGACCCTGCCGCCGCGCGGCTTCGGCTGATCGAAGCGGTACTCTCGCCGGCGGCGAACGGGGACTCTCGTGCCGTCGGCGTCGCCACCAAGGCCGCCTTGGACTCGTTCAGCACCGCGCTCGCCACGCTGATCGGCCAGCGCGGCGTTCGTTCGCTCTACGACCGCAGCCTGCATCTGGTGAGCGCGCGCTATGAGTGGCTGGACCTCACCGCCGGTGCGCCTAGCGACGAGCCATTCTCGGACGTGCCGGGGAGACTGATGGATCGCTCCGCGAAAGAAGCACACGCGGCCAGCACGGCGCTGCTGGTTGAATACACCAGCCTTCTCGCGGCCCTGATCGGCGAGGCTTTGACGGAACGCCTTATGCGCAAGGCTTGGGACTACCACGCTCAGAATGACTCGAGCTCGGAGAACCGGAAATGAGTGTCAAAGCCACTATTCGACGTCTCGCCACCGGCATCGCAGGGTTCGATAACCTGATCGGCGGCGGCGTGCCGGAGTTCTCGTTCAACCTGATCGCGGGGTCGCCTGGTTCCGGCAAGACGACGCTCGCGCACCAGATCATGTTCGCGCTCGCGAACGAGCAGCGGCCCGCGATTTATTTCACAGTGCTGGGGGAGCCACCACTCAAGATGCTCCGGTACCAGCAACAGTACTCGTTCTTCGATATGGAGGTGCTCGGCGAAACGGTTCACCACGTCAACTTGGCCGACGAGATGCTGGAAGGCGACTTCGACGCCGTCCTTGGACGGATCACGCGGGAAGTCGAACGAATCCAGCCGGGGCTCGTCTTCGTCGATTCGTTTCGCTCCGTTGCCCTATCGGGGCGGGGCCGGGCCGGTGGTCGAATCACCGACCTGCAGCACTTCGTGCAAGCGCTCGGCGTGCATCTGAGCACCTGGCAGGCGACGACGTTTCTGATCGGCGAGTACGACACGATCGAGGGCGACGGCAACCCCGTATTCACCGTGGCGGACGGCATCTTGTGGTTGACTCAGACTGCCGATCGAAATTCCATAGTGCGGAAGATCCAGGCCACCAAGATGCGCGGCCAGGCACCGTTGCCGGGCCTGCATACGTATCGGATAGATGGCGACGGCGTTCGGGTGTTTCCCCGCATGCCCACGCGGAATGCGGGTGCCGTGCTGCCCGCACGGCCGTCAAGCCGAGAGCGACTGTCGATGGGCGTCCCGCAGCTCGACGACCTGATGGGCGGGGGGCTGCCGAGGGGCTACTCGCTGCTGGTCACGGGGCCGTCCGGTTCCGGTAAGACCGTGTTGGCGACCGCGTTCCTGGCGGAGGGCGCGCGGCGTGGGGGGGCGGGGATCCTCGCGGTGTTCGAGACCAATCCGAGCCGGCTGCGCAGTCGGGCGCTCGACGAGCTCGTTTCAGCGGGCCGCGTCAGCGTGTTTGACACACGCAACCTCGATCTGTCGAGCGACGAGATGCTGCACACGTTGACGGATGCGGTGCGCAACTCCGGCGCAAAACGCGTCGTGATCGACTCGGTGTCCGGGCTCGAGCTCGCGCTCGCGCCGAGCTTCCGCGAGGACTTCCGCGAGTCGCTGTACCGGATGGTTGCGGCGTTGATGGATCTGGACACGACGGTGCTGATGACCTGCGAGATGGAGGACAGGTACGGTGATCTGCGCTTCAGTCCGTACGGGGCTGCATTCCTGACGGACGCAATCATCGTGCAGCGCTACGTAGAGATAAAAGGCGAGCTGCGCCGCTTGCTGGCCGTTGTGAAAGTGAGAGACAGCGAGCACGATGCCGAGCTGCGGGGCTACGATATCACTGCCGATGGCATCGTCATCGGCGCTCCCATGTCGGGCTATGAGGGGCTATTGGGCGGACGACCGCATGCTTCTGATGGGGAGCGATGATGCGCTGCGTCCCGGGGGCGAGGAGGGAAGGATGACCGATTCCGACTCTACACAATCACCTCGTCTTCGCTCCGAAGAGACGTCACCGTCGGACGATGCACCGGCGACCGAGCACGACTTCGTGCGAGGAGAGAATAACCAGCTCGAGGCGTGGCAGGGACGGCTCGAGGCCCGGGAGATCCGGTCGAGCGAGAGGGAAGCCGTAGCGCGCCATCGGGAGGAGGCCGTCGCGCTGCGCGAGGAGGTGGCGGGCCTGCGCGAGGAGCTCGTGGCGGTCAGGGAGCGGGCGACGCGCGACGTCGAGCGCGCGGTCGGCGAACTCGCCCAGCTCAACGGCGAACTGCGCGAAAGCAATGCGAACCTCGTTGCAGCAACGCTGCATGCTCAGGAGCTGGCCGAGGCTGCCCAGGATGCGCGCCGGCAGCAGGATCGCTTTCTGGCGATGCT
>CAZFJU010000383.1:0-2601 GCA_964518995.1 uncultured Gammaproteobacteria bacterium
CGAATCCGCACATCCTCGTGGTCGTCGATCCGACCGAAGAGGCTCAACCGGCCGCCGAGCGGGCGGCTTGCCTGGCTAAAGCCTATGGCGCGTCTCTTGAGCTGTTCATCTGCGACTACGACCAGTCGCTCGCGACTCTGCCGCGCTTCGAGCCTGAGGCGGTCGAGCAGCGCCGCCGAGTCGTCGCCGACGCGCACCTCGCTAAGCTCGACGCGTTGCGCACGAAGCTGAGCGGACAGAATCTCCGCATCGAGATCGATGCACGCTGGGGGCGGCCACTGCATCGCGGCATCCTCGATAAAGTGAACGAAGCACGGCCGATGCTGGTCGTGAAAGACACCCACGAGCATGCGCTGTTGCGGCGCACGCTGCTCTCGAATACCGACTGGAACCTGATCCGCGCGTGCCCGGTGCCACTGTTGCTCGTGAAGCCGCGGCCGATCGGTGTGCCCCCGCGAGTGCTTGCCGCGGTCGATCCTGTGCACGAGAACGACAAACCGGCGGAGCTCGATCGCGCTATTCTCACGCTTGCGAGCGATCTTGCGCAAAAAACCGGCGGCCAACTGCACGTTTTGCATACGTTCGACACAGCGCCGCTCTATGCCGCCGCCGCGGACACTCCTCTCGCAATGACGAGCATCCCACCCACTGAGCTCGTTGCAGACGTGGAAGCGCGCCACCGCCGGTCGCTCGAAGAGCTGCTTGCAACGTTCGGCGTCGCGGGAGCCGACGTGCGCTTTGAAGAGGGCGCCGCGCATCTTGCGATCGCGCAGGCGGCCGAGGACGATGCGATCGACTTCGTTGTCATGGGCGCCGTCTCGCGCAGCGGCCTCGAGCGGATATTCGTCGGCAGCACCGCCGAGCGAGTGCTCGACCGGCTGCCGTGCGATCTGGTTGTCGTGAAGCCGCCGGGTTTCGAGTCCCCGGTCGAGAGCTGACGCGCGCGGGGCCTGCCGGCATCGGAGCGGGCTGCATACGCGCGGATCCGTTCCGCCGCGCTTGCGTCCGCTCGACGCGCAAGGCCCTCCGCGAGCGGAGGGCCTGCTACGCGTCCTGAAAAGCCGACCGCGTGCGCTTAGCGGTGCAAGTCGCCGGCACGCTCGGGTTGATAGACCACTTCGACGACCTTCACCGTCGTCACACCGCCTCCCGGACGTGGCCACTCGAGCTCGTCGCCGACGGCCAGGCCCAGCAGCGCGCTGCCCACGGGTGCGAGGACCGAGATCCTGTCCGCCTGGCCCTGCACATCCTTCGGGTAGACCAGTGACAGCAGGAATTCCTCGCCCGATTCCACGATCTTGAAACGGACCGTGGAATTCATCGTGACAACGTCCGGGGGGACCTTCTCCGGCTCGACGATCTCCGCCCGCTCGAGCTCCGACTGCAACGCCGCCTTGCCGGGAAACACGTTCGCCGGCAATGACCCGAGCAGCCCCTCGAGTCGATCGAAATCCTGCGACGTCAGAATGATTTTGGATTGCTTGGCCACGATCTCCTCTCTTCTGGGGAATCTTCAGCGACGAGCGCACAGCGCGGACCACGGGCGGAACGTCCGCGCAGCCGGCTGCTCACGATTCAAGCTTAGCCGATTCCTCGCGGCGCCGCTTGCCGTCGCGCGCCGCCGGTGAGCCGTTCATCGCACCAGTGTGTCAGAAGGCGCGGCCGAGATGCACGTAGGCGGCATCGCGATCACCTTCCGCGCGGCCGTAGCCGACGTAGATCGGGCCGACGGGCGTATCGACCCCCGCCCAGACCGAGCCGCCGAGGATCAGGTCACCGAAGACGTCGTCCCGCTGCCCCCACGCGTTACCGAGCTCGACGGTGAGGCCGGCGAAGGCCGGGAACAGCGCGAGGTCGCCGATTCGCCGGTAGTAGCTCGCGCCGATTCGGGCGGCATACTTGCCGATGAGCTGCTCCTGCGCGAGACCGGAAAGATCGAGGAAGCCGCCGAGCCGGAAAGCCCGGTCGACGGGCGCCTCGCCACTGACGGTCGTATCGTAGCGTAACGATCCGAGAAAGGTGTGCCGCCCCCAAGTGCGAGCGTGCGTCGCGCTGATCCGCAGCTGCCCGTAATCGTGCTCGGCGCCGAGCGAGCCTCTGCGGCTCGAGCGCCATTCGGTGGTCGTCAGCGAACCTTCGCGTGGAAACGCGATGCTATCGAGCGTGTCGGTCGAGAAGCGTAGAAAGACCTCGCCGCGGTCGTAGCTCGACTGCGGCACGTAGCTCGGGTCGCCGACATGCAGCGCGCCTTGGCCGTCGATCCTGCGCACGCCGGCCCGGGCCTCGCCCCAGTTCACCAGCTCCCGGCCGAAAGCGAGCTCGAGCGTCGCCTCGCGCAGCTTCGCTTCGGTGACCAGCCGGTCTTGCGCGAACACGTTGAGCTGGGTCCGGCGGATATCGACGATCGGCTCGATGAAAAAGAGCGCCGTGGGACCGAGCGGCTGATACACATCGAGCGTAAACGCCGGCTCGTCGCCGACGATGAATGTCGCCCGCCACTCGCCCCCTCTGTCGTTGATCGCCGTGCGCAGATAGCTCGCCGCGAGGCCGAATGTGGCATCGACATCGCCCGACGAGCTGTACGCGATGCCGAGCTGCAGA
>CAZFJU010000384.1:0-2600 GCA_964518995.1 uncultured Gammaproteobacteria bacterium
GGCGTTGGCTTCGCTCGGCACGCCGTGCGTCGCCCAGCGCGTGTGCGCGATGCCGAGAGTTGCACGCAACGGCTCTTGGTCGAGCGCGTCCTGCAGCTGCTGCACCTTGCCGAGGCGACGGAGCCGAGTCAGCTCGCCGTCACGCAGCACGGCCAGGCCGGCCGAGTCGTAGCCCCGGTACTCGAGGCGGCGCAAACCCTCCATCAGAATCGGCGTGACGTTACGCTCTGCGATCGCACCGACAATGCCGCACATGGATAGAACCTCTCGTAGACCGCTTTCGTTGTTTGTTATCGTTCGCCGTACAGGGAACTGCGTAGCGCTCTCGCTATTTCTTTTTTTGCGGGCGCTTCCAACCCGGAATCGTCGTCTGTCGCGCCCGCGCAAGGGTCAGCTCGCCGGGCGGTGTGTTCTTCGTGAGTGTCGATCCGGCGCCGATCGTCGCGTCTGCACCGACCTCGACCGGTGCCACCAGCATAGTGCCTGAACCGATAAAGGCACGGTCCCCGATCACGGTTCTGTGCTTCGCGGCGCCGTCGTAATTGCACGTGACGGTGCCGGCGCCGACGTTCACGTCGCTGCCGATCGTTGCATCGCCGATGTAGGTGAGGTGGCCAATCTTGGCGCCGGCGCCCGCCTCGCCGTTCTTGATCTCGACGAAATTGCCGACCTTGACGCCGTGCGCCAGCTCGGTGCCCGGCCGGATGCGTGCAAACGGGCCGAGCTCACAACCTTCGGCCGCGACCAGGCCATTCACGACGGTATGCGAATGCACGATGCCGTCCGCGCCGATGCTCGCGTCGACGAGCACGCAGTATGGGCCGACGCGAACGCGGTCTCCAAGCGTGACGTGACCGACAATGATGACGCCGACGTCGAGGAACACATCGCGGCCGGCGACCAAGGTGCCGCGCACATCGAGCCGGTCGGGATCCGCGACGGTGACGCCTTGGGCCATCAGCTGCGCGGCCACACGACGCTGGTACGCGCGCTCCGCGGCGGCGAGCTGCGCTTTGTCGTTGATGCCCATCGTCTCGAGCGCATCGGCGACCGGCACGCCCACGACGCTGCGCCCTTCGTCGCCCGCCATCGCGATCACGTCCGTGAGGTAGTACTCGCGCTGCGCGTTATCGTTCGAGAGGCTATCGACCCAGCGACGCAGGTCGGCAGCGGCCATCGCCATCAGGCCGGTGTTGATCTCGCGGATGCGCTGCTCGTCTTCGTTCGCATCGCGTTGCTCGACGATACGGGTGACGCGGCCCTCGGCGTCGCGCAGCACGCGGCCGTAGCCGGTGGGATCGGCAACCTCGGCCGTCAGCAGCGCGAGCGCCGCGCCGTCCGCGGCGGCCGCGACGCGGGCCAGCGTCTCGGGCTGGATGAGCGGCACGTCGCCGCAGAGAATCAGCACGGTGTTGCCGCTCGGCACGTTCGGCATTGCCTGAGCGACCGCATGGCCGGTGCCGAGCTGCTCGGCTTGCAGGCACCAGTCGAGATCGGCATCAGGGAACGCGGCGCGCACGCGCTCCGCACCGTGTCCGTGCACGACGTGGATCGACGCGGGCTCGAGGGCGCGGGCCGCGTCGAGCACATGGGCGAGGAGGGGCCGTCCGGCCAAAGGCTGCAATACCTTTGGCAGGTCCGAATGCATACGCTTGCCCTGTCCGGCGGCCAGGACGACGATGGATAGGGGCAAGAGAAACTCCTCGGATCGGGCCCGTTCCGATGATAGCGCGACGTGCCGGCAGAGATGGTGGTCGATCCGACGATTCGGCAGAAGAGTGCTGCCCGGCGGATCGTTGCGGTCTGAACGAATCGCCGGCGCGAGCGCCGCCGGCGACTAGGGCGCGCGTCGGTCGCCCCGACGCGGCCGATGTGACCTCAGCCGGGGCGGCGCCCCTTCAGTTTCTGGGCGGCGCGGTAACGCGCCTCGGCCTCGACCATTTCCCGCTGAGCCTGCTCGAGATCGATCTCGCCGCCGGTCCGGCCCTCGAGCGCCTGACGCGCCCTCTCGCGCGCATCGAGCGCCGCCGCCTCGTCGAGTTCGTCGGCCCTCAATGCGCTATCCGCCAGCACGGTGACGAGGTACGGCTGGACCTCGAGCACGCCGCCCGTGACGTAGAAGAACAGCTCGGGCCCGTCGTCGCGCTGCACGCGAACCTCGCCCGGGCGAAGGTCCGTCAAGAGCGGCGCGTGACGCGGCGCGATGCCGACGTCGCCCATCTTCGCGGGCGCAAACACCATCTTGGCGTCGCCCGAGTAGATCGCGCCCTCGGCACTGACGATGTCGACACGAATGCTCATCGCTGTAGCCTCCCGCTGCTCAACTCAGGGTCTTCGCGCGCTCGACGGCTTCCTCGATGCGGCCCACCATGTAGAACGCCTGCTCCGGCAGATGGTCGTATTCACCCTGGACGATCGCCTTGAAGCTGCGAATCGTCTCCGCCAGCGGCACGTACTTGCCGGGCTGCCCGGTGAAGGTCTCGGCCACCGAGAACGGCTGCGACAGGAAGCGCTGGATCTTGCGGGCGCGCTGCACGGAAAGCTTGTCGTCTTCCGAAAGCTCGTCCATGCCGAGGATCGCGATGATGTCCTGCAGCTCC
>CAZFJU010000385.1:0-2590 GCA_964518995.1 uncultured Gammaproteobacteria bacterium
TATGCCGAAGGAACTTGACCGGTCACGCAGACGACCGGCGAGCCGTTGCCCATCGCCGTGCACAGCGCGGCCGATGCATTCAGGAGACCGGGGCCGGGGACGACGCAGCATACCGACGGGCGGCCGGTCGACTTGGCATAGCCCATGGCCATATAGCCCGCCGCTTGCTCGTGGCGAGGCACGTATAGCTCGAGACCGCGACGCGCGATGGCGTCGAACAGCGGATAGATTTGTGCCCCGGGCAGTCCGAATATCGAGGTGACCCCGTTCGCCTCAACGGCGGCGATGATGGCCTCGCCGCCGGTCATGTGCGCGGCGGGCGGTGGATCGGGGCGTGCGTGTCCCGTCATGTTCACTGTGCAACGTCGGCGCTCCGAGGCGGCCGACGTGGAAATCGTTAAAACAAGCAGGGCCTCTGACTCGAAAGCCAGAGGCCCTGATCTTGGCCCGTAATCGGGCCGTCTTGCAGTAGACCGTATTAGTCCGTTTGCGGCGGAGTAATCGGCAGCAGAACCATTTCCGGCGCGAGCTGATTGTTCGCCATCCGGATCGTCTGGCGGAGCGAGTTGCGGCTGTCGTTACCCAGCGGCACCCAGTTCCGCGTGCGCTGATCCCACGCGCCGAGCTGCTCGCCGTCTGGCGTCATGTAGTAGTACGCGATGCGGCCGATGCGCAGCAGATCAACTTCGGGATAGACTTGCCCCTCGACCTCGAGCGGCGCGCGCTCGGATGTGTACTCGCGACCGTACTCGGTCTCGATCGTCCACGCTTCCATGATACGGCGAAACTTCTCGCCATCCGTGACGTCGCTGCGGGCAACGAGAGCCTGCAGCATGTTGACCCGCTCGACACGCTCGTCGAGGGCAAACGGCAGATCGAGCCGCACGAACTGATCGAGCGCCTCGACCATTCGCACCAACAGGGCAGGGATTTGCCGCTCGAGCTCGGGTACTTCTTCGATCGCCCCGCGCAGCTGCTCGACCTGCGTCTGCTGATTGGCGATCTGCTGCTCGAGCAGCTGGTTGTAGATAGTTAGGCCGGCGACGTCCCGCAGCAGCGCATCGTATTGTTCCACGGTCGGCGCTGCCTCGACTGGTGCGGCATCGCCTTCCTGCTCCGCGTCTTGGGCCACGATGGAGGCGGCCGGAATACAGGTGAGAAGGGCCGCAATCAGCCCCGATTTGATCTGTCGCATGCTTCCCTCCAAATGAGGCCGCTCACGCTAGCTTGTGATCCGGATCACGTCAAGCGGGAACGCGTGGAATTCATGACGATGATTCCTTGGCGGCCGCAGCGCCGACGCCGAGATGCGCCCGCGGATTCGTTGTGACCTCGTCTGCGAGCTGACGATAGAGCGACTCGATTTGCGGGTCTTCCGCTGCTGGCGCAACGACTTGCAACGTGACGAGCTGATCGCCTGGCGGCGAGCCCGGCAGGCCGCGACCGCGTAAGCGGAGTTTGCGCCCCGCCTGCGAGCCTTTCGGAACCTTGAGCTCCACAGGGCCGCCGAGCGTCGGCACCGGAATCGTTGCGCCGAGCGCTGCCTCCCACGGATAGACCGGCAGCTCGAGATGGACGTTGCGGCCATCGGGGCGAAAAAACGGATGCGGCGCGAGCCGCACGAGCGCGTACAGATCGCCGCGCGCGCCGCCGCCGGTGCCGGCGCCGCCTTGAGCCGGCAAGCGGATTCGCCGCCCGTCCGTGACGCCCGGCGGGATGCGGACCGTGAGCGTGCGCGAGCGATGCGCGAGCCGCCCTTGTGGATCCACTTCCGGAATGTCGACGTTGAGCGTCTTGGTCGTGCCGGCGTAGGCTTCTTCGAGCGACAGCGAGATCGACGTCTGATAGTCCTCGCCGCGCGTTGAAAACTGATAGGTGCGGCCGCCACCGCCGGCGCCGAAGCCGGCCTGGCCGAACAGCGACTCGAAGAAATCGCTGAAGCTTCGTGTTCCGCCGGCTTGTCCGCCGCCGAAGTGGAAGTGCTCCTCCCAGTCGGGCGGGGGTCGAAACTGCTCGCCCGCCTGCCAATTGGAACCCAGCGAGTCATAAGCGGCGCGCTTCTCGGAGTCGCTCAGGACCTCGTAGGCTTCCCCGACCTCCTTGAAGCGCTCTTCCGCGTTGGCTTCCTTGCTGACGTCAGGGTGGTACTTGCGGGCGAGACGGCGATATGCGCGCTTGATCTCGTCCTGCGATGCCTCGCGGGCGACACCCATAACCTCGTAGTAGTCCTTGTACTCCATACAGCTCTCAGCGGCCAAAGCGCCCGGGTCTTGGAAACGGTGGGGGCTCCGGCCTCCGGAATCAAGTCGAAAACGGGCCCGTCTTACAAACCTTGCGATACAATCTCCCCTCATGGGGAACAAACGCCGGTCTTTTAGCTGGCTCGCGGGCGGGCTGGCGCTCGTCTGCGGGGTCGTCGCGCCGAGTGTTCTTGCGCATGGCATCGCCGGCGACGATCAAGCCTTTTTGCTGCGCGCCGTCGGTGTGCACATCGGGCCATACATGTATCTCGGCGCTAAGCATATGGTCACCGGCTACGACCACCTGCTTTTTCTCGCCGGCGTCATCTTCTTCCTGTATCGGCTGAAGG
>CAZFJU010000386.1:0-1356 GCA_964518995.1 uncultured Gammaproteobacteria bacterium
CGCACTTGGTAAGCTGCCCGAGCCGCAGCTCGCCCACAGATTTTTCTGACGATCCGAAATAATAATACTGGCCATACGCGTCCAGGGTCAGCGGGCCGCCCAAGAGTGACGCGCCGATATCCCCGGTCGCGTAAATCACTCCAGCGCCCGGCTCAGACAGTTGCTCGAGCGTTATCGTCACGATGGGCACGGCGACGGCCGCCGTGGGCATAACGGCGGCCAGCAGGGCGAACAAGATCGATCGCGGACGGGACAGCTGCATGAGACATTACTCCTAAGGCGTATGCGGAGCATTAACGGTTATTCTTCGAGCGCTCCGCCCAATCACCCGTGTTTGAGTATACAACCGCGCCCGCAATGTTGTCGCCTCTCGTTCCGTTCCGCCTCCTCAAGTGGATTTGAAGGCGCGGGTCACCCGCGGTGAAGGCCAGGGATGAACGCGGCCGCGTCGCGGTTCCACGTTTCGAACCAGTTGCCGGTCTGCACCGGCGCGTTCGCGAATCGCAGCCGTTCCAGTGGCGCGCGGTCGGCCGGAAAGCCGTCGAAAAGCCGGATCAGCTGCGCGGCAAGCTCGCCGCCGCTCGCAAATAGCAGCGCAGATCCGCCGGGTACGACCTGCTCGCGCAGACATTCGCCATAGTCGAAAGCACACGCCGGCGCGCCTGCGCCGAGAAAGTCGATCATCTTCATCGGCAGATCGATGCCCGACGACGAGCGGTGGAAGCACAGGCCGAGATCCGCCGCGCGCAGCAGATTCCGATAGGCCTCCGGGTCGAAGAAGGCGGTGTGGACCTCCGCCCGGTCGAACGACATCGCGGCGAGGCGCTGCTCGAACGCGTTCCGTAGCGGGCCGAGCCCGGTGATCAGCACCAGCAGCCGCGGATGCCGCAGTGCGTCAGCCGCAGCGTCCCAGCCTGCCAGCGCATCGAGGAGCAGCGACGGATCCTCGTCGGCCGTCCAGCTCGTCGGACACACGATGAGCCCCATCTCCTGCCCGTAGTGGATGCCGGCGGCGCTCAGCACGCGTGCTGCGAGCGCGACTCGCTCGCTTCGCGGAAGTGGCGACGCGATGCGCCGGGGGCGATCGTAGAGCACGACGCTGTCGGGGATGCCGAACTCGCTCGCAAGCCGCCGTCGCATCGCCTTCGAGACGCACAGGTGCGCGTCGAACAGCCGCCCGCTCAGGCGCTCGCACGCACGCGCGATCCGCGTCAGACGTCCGTGGCCTGCGCGCAGCGCGACGACCGAATAGCCGAGGTTGTGCCAGTCAGCGATCGCGCGCGAGCGCCGCAGCCAGGCGGCGAGGCGGACGCAGAGAAGAAGCGGTACTGCGGGCGGCGTTTGCACGAGCATCGC
>CAZFJU010000386.1:1456-2574 GCA_964518995.1 uncultured Gammaproteobacteria bacterium
GCTGCGAGAGCGTGATTCAGCATACGCGGGCTGCGGCCGAGATCGCCGACAACGACGATGGCCACGTGACACGGCTCGTGCACGATCGAATTATAGAGCGACTCGATACCGATATGAGCAGCCGAGAGAATTCGCCGACCCGACGCATCGCCATTGCCGGAGGCGGCTCCGCCGGAGATTCGGCCGTGGCTTGGGCGATTGCCCTAGAGTATCGGCGAGCGTTCCCTGACGCCGACGTGCTGCTGCTCACACCCGGTGAATCGCCCGCGCCGAATGCGGCGAACGGAGACGACACCGGGTCTTCTATGCGCCGACAGCTCGATGCGCGCGATCGTCTCGACCACGTGTCGCTTGCCGCGGCCCCGTTTGCGCGCCAAAACGCCCTGCGGCAACTCGCCGCCGCGGGGTCACTATTGCCGGCGTTCATCCGCGCGAGACAGTTGCTTCGGCAGCGCCGGACCCGGCTCGTGATCGGCGCCGGCGCCTTTGCGTCGGTTGCACCGCTCCTCGCTGCCCGCCAGCTCGGGCTCGATATCGTGGTTCACGAAGCGAACGTCGAGCCGGGGCTCGCGACCCGGCTAGGCGCCGGGCTCGGAGCGGCGATCACGCTCGGATGGGATGCCGCCCGGAACGCCTTTCCAAGGAGCCGCGTCGTCGTTTCCGGCAACCCGATTCTTCCGCAAGCCGTTCATCGAGCCGAGGCGCCTGTGCGAAAACCCACGCCGCTCTTGCGACATATTCTCGTGCTTGGCGGATCGGAAGGTTCCGCGTTCTTAAACTCGCAGAGCCCGGCGCTGCTGGCGCGAGTCGGTGCGATCGGTCCGCGGGTCGAGGTGCGCCACCAGGCCGGCCGAGGCGTTGCCGCGGAACCGGTGCGGGCCCGCTACCGATCCCTCGGCGTGCGCGCGACCGTTGTGCCGTGGATCGAGAACATTCACGAGGCGTATCACTGGGCGGACTTCGTGGTGTCGGCCGGTGGGGCCATCACGCTGGCGGAGCTCGCCATCGAAGGCGTGCCATCCCTAATCGTGCCGTCGGGCATGGTCGCGCGGGATCATCAGGCCGCGAATGCCGCGTGCTACGCCGAACGCACGGGCAACTTCTGGAGCGCCGAGTCG
>CAZFJU010000387.1:0-2572 GCA_964518995.1 uncultured Gammaproteobacteria bacterium
GAGCCGATCCGCAGCGCCGTCGATGTGATCGATCGGGTCAGATGCGACGATCCGCTGCTACCGTGGGTAAGCGAAGTCATCGCGCGTCAGGTGACGCACATGGCGCGGTTGCTCAACGATCTGCTGGACACGTCGCGGATCACTCGGGGGACGGTCACGCTACAGCGGAGACCAGTGGCAATCTCGGAGTTCGTAAAGCAGGCCATCGAAACGTGCCGGCCGCTGATGGAGCAGCGTGGACAGACGTTGACCGTCGATCTGCCCTCGGAGCCAATTTACATCCACGGCGACCCGCTCCGGTTGTCGCAGACTGTCGGCAATCTGCTGCACAACGCGACCAAGTACACTCACGAAAAAGGTGAGATCAAGTTGACGGGCCGGATCGAGGGCGACGCTGTTGCGCTGTACGTCCGAGACAACGGCTGCGGCATTTCGAGCGCCGTGCTTCCGACCGTATTCGATCTGTTTACTCAGGAGAAATCGTCGCTCAGTCGCAGCGAGGGGGGGCTGGGCATCGGCCTCGCGGTCGTGAAGAGCATGGCGACGCTGCACGGCGGCACCGTCGAGGCCCGCAGCGACGGTGCGGGCAAGGGCAGTGAGTTCGTGCTGCGGCTGCCGCGGTTGGAGCACATGCCGGTCGAGGCCGCCGTGCCGCGGGAGGCACCGGGGCCGGAAGCCGCGACGCGGGGCATCAAAGTGCTTCTTGTCGACGACGACGCGGATTCAAATGACATGCTTGCGCAGGTACTCGAGATGGCAGGCCATGAGGTGACGAAAGCCGCCGACGGTCTGACGGCGATCTCGCGGATTTGCGAGGAGCCGCCGGACGTCGTCGTGTGCGACATCGGGCTGCCGGGCCTTGACGGCTACGCCGTCGCGGAACGGGTGCGTGCTCAAGAGAACGGGCCACAACCGATTCTGATCGCATTGACGGGCTACGGACAGGCGAATGATCGAGTACGGGCGCTCGCCGCAGGCTTCGCCCACCATCTGGTCAAACCCGTCGATCCGGCCGTGCTGCTAAAGCTAATGGCTGTAGGCCAGGAAGAAATTCTGTAGCTCCCGGTCCTGAACGGATCGGCTAAAACAGAGCCCACCCCGAACTCCACTCGTCCCTTCTCATGCCCGGCGCCCAAGGTTGCAGGGCACGATCCTGAAGCCGAGGCCGAGCACGTGCCAGCCTCGCACGGGGCGCGCCTTGAGTAGATGCCGGCACCCCTGATCGAGCTATTTTGGCATACGGTCTTCGTTCTCTTGGGGAACTTCGCCTTCGCGCTCTCCGTCATCGGTGCGCTAGCGTACCTAATGGACTAAGCTGGTGGGCATCCCGCCTCCTTCGGCGGATCGAGAGTCGAGGGGACTCTGCGCCGTATCGGCAGGTAAGCAACGTGGTCGCCGACAATGACAAACCCGCCGACGAACAATCTCTTGCTGGCAGCGCTACCCGCGGCGGATTACGAGCGGCTGTTGCCGCACCTCGAGCCGGTTCCACTGCCGCTCGGCTGGTCGGTTTACGAACCGGGAAGCCGGATGCGCCACGTGTTTTTCCCGACGCAAGGCATCGTCTCTCTGCTCTACGTCATGGAGAACGGTGCCTCCGCCGAGATTGCGGTCACGGGTAACGAGGGTCTCGTCGGAATCGCGTTGTTCATGGGCGGCGAGAGCACGCCAAGCCGTGCGGTCGTGCAGGCCGCGGGTCACGCCTATCGTCTACCGGCCCAGTTCTTGCGGCAGGAATTCGAGCGAGGTGGCGAGCTGCAACACCTGCTGCTGAGATTCACGCAGACGCTCATCACGCAGATGGCGCAGACCGCCGTTTGCAATCGTCATCATACGATCGAGCAGCAACTATGCCGCTGGTTATTGCTGAGCCTCGATCGGTTGCAGTCCAATGAGCTGAAGATGACCCAGGAGCTGATCGCGAACATGCTGGGTGTGCGCCGCGAGGGCGTAACCGAAGCGGCAGGAGACCTAAAGGACGCCGGCCTGATCAAGTATCGGCGCGGCCACATCACGGTATTGGATCGGAAGAGGCTCGAGCGGCGAGTGTGTGAATGCTACGCCGTTGTCAAGCGGGAGTCGGACCGACTTATGTCTGGCGCGGCGCACTAAGAGCGTGCCGGTCCAAACGGACGGGCTATGGGCGAGCGTCGCCGACCATCCGCAGCTCAGGTTTCCCGAACCACTTCGGCAATCGCATCGTCTTTCTCACGTATTTCCTCCCCGCGCTCCATATCGCCGACGCCTTTCCAGGCTCGCCCGACTACGCGCTCCCGCTCTGACTTCTGCGTTGTTACGTGCCCCACCGAACATACAGAGCAGGCTGGGGCGCGCAGCATGCATACCCATGGCCTCGACCCCGAACGTCATTCTCGCCGCGCTGCCCCGACAGGCGTACGAGCAGCTTCTCCCCGGACTCACGCCGGTGACGCTGACCTTCGGCAAGGTGCTCTACGAGCCTGATACGCGGATACGCAGTGTCTTCTTTCCGAGCGCCTGCCTCGTGTCACTGCTAACGCTCGTCGAAGGACACCCCGCGCTCGAAGTCGGAATGGTGGGTCCAGAGGGTATG
>CAZFJU010000388.1:0-2568 GCA_964518995.1 uncultured Gammaproteobacteria bacterium
GGGCCACCGGCGCGCGCGCCGCGCAGCGTCGGGCGCATCGGGGCCGGCGCGCCGCCCACCGGGCGCGGCGCGCGGCGCGCCCCCGCTCAGTGCTTGGACTGCATCTCGGTCAAATACCGCTCGGCGTCGAGCGCCGCCATGCAGCCCGACCCGGCGGAGGTCACGGCCTGGCGATAAATCGGATCCGAGACGTCGCCGGCAGCGAAAACCCCATCGACGCTCGTTGCGGTGGCGAAGCCGCGCGTGCCGCTGCGAACGACGATGTAGCCGTCCTCCATCTCGAGCTGGCCGGCGAAGATGCCGGTATTCGGCGTATGTCCGATCGCGACGAATACACCGTGCACCGGCACCTGTTGCGGTTCGCCCGTCTGGGCATGCTTCACCTGCATACCCGTGACTCCGTGCTCGTCGCCGAGCACCTCGTCGAGCACGTGGTTCCACATCACCTCGACGTTGCCGTCCTCGGCGCGCTCGAGCAGGCGCTGACCCATGATCTTCTCCGCCCGAAACTGATCGCGGCGATGCACGACCGTGACCTTGGACGCGATGTTCGAGAGATACAGCGCCTCCTCGACGGCCGTGTTGCCGCCGCCGATGACCGCGACCGGCTGATTGCGGAAGAAGAAGCCGTCGCAGGTGGCGCACGCCGAGACTCCGCGCCCCTTGTACGCCTCCTCGCTCGAGAGGCCGAGGTACTTCGCGGAGGCCCCCGTCGCAATGATCAGGGCGTCGCACGAGTATTCGCCGCTATCCGCATTCAGCTCGAACGGCCGCTTCGAGAGATTCACCGCGTTGACCGTGTCGTAGATCAGGCGGGTGCCGAAGCGCTCGGCGTGGCGCTTCATGCGTTCCATCAGCTCGGGGCCTTGCACGCCTTGATCGTCGCCCGGCCAGTTGTCGACGTCCGTTGTCGTCGTCATCTGCCCGCCGACCTCGACGCCGGTGATCAGCACCGGCTCGAGGGCGGCGCGCGCCGCATACACCGCGGCGGTATACCCGGCTGGACCCGATCCGACGATAATCAATTTGTGGTGCTGTCGTGCCATCCTGGTCTCCTTACGCTTCTACGGCTGCCTGGCATCCCGCGAATGCGCTGTTCCAATGTCGATGGACGCGTATGGTAGTGGACCCGCCGGCATCGCGGAACGTCGAACCGCTATTCATCCTCTGGCATCATTCGCGACTCATGAATCGCACGCCGCTTTCCTTCGCGCCGGTGCTCCGCGCAGGCGCCGCGTTACTTGCCGCGTCGGTCCTGCTGGCCCCCGCCCCAGCGCCCGCCCAGGCCGTCGCGGACCCGGCCGCGCCCGTGGTGGAGCGTCCGCAAATCGGGCTCGCGCTCGCCGGCGGCGGCGCGCGCGGCGGCGCGCACATCGGGGTGCTGCAGGCGCTCGAGGAGCTCCGCGTGCCGATCGACGCCATCGCCGGGACCAGCATCGGCGCGATCGTCGGGGGGTTCTACGCCGCGGGTCACTCGACGGAAGGCTTGCGCGAGCTCGTCGAGACGATCGATTGGGATACTGCCTTTCTCAACATCACGCCCCGTCACTTTCGCTCGTACCGGCGTAAACGGGACGACGATTCGTTCCTCGTGCGTCAGCGCCCGGGCTTGAATCGGGGCGAGATCGAGCTGCCGATCGGGCTCGTGCAGGGGCACACCATCGATTTGATCATTGCGCAATACACATTGCCGGCCATGACGGTCGACGATTTCGACGAGCTGCGCGTGCCGTTCCGGGCCGTGGCCGCGAATATTTCCACCGGGGAGCCGGTCGTCCTCGACTCGGGCAACCTCGCCACGGCGATCCGGGCGAGCATGGCGCTGCCTGCGGCCCTGCCGCCGGTCGAAATCGATGGCGAGCTGCTGGTCGACGGCGGCATCTCGATGAATCTGCCGGTCGAGGTCGTGCGCGAGCTCGGCGTAGACGTGGTAATCGCCGTCGACATCTCGAGCGGCCTGCGCCAGCGAGACGAGCTGCGCAGCGTGCTCGACGTGACGACCCAGCTGACCAATCTACTGACCTTCGGAGGCGTCGAGCGACAGCGCGAGCTGCTGCGCACCGAGGACGTGCTGCTGCAGCCGGAATTCGGCTCGGGTCTCACCTCTGTCGACTTCGATTCGATGCGGGATGCAATCGTCGTAGGCTACGAAACCGCGATGCAGCATCGCGACGAGCTCTCGCAGTACGCGCTGTCGCCGGCCGCCTACGATGCCTACCGTGCGAGCCTGTCAGGACGAATCTCCGACGAGCAGCCGATCATCGATTTCGTGCGGCTCGAAAACCGCTCCAGAATCGCGGATAGCGTCTTGCAGACCCGAATGCGCGACGTGGTGCTCGGCGAGCCGCTGACGCTCGAGACGGTCGAGCGCGCGATCGCTCATGCGTACGGTCTCGAGCTGTTCCAGAACGTGCGTTATCAGGTCGTCGCGGAGGACGGCGAGACGGGCCTCGAGATCGAAGTCGTGCCGCGCTCGTGGGGCCCGAACTATCTGCAGCTCGGCATCGCGTACAGCTCGTCGGGCGATGTCGATGCCACGTTCGGCCTCGCGGCGAGCTACCTGCGCAC
>CAZFJU010000389.1:0-2568 GCA_964518995.1 uncultured Gammaproteobacteria bacterium
GAGGCCACCGCGAGCGCCGCATCGGCTGGATGCAGGATGCCCTTGATGATCAGCCGGCCCTTCCAGTACTGTCGGATCTGTCGAAAATGTTCCCAACTGAAATGCGCGCGTCCGCCGAACTCGCGCTGCACGGTGCGCGAAATGATCGGCACGCTGCGGTAGGCGTAAAGGTTCTCGAAATGCGGGATTCCCTCCCGCATGAGCGTCCGCAGGAAGGTGCCAAAGAGCCAGCGCGGCCGCATCAGTCCGTCCAGCGCCAGCCGTAGTCCGGGCCGCAGCGGCGATGAGAATCCGGCGCGAAGATTGTTCTCGCGGTTCGACCCGACGGGCGAATCCACCGTGATGACGAGGGTCCGGATGCCGGCCGCGTGGACGCGGTCGAGCAGAGCGTGCAATTTCTCGCTCGTCGGCGGGACATAGGCCTGAAACCAGACGCGAGGATTCTCGGCGGCAATCGTTTCGAGCGGGATGAGCGACGAGCCGGAGACAATCATCAGGATGTCGTTCTCGCGCGCAGCGCGTGCCATCGCGAGATCAGCGCGATAGCCGTTCATGGCGCAGATGCCCATCGGCGCGATGCCGAATGGCGCCGACCAGCTCTCGCCAAACATCGAGACCGCCGCCGACGCCCCGCTGACGCCGGCGCAAAAGCGCGGAATGAAGACGTACTCTTCGAACGACTTCAGGTTGCCCCGGAGCGCCTGCTCGTCCTCAACGCCGCCGCGGACGTAGCCAAACAGCGGGCGCGGCAGGCGCAGGCGCGCGGCTGCTTCGAGGTCGTTTAGAGACAGGATGGAGCGGAATCGGCGGGGAATGCTCGCCGTGCTCCGTCGCCCGATCCGGTCATCGTTGGCTGGTGCTAGCTCAGGCTGCTGAGTCATGTATCCGTTACCGTCCCCAGCCCTTGGCCGCGTCTGCCCGATGCGGATCTCCTCCGTTCGACATCGGTCAATCCCACGGAGACGCGGCCGGCACCCTTGCCACGCCCTTCTTTCATGATGTAAAAAGATAGTCGCATTACGGGGGGCTCGTCCATCGAAAACTCCCATCAAGTGGGTTTTCTGAGGAGGAGCTCCGCGTGAGCAAGCGCTGTTACCGTGTCCTGGCCGAGGCTTTTATCGCGGAGGGGGTCGACACGGTGTTCGTCCTCACCGGCGACGGCAACATGTATTGGGAAGCAGCTTTCGCCGAAGCTGCAGGCACCCGCAGCATACACGTCCGCCACGAGCACTGCGCCTGTGCCATGGCGTCGGCCTATGCCCGCGTCACCGGAACCGTCGGCGTCGCCTCGGTCACCTGCGGTCCGGGCTTGTCGCAGACGATCACGGCGCTGGCTACGGCTGTCGAGGCGCGCATCCCGCTTGTGGTGTTCGCCGGCGAGAGCCCGATGCACAAGGGCTATTATAACCAGGAAATCGACCAGGCCCCGATGGTAGTGGCGAGCGGTGCCCGCTACATCGCCATCCACAGCCTCAAGCGCGTGCACGAGATCGTCGCCGAGGCGTTCCACCATGCCCGCACCCAGCGCACGGCGGTGGTCGTCGGCGTGCCGTTCGACCTGCAGCAGTCGGTGATCGAGAATGTCCCGGAATATGTGCCCTCGACGCACTTCATCCCCGATACCGGGCCGCGCAGCCCCCACGCGGATTACGTGCGCCGAGCGGCTGAGCGCGTTGCGCTTGCGAGGCGCATCGTCGTCCTTGCCGGGAGGGGCGCTAAGCTCGCGGGCGCTGCCGAGATCTGCAAGCAACTCGCGGAGCTCTGCAACGGCGCGCTTTCGACGACGCTGCCGGTACGCGGCCTCTTTGCCGGCAGCAACCGCGACATTGGGGTGAGTGGTGGCTTTGCGCATCCGGCGACGATGGAAGCCTGCAGGGCGAGCGATCTCGTCATCGCCGTGGGTGCCGGGCTCAACAGCTATACCACCGATGCCGGCAAACTCTTCGCCAATGCCGTTATCGTGCAGATCGACGACGATCCCGCTGGGTTCGTGCAGGGCCGCAAACCGGCCGACCTGTACCTCACGGCCGACGCGCGGCTGGGCGCGGAAGCGCTGGTGCACGCGCTCGAGGGAAACAGGCCGGCCAACCCGGATTGGGGTGTTGCCGACTTCGCGCGCCGAATGCGCACCGAACCGGTGGATGCCACCGACTACCCTATTCCCGAGGGCACCACCGACCCCCGCGAGGTCATCCGCGTTCTGGATCGGGAACTGCCGAAGGACTGGGCCTATGTGAACGGCTCCGGCCACAGCTCATTCTTCTCGGTCCACGTGTACGACCGCCGGGCAGAGAACTTCCTGACCATCCGCGAGTTCGGCGCCATTGGGAACGGTCTCTCCTATGCCGCGGGCATGGCCGCTGCCCGGACCGACCGGCCTACCGTGTTGATCGAAGGGGATGGTGGGCTAATGATGCACGTTCAGGAACTCGAGACCGTGCAGCGCCAGGGTTGGAAAATCCTGCTCTGCATCCTCAACGACGGCGCCTTTGGATCAGAAATACATAAGCTTCGCGTCGACGGCATGGCCGATCATGGTGCCCTCTACGGTCGCAACGACATCGCGCG
>CAZFJU010000390.1:0-2567 GCA_964518995.1 uncultured Gammaproteobacteria bacterium
CGCCGGCGTGATTCTCGTCCTTGACACTCGATTTCCGCTTCAGTCACTCTTATCCCTAACACTACCTCGTGGAGGTCGACCCTTTTTGAACGACGACGTGCCTCTAGGGCTGCTGTTCGGTCTGCTGTTCGTTCTCCTGCTTCTCTCCGCGTTCCTTTCGAGCTCCGAAACGGCTCTCATGAGTCTCAACCGCTACCGGTTGAGGCAACGGGCCTTAGCAGGCCAGCGTTCCGCGAAGCTTGCGGAGCAACTTCTCGAGCGGCCCGACCGTCTCATCGGGTTCATGTTCCTCGGCAGAAACGCGGCCAACCTCGCTGCCGCGGCGGTCGCCACGATGCTCGCGCTACGTCTCGGCGGCGAAGCCGCAGTGCTGGCGAGCACCGTCGTGCTCACGGTCGTCGTGCTGATCTTCGCCGAGGTCGCGCCAAAAACCATCGCCGCGCTGCAGCCCGCCAAAGTGGGCCTGCCGGCTGCGCTGATCTGCTATCCGCTGATGAAGGCCGCCGCGCCGGTCTCGGCCGGCATCGACGTCATGGCGCGCGGCTTGCTGCGCGTGCTCGGCGCAGATCCTGAGCAGGCCGCCCGCGGCGGCCGCAACACGGCGGATCTCGGCGCCGTCGTCGCGGATGCGGGTGTCATGGTGCCGCGGCGCCATCAGCGCATGCTGCTCAGCGTCTTCGATCTCGAAGCGATCACCGTCGATGATGTGATGGTGCCGCGCCAGGAAATCGTCGGCATCGATCTCGATGAAGATTGGCCGCAGAACCTCGCTACGATCCGCGCGACTCAGCACCAACGCCTACCCGTCTACCGCGATGATATCGACAACATCATCGGCGTCGTTCGAGTGCGTCAGCTTCTACCCGACCTCGCGAAAGGCGCACTGAACGCGCAGCGCCTGCTCGAACACACCCGCGAAGCCTATTACGTGCCAGAGGGCACACCGCTCAATCAGCAGCTCGCGAACTTCCAGCAGCAGAAACGCCGCTCGGCATTCGTCGTCGACGAATACGGCGACGTGCAGGGGCTGATCACGACCGAGGACATTCTCCGCGAGGTCGTTGGCGAGCTCGACTCCGAGCCGGTGATGTCCGAAATCGGCGTCACACGCGAAAGCGACCATAGCTTCGTTGTGGATGCGAGCACCAACATCCGTCGGCTGAACCGCTTGATGAGCTGGGACCTGCCGATCGAGGGGCCGAAGACGCTCAACGGCCTGATCATTGAGCGGCTCGAGACGATTCCGCCTTCCGGCACCGCCCTGATCGTCAGCGGCTATCCGATCGAGATCCTCGACACGACCGAGCACGGCATCAAGCAGGTGCGCGTGATGACGCCCCATGCCGAGGAGCCGCCGAGGCTGCGGGCGGCACAGGGCTGACCGGCGCGGCTCTCTTTGCCGCGCCCTAAGCCGCGAACAGCGCATCGAGGGCCTCGACGAGCTTGTCCACCGCCACGACCTCGAGCGACGAGCGCCGAGGCCGATTCGCTTTCGGGATCAGCACGCGTGAAAAGCCGTGCTTCTCGGCCTCTGTCACCCGCTCTTCGCCAAACGGCACCGGGCGGATCTCGCCGGTCAGCCCCACTTCGCCGAACACCGCAAGGCCCGGCGACAATGGCCGCTCCCGGAAGCTCGACAGCACGGCAAGCACGACCGCGAGATCGGAGGCCGTCTCCGTGACACGCAAGCCG
Source organism: uncultured Gammaproteobacteria bacterium (assembly GCA_964518995.1). Lineage (GTDB taxonomy): Bacteria > Pseudomonadota > Gammaproteobacteria > Steroidobacterales > Rariloculaceae > ZC4RG20. Next base: position 1,693 of record CAZFJU010000390.1, read on the forward strand.
CCGACCACGTTCGCGTAGACGTCGCAATCCCCGATACCGATCCCGCAGTGACGATGCAGCACTGCGAGCAGCAGCCCAAGCCGCTGCGGGTCGAAGCCCTGCGCGAGCCGCCGCGGCGATCCGGACAAGCTCTGATCGACGAGCGCCTGCACCTCGACCAGAATCGGCCGGGAGCCCTCGCGGGTAATCAGCGTCACGCTGCCTGGCACGGGCTCGGCGCGCCGCGCGAGAAAGATCGCAGATGGGTTCTTGACCTCCTGGAAGCCCTCCTCGCCCATCACGAAGAAACCGAGCTCGTTCGCCGCACCGAACCGGTTCTTCACCGCCCGCACGATCCGGAAGCGGCTGCCGATGTCGCTCTCGAAGTACAGCACCGCGTCGACCATGTGCTCGAGCACGCGCGGACCGGCGAGCGTCCCCTCTTTCGTAACGTGCCCGACCAGCACCGTCGCCACGCCGCGAGTCTTCGCGAAGCGTACGAGCTGCGCGGTCGCTTCGCGCAGCTGCGTGACAGAGCCGGGAGCCGATTCGATCGCATCGCTATAGAGCGTTTGGATCGAATCGATGACCAGCACGGCAGGCGGCCGCGCCGCGAGCTGCGCGAGCACCACCTCTACGCACGTCTCCGCGAGCAGCTGGATCGGCGCACTGCCGACGCCGAGACGCTTGGCCCGCAGCGCGATCTGATCCAGCGATTCCTCGCCGGTGACGTAGCATGCCGGGATACGCTCGGCGAGATTCGCAAGCGCCTCGAGCAGCAGGGTCGACTTACCGATGCCCGGATCGCCGCCGATCAGCACGACCGACCCGGGCACGAGCCCGCCGCCGAGCACCCGATCGAGCTCGCCGAGCCCGCTTTGCAGGCGCTCCACACC
>CAZFJU010000391.1:0-2558 GCA_964518995.1 uncultured Gammaproteobacteria bacterium
GAACGGCACCACCTGGCTCGACCGCACGAACTACTTCCAAACCGTGCCGACGCCCGCGGTCGATCTTGCGCTGTGGATGGAATCGGACCGCATGGGTCATCTGCTCGGCGCCGTCACGCAGGAGAAGCTCGACAACCAGCGCGGCGTCGTCCAGAACGAGAAGCGGCAAGGCGACAATGCGCCCTACGGCCGCGTGAACTACGCGCTGTACGAGGGCCTCTTCCCGCCGGGCCACCCCTACCGACACCCGACCATCGGCTCGATGGAGGATCTCGATGCGGCGTCTCTCGAGGACGTGCAGCAGTGGTTCCGCGACTACTACGGCCCGAACAACGCTGTGCTCGTGCTCGCGGGCGACATCGACGTCGCGACCGCACGCGAGAAGGTGGAACGTTACTTCGGTGACATCCCGGCCGGCCCGGAGGTCGACCGGTATGAAACCTGGGTGCCGATGCGCGCCGCGAATACGCACGAAGTGCAGTTCGACGAGGTGCCCGGCGTGCTCGTGAATCGCGCCTGGGTCGTACCGCCGCGCTCGACGCGCGAGCGCGCCCTGCTCGATCTCGCGGCCGCGATGCTCGGCCAAGGCCGCAACTCGCGGCTTTACCTCGATCTGATCTACGAGCAGCAGGTCGCGACGCAGGTCAACGTCGGCGTCACCCCGTTCGAGCTCGCGAGCGTGTTCGACCTTTCCGTCGTGTTGAACCCCACTCAGCCCGCCAGCGTCGCCACGGACGCCATCGACCGTATCGTCGCCGAGTTCCTTACCGATGGGCCAACGGCCGATGAGCTCGAGCGCGTCGTCGCCCGCACCAATGCGAGCCTCGTGCGCGGCCTCGAACGCGTCGGCGGCTTCAACGGTAAAGCCGTGACGCTCGCCGAGGGCGAGCTGTACGCCGGCGACCCGCTATTCGTTCAGACCTATCTCGAGTGGATCAACTCCGCGACGCCGGCGGAAGTGCGCGAGGCCGCCCAACGCTGGCTCGGCGATGGTTGGCACCAAGTCGACGTTGTGCCTGCCGGCCGCTACACCACCTCGTCCGAAGGCCTCGACCGCACGAGCGGCTTGCCGCCGATCCCGACCGACATGCCGTCGCTAACCTTCCCGGACATCCACACCGGCACGTTGAGCAACGGCATTCAGGTGGTGCTCGCGGAACGCGACACGCTGCCGATCGTCGAAATGTCCATGCAGTTCGACGCCGGTTTCGCGGCCGATGCGGGCGACAAGCTAGGCGTGGCGTCGTTCGCGATGTCGATGCTCGACACCGGCACGAGCACGCGCAGCGCACTCGAGATTTCCGACGAGGCCGCACGGCGCGGCGCGCAGATCTCAGCGGGCTCGAATCTCGACGCGTCGTCGGTGACGCTGTCGGCGCTGACCGATGAGCTCGAGCCGTCCATCGCGTTGTGGGCCGACCTGATCCTGAATCCGGTATTCGCCGAGGAAGAGATCGAGCGCCTGCGCACACGTTGGCTGGCCGGCATCGCCCAGGAGAAGTCGGAGCCGCAGTCGCTCGCGCTGCGCTTGCTGCCGCCGATCTTGTACGGCGCCGGCCACGCCTATGGCGTGCCGTTCACCGGCTCGGGCAGCGCCGCGTCGATCGCCTCGATCACGCAGGCCGATCTGCTCGGCTTCAAGGAGACCTGGCTGCGGCCGGACAATGCGACGATCTTCATCGTCGGCGATACCACGCTCGCGGAAATTACGCCGATTCTCGAGCGGACGTTCGGAACCTGGCGTCCGCCGAATGAGCCGCGCCCGCAAAAGAACGTCGCGGACGTCGAATTGGCCGACTCGCCGCGGATGATCCTCATCGACAAGCCGAATTCTCCGCAGGCGTTCATTCTCGCCGGGCACGTCGCGCCGGGGCTCGGCACGGAGCGCGACCTCGCCATCGAAGCGATGAATGGCGTGCTTGGAGGCTCGTTTACCGCGCGCATCAACATGAATCTGCGCGAATCGAAAGGCTGGGCCTACGGCGCGCGCACGACGCTGCAAGCAGCGCTCGGTGATCGCCCGTTCCTCGTCTACGCGCCGGTGCAGATCGATCGGACCGGCGACTCGATCATGGAGCTCATTCGCGAGCTCGAGGGGATCAAGTCGACGACGCCGATCGCAGAGAACGAGATGGATCGGGTCATCGCCGGGCTTACGCGGGAGCTGCCGGGGCGGTTCGAGACGTCCGCGGCCGTGCTCAGCAGCCTCATTACGTCGGCCCGTTACGGTCGGCCGCTCGACTATGCGGCGATGCTCACCGAGCGCTACGAGGCGCTGACGCTCTCCGATCTGCAGTCGGCCGCAGAAGAGATCGTGCACCCGGAGAGCCTCGTGTGGGTGGTTGTGGGCGATCTCAGAGAGATCCGCCCGCAGATCGAGGCGCTCGAAATTGCGCCGATCGAGATCTGGAACGACGATGGCGAGCCGGTGACGCCCTAACGCCCGCCGCAGCCACTTCCGTCACGTCGGGCTGTCGCCGGCCCCCTCTGAAGGGGCCGGCGGCGTTATCACGGCGATTAAGGCTCGAGGTTCACCGCCACGCCGATCTGGCCCTCAC
>CAZFJU010000392.1:0-2557 GCA_964518995.1 uncultured Gammaproteobacteria bacterium
TCCTGGCGATTCCTCGTCTTGCCGTCGAGGTACTCGTAAGCGATGCCGAGCCGATCGAGATTCGCGCGCAAGATTCCGAGCATGCTCGTGAACTGCGAGAAGACGAGCGTCTTGTGGCCCTCGTCGATCACTTCGTGCACACGTTCGAGCAGCAGGTCGAGCTTGGCCGACGGCTCGGCCGCTCGCCCGCGGTCGATCAGGCCCGGATGGATCGCAGCCTGGCGCAGTCGCAGCAGCGCTTCGAGGATCTTCAGCTTCGAGCGCTTGATGCCGTCGCGCTCGATGCGCTTCAGGAGCGAGCCGCGGTAGTACCTGCGCAGCTTGTCGTACTCGATGCGCTGCTTCGGCGGAAGCTCGCAATAGAGCGTCTGCTCGACCTTCGGCGGCAGGTCGTCGAGCACCTGTTCCTTGGTGCGCCGCAGCATGAACGGTCTGAGCGCCCGCGCGAGCAGCGCGCGCGCCTCGTCGTCGAGCCCGCCCGCGACGTTGCCGTGCACTTTGCCGAACGCCGAGACCGCGCCGAACATGCCCGGGTTCAGAAAGTCGAACAGGCTCCAGAGCTCGTTGAGGTGGTTTTCGATCGGCGTGCCGGAGAGCGCAAGCCGATGGTCGGCCCGGAGGAGCCGCGCCGCCTTGGCTGAAGCGGAGCTCGCGTTCTTGATCGCCTGTGCCTCGTCGAGGATCGCGTAGTCGAAGCGCGCGTCCTTGAAGTGCGCGATGTCGCGCCGGAGCGTGCCGTACGTGGTCAGCACGAGGTCGAAGTCGTCAAAGTGCTCGTGCCCCTTCGAGCGCTGCGGCCCCGTGTGGTCCAGCACGCGCAGGCGCGGCGTGAAGCGTGCCGCTTCCTCGGCCCAGTTGAAGATCAGCGACCTCGGCGCGACAACCAGGGAAGGGCGCATCGGCGTATCCGATGCCGACTCGCCGTACGCGGGTCGGCCCGCTTGCCGTTTACGGCCGGCTCCGCGCGAGCGCTTCGCGCGCCGCGCTTCGAGCAGGGCCAGCACCTGCACCGTCTTGCCGAGTCCCATGTCGTCGGCCAGGCAGCCGCCGAACCCGAACTCGCGCAGAAAGTTGAACCAGCCGAGGCCCTCCTTCTGATAAGGGCGAAGCGTCCCGCGGAAGCCGGCCGGCGGGTTGACCGCGCTCACCCCCGCAAAGCGTGCGAGCTTCCGGCGCAGGCGGGCAAACTGGGCATCAGCGCGTGCTTCGGGCTGGGCAGCGAGCAACGCGTCGAGCAGACCCACCTGGCTGCGCTCGAATCGCAGATGATCACCGTCAGCGGTGCCGAGCTCGGCGAGCGCGCCATACTTCGCAAGCCACTCCTCCGGCAGCAGACCGAAAGAACCGTCGCCGAGCGTGACCCAGTGCTGACCGCGCCGCGCCGCCGCGAGCAGCTCGGGAAGCTGCGCGACGGTATCACCGAACTCGATCGTGCCGTGCAGCTCGAACCAGTCGATACCCGAGGCCACGCGAAAATCGAAGGCGCCCGCGGGCCGGTACGGCTTGCCCTCGGCCTCGACGTGCCAGCCCGCCGCGAGCAGTTCGCGCGTGACCTGCGGCAGGCGGCTCGCAGGGATCTCGAGCCCCGGCTCGTCGTCCGTGGACTGGTAATCGGGCGGCGCCGGCCGCCAGCCGATCTGCTCGAGCTGCTGCTCCGCCTCGTGCTCGGCTACCCGGTTCCGCTTGAGCACGCGGCGCTCGCCCGCCTGCACGATGCCGTAGCCCGGCTCGCCGCGCGCGACCGATGTACCTGCGTAGTCGAAGCTCAGCTGGCCGCGGAACCGCTCCTGCCGCAGCCCACGGTCCGCGGGGCGCACGGCCAGGCAGGGGCGCGGCATGATGTCCACTTCCTCGTAGCGCAGCTCGGCAGGCAGTGTGAGCGGCGGCAGCGCCGGCATGCGGTACAGCGCCGTCATCAGCTCGTCGCACTGCGCGGCGGGCACGCGCAGCGGGCCGTGCTCGCGCAGCAGCTGGATCCAGTCGAAGCTGCCGCCGTGCACGTAGCGGACGCCGTGCTCGCGCGTGAACAGGATGCCGGCGCTGGTCAGCAGCACCGGCTCCGCGATATCCATCGTCTCGGCGCCGCGGCGCAAAGACCCGGTCAGCTCGTATTGCTTCTTCCGCGCCGTGCCCTGCACCTCGAGCTCGAACTGCCAGGGCTCCGCGTCCTCCCACGCGACCGGCAGCCAGTTCTGGTGGTCGTCGCCGGGTTGCAGCCGCAGCTGGCAGCGGCCCGTGTGGCACAGCTCCGGCAGCAGCATCTCGGACTGCGCTTCGGAGAGCGTGTAGTGGGACGGCATCGAGGCGTAGGTACCGTAAGACGAGGAGTAGCCGTAGCCGCGCGGGGCGTAAAGCTGGTCCGCACCGGCGAGCACGGCGAGAACGCGGCGATCGCCCCCTTCCGGCAGGCGATCCGGAAGGTCCCGAGGCAGGCCATGGGATCGGGGCTTGCCGAGCGTCCCGTCGTTCTTGGGCTCGCGCGTGACGACTTCGAGGTGAACGCCGCCCCGGCTCCGCGACGTGGCCACGTCGATCACATAGAACAAGCGGCGCGTCG
>CAZFJU010000393.1:0-2555 GCA_964518995.1 uncultured Gammaproteobacteria bacterium
GAGCCCTGCGATCAGCGTCGTAATGTTGCCGTCCGCAATACTGGAAAAGGCCTTCTCGTAGCCGGCGCGTATCGCGGCTTGCGGCGTGGTGCCCGCCTTGAGCTCTTCGCGGATGCGCTCGTTGATCAGCACGTTGGCGTCGACCGCCATGCCGAGCGACAGCACGATCCCGGCGATGCCGGGCAGCGTCAGCGTCGCCTGCAGCAGCGACATCAGCGCGACGATGAGCACGAGGTTCATCAGCAGCGCCGTGTTCGCAATGAGACCGAAGACACGGTAGATGAGCGTCATGAACGCCACGACGAGCAGGAAGCCGAGGATCACGGCATTGCGCCCCCGCTCGATGTTGTCCTGGCCGAGGCTCGGGCCGATCGTGCGCTCCTCGATCTTGAAGATCGGGGTCGCGAGCGCGCCCGAACGCAGCAGCAGCGCGAGATCCTGCGCCTCGAACGGCGTCAGGCCGGTAATTTCGAAGCTGTTCGAGAACACACCGCGAATCGTCGCGATATTGATCACGCGCTCTTCTCTCACCGTCTCGATGACCTGCTCGCCGCCGCGCTCGACGAAACGCGGTGTCTCCTCGATCATCAGCACGGCCATCGGGCGATTGAGATTCGCCTGTGTCGTGTTCAGCATGCGGCGGCCGCCTTGCGAGTTCAGCCGCACGTTGACCGCCGGTGTGCCTTGCGAATACCCCGGCGTCGCATCGGTCAGCATATCGCCCGAAGCGATCACCTCCCGGCGAAGCAGCGTATAGGGCCGGCCGTCCGGCCCCGGCACGCAGAACGAGTTGCCGGCGATCGAATCGGCGCAGCGCAGCAACTCCGAGCCGATCGGCGAGCGCTGCCGTTGCGCGGCGTCATAGAGATCGTTCTCGGGATCGACCAGCCTGAACTCCAGGGTCGCCGTCGCGCCGAGCACGCGCTCGGCCTGCGCCGGATCCTGGATGCCGGGCAGCTGGACGACGATTCGGTCGAGCCCTTGCTGCTGCACGACCGGCTCGGCAACGCCCAACGCGTCGACGCGGTTGCGAAGCGTCGTTGTATTCTGCGAAATCGCGAACTCCTGGCGCTCGCGAATCACCTGCTCCGACGGCTCGACGATCAGCGCCGGACGCCCGTCGACCGTGGAGCGCGAGACGAGCACACGCTCAGCCAACGTGATCTGGGTGCCCTGATCGAGCGTTCGGGCGATCGCCGCCGCCCGGTCGTAGTCCGCCTCGTCGTTCAGCGTCACGATCAGACGATTGCCCTGCGTTCGCACGGAGCTGCGGATGTTCGCCTCGCGGAGCTGCGTGCGCAGGTCTGACTCATAGGAACTCAGCAGCTGCTCGACGGCCGCGTCGATATCGACCTGATAGAGAAAGTGCACGCCGCCGCGCAGATCGAGGCCGAGCGCCATGGGCCTGAGCCCCAGCGCAGCCAACACGGGCGGAGTACGCGGCGCAAGCGTGAGCGCCACAACGCTATCCGGTACGACGTCGTCGAGCACATCGTTGGCGAGGAGCTGCGCTTCAACGGTCGGGAACCGGACGAGCGCCGCATTGTCCTCCATCTCGACCGAGAGATAGGGCACTGCCGCCTTATCGAGCTCGGTTTCAATTTGCTCGAGAGCGGCCGGCTGGACCGGAGCACCGTCCGCTCGCGAGACGTGCAGAGCGGGATCGTCGCCGAAGAAATTCGGCAGGGCCAGAATCACGCCCCCGAGACAGATCACGATGACGAGGACGTTGACCCAAGTCGGATACCGGTTCATCGACGTTTTCTTGCTGCTGGTAGTGTCATGACCCTGCTCGTACGCGGGCGGGTTATATCGGCGAGCACGCCGTTAGGCGCTCTTCATCGTCCCTTTCGGGAGCACCGCCGCGATGGTGTTCTTCTGCACCTTCATCGTGACGTTATCGGCAAACTCGACCGTGACGTACTGATCGCCGACCTCTTTGATCCGACCGAGCAGCCCGCCGCCGGTCACGACCTCGTCGCCGCTGCCGAGCGCCTCGACCATCTGGCGGTGCTCCTTTTGCCGTTTCGTCTGCGGGCGAATCAGCAGAAAGTAAAAGACCACCACGATCAGGATGAGCGGCAGGAAGCTCATGAATGAAGCTTCCGGCGCAGGGGCCCCCTGGGCCCAGGCATCTTCGATAAACAAATCGATCAGAAATTCCATGCTCGACCTTGGTTCCCATGCATGCCCGCGGCCACGGCGGCCGCGTCGAGGGGCGTCATTATGGCATAGCCTCGCGCCCCGGGATCGCCCCGATGGCTATTTCCCGAACGAGCGCCGCGAACCGGCCTTCGGCGATCGCCGCCCGGATCCGGGCCATCCATGCTGCGTAGAACCGCAAGTTATGAATTGTCGCGAGCCGCGCGCCGAGGATCTCGTTGCACCGGTGCAGATGTCGCAGATAAGAACGCGAGTAGTGACGGCACGCGTAGCAGTCGCAGTGGGGGTCGATCGGGCCCGTGTCCGCGCGAAACCGGCTGTTGCGGATGTTGAGCGGGCCCTCGCTCGTGAACAGCTGGCCGTTGCGGGCATGCCGGGTCGGCATCACGCAG
>CAZFJU010000394.1:0-2549 GCA_964518995.1 uncultured Gammaproteobacteria bacterium
AGATACGCCTCGAGCAACCAAGGGCTCGCCGCACGCACCGCTCGGCGGGTCTCTGCGTTATCGGCGCGCAGCAGTGCGCGCACGGCGTCAAAGGCCTGCTCGCCGGCGCTCATGCCCTCGCCGCTCGCGAGCGATGGGGGCAACGCGCGAACGAGACCGCGCTCGTCGAGGAGCTGGTAGGCCGGGAAGAACGTCACATCAGGCTCTGCGTCGAGCTCGACGAACGCGAGCCACACCTGGCTTACCCGGAAGTCGGCGATCCAGCGCGTTTCGAGGCACTCCGATGCCCTCCTCGGGGACCGCCAGCACAGCTGCGCCAACGCAGCGATTGCGCCGTTGCGGTCGCCCTGGCGCAGACGCGCGGTGGCGAGCCGCTCGAGCAGCACAGGCTCCTCGGCGTGAGTGGGCACGGCCTCGATCGCGGCGATCGTGCGGGGCCAGTCGAGCGCATGCGCATACGCGTAGCTCGCGTGCAGTTGCGGCCGCTCGAGATCGAACGGCGCATCGGCGAGCGCGTCCGCGAGTCGCCGCCAGAACGGCGTCAGCAGATCTCGCGCGTCGGAACCGAGCACGTCCCGCGCCGCCGGCAGGAGACTTTCCTCGATCGCGCGCCACTCCCCCTCGGCGGCCTCGGCCGGCAGCGGCGTCGCAAGGTAGACGAGCGCGTCGGTCAGCCGCTCCGCGGCCGCGCGCAGCGGATGGGCCGGTTCCCGGGCGACCCATGCCTCGAGGGCGCGCCGAGCGCCCTGCGTATCACGGCCGCGCAGCGCGGTTCGAAGATCCGCGAGCGCGGCCGTCGAGCCGCTATCGAAGAACAAATCGAACTGATCGCCTTCGACGGCCTCGGCCTTCCGGCGCACGTAGTGCGTCGCGAGCAGCGACTCCGACGCGCACCATTCGTCATCGAGGAAAGTCAGCCGCGTGCCGGCGTTCGTGCTCCAGCCAAAGTACTCGCACGGCTCCGGCCGCAGACCGAGCTGCTCCGCCCACGCCGCAGCGGTCTGAAGCAACTCGAGCACGCGACGCGGATTGCCGGCCAGCGCCGATTGCAGACTCGGCCACTCGCCGCAACGCCACGCATCGTAGTCCGCATAGCTCAGCCGCCCGAGCGCAAGCAGCAGCTCCACCGGAATATAGGCGCCGTGGGTGATCAGGAGCTCATCCATCGCGGCCTGAACCGCACGCGGCGGTGCCGCGTCACGCGACGAGTTTCGATTCTTGGAGATCATACGGGTCACATCGGCGTGCATAGGGCGGAGATCAGGCTCGATCCTACTCGAGCGGCGCGAACAGTGCGTCGACGTTTTCCGGCGACAGCGCTGCGGCGGCGCCGTGGCCGTCGCCGTCGAGCAGCCCCTCGGCCAACGCGCGCTTTTCATTCTGGAGCGCAAGCATCCGCTCCTCGATAGTCCCCTGCGTCACGAGCCTGTAGACGAACACGGGCCGGTGCTGACCGATGCGGTGCGCGCGATCCTCGGCCTGCGCTTCGACGGCCGGGTTCCACCACGGGTCGTAGTGGATCACGGTATCCGCCGCCGTCAGGTTCAGGCCCGTGCCACCGGCTTTGAGGCTGATCAGAAAGAGCGGCACGTCGCCGCGCTGAAAGCGGTCCACGGGCGCGGCGCGGTCGCGCGTCGCTCCGGTCAGCTTCGCGTACGCGATGCCGGCTTCGTGCAGCGCTTCCTCGATCAGCGCGAGCATCGACGTGAACTGCGAGAACAGCAGCACGCGGCGACCTTCCTCGATCATCTCCGGCAGGAGCGTCATCAGCAGCTCGAGCTTGGCCGACTCTCGTACGCGTCGCGCTTGCTCCAGATTCACCAAGCGCGGATCGCAGCACACCTGCCGCAGCTTCAGCAACGCATCGAGCACGACGATACGGCTGCGTCCGAGCCCGCGCTCCGCGATCGCGTCCCGCACATCACGGTGCATCGCGAGCCGAATGGTTTCATAGAGATCGCGCTGGCCGCCTTCGAGCTCGACGGTGCGCAGGATCTCGGACTTCGGCGGAAGCTCGGCGAGCACGTCGTCCTTGCGGCGCCGCAGCAGAAACGGCGCGACGCGCCGCCTGAGCTGACGGCTGCGCTCCGTGTGGCCGTCTTTCTCGATCGGGACGCGGAAGAGGCGCGCGAACTGCCGCTCCGTGCCGAGCAGCCCCGGCAGCAGGAAGTCGAACAGGCTCCATGTCTCGCCGAGATGATTCTCGAGCGGTGTGCCCGTGAGGCACAGGCGGTGACGGGCGTTCAGCCTCCGCGCGGCCCGGGCCGCGTGCGTCCGTGCGTTCTTCACATACTGCGCCTCGTCCAGCACGGCGACGTGAAACGGCCGGGCCGCGAGCACCTCCGCGTCGCGCGCGAGTAACGTGTATGTGGTAAGCACGATGTCGCAGTCGTCGAGGCGGCGGCGCCCGAGCCGCGCGCGGCGCTCGGGACCATGCCATGTGACGACGCGAAGCGCGGGCGCAAAGGCCGCAGCCTCACGCCGCCAGTTGCCCAGCAACGACGTCGGCGCCACCACGAGTGACGGCCGATCCGCGCGGCCCGACACCT
>CAZFJU010000395.1:0-2546 GCA_964518995.1 uncultured Gammaproteobacteria bacterium
CTTCCTGCCCCAGCACCTGCACGCCCACGGGGGCACCGGGTACGACCACCTGCTCTTTCTGGCAGGCGTCATCTTCTTCCTCTACCGCCTGAAAGACGTTGCCCTGTATGTCACGCTGTTCGCCGTCGGCCACAGCGCCACGCTGCTGCTCGGCGTGCTCGGCGGCCTGCACGTCGATGCCTACATCGTCGACGCCATCATCGGGTTCTCCGTCATCTATAAGGCATTTGAGAATCTCGGCGGCTTCCGGCGGCTCGGCATACAGCCGAATACCCGAGCCGCGGTATTCATCTTCGGTCTGGCTCACGGCTTCGGTCTTGCGACCAAGCTGCAGGACATCGCCATTTCGTCCGATGGCCTCGTCGCCAACATGATTTCGTTCAATATCGGCGTCGAGCTCGGCCAGCTGTTCGCATTGAGCTTGATGCTCGTGTTTTTCTGGTTCTGGCGGGAGACCGGCAGCTTCCGCCGCTACGCTTTCGCCGCCAACGTCGGGCTGATGGCGGCCGGCATGGTGCTGGTGGGCTATCAGTTGACCGGGTACGTTTTGAGCACCTGAAAAAAGCGAGGGAAGACGGATGGCATGGCAGAAGATCCTGGTAGCGCTCTGCGGCCTGTGGCTCGGCCTAGGCGCTGCGGTAGCACAAGACGAGTCGGGTGCCGGTGTCAGCGACAGCGTCCTCGAACGTCGGCAGGAGATCGACGAGCGCGCCGAGGCGACACTGAGCAAGCTCTTCGCACAGCAAGGCGCCGTGCGCTCGCTTTACGACCGGGCCGCCGGATACGCCGTCTTCACGGCCACCAAGGCCGGTTTCATTGTCACCGGCGGCGGCGGAACGGGCGTTGCCGTCGACAAGAGTTCCGGGCAACGCACCTATATGCGGATGGGTACAGGCGGGATTGGCCTTGGCATTGGCGCGCAGCGCTACGATTTGGTCATTCTGTTCGAGACCGATGCGCACCTCGACCGTTTCACCCGCGGCGGGTGGGATGCGAGCACCACCGCGCAGGCCGCGGCGGGCCGAGACGGCGTCACGGCCACATCCAGCTTCATCGACGGCGTTGCGTTTTACCAGATCACCGACCGCGGCTTGATGGCCCAGGCCGATGTCTCCGGCACGCGCTTCTGGACCGTCGACGAGCTCAACTGACGAAGATCGAGACCGCGGCACGCCGCGACTTGTGGTAAATTGGCCGCCGGCCGACTCCCTCGTCGGCCCTGCGGCACACGGCTAGGTGGCAGAGTGGTGATGCAGCGGCCTGCAAAGCCGCGTACACCGGTTCGATTCCGGTCCTAGCCTCCATCACCCCGATTTTCCCACCTGCTCTAAACCTCTGATCCTGCGGGTTTTGGACCGCAGGATGTGCCGTTGTATGTGGAATCGCACAGGGCCGAAAACGGGCTCAAACCGGCTCGTTCGGGTACGTCCGGGTGGCGAATACCACCCGATTTCGGCACGCATTCCGTTGCAGCCTTCCGGTCCGGGAGCGATAAAACACGCGCCTACACGCCTGCATCCACCTCAAAGAAGGAGATGCAGATGCCTCATGTGATCCGAGCGCGCAACGGCGGGAAGAGCTTCGAACTGCGTATCAAGCACCGCCTGCTCCAATCCCCGTTCTACGACACCTTCTCAACGCGGGAGGAGGCCGAGCGAGTCGCCGCCCGAGGGCTTGCAGCGCTCGAGAAGGGGGAGACCCCGACTTGGATGCAGCGCACCGATCGACGGGAGGTCGTGACCATCGCCAAGGCGACCCAAGCGTACCGTGCCGCTCGTGCTGTTCTGCAAGCGCTCGCGACCTGCTCGATACGCTCGTTCAAGAGATCGGCACACAGCCGCTCTCAACGCTCACGTACGAATGGGCCGAAGCCCGGATCCGGGCGATGAAACTCAAGGCTTTCGCACCCGGCACGATCCGCAAGAAAAAGTCGGCGCTCTCGCGCGTCCTCGCATGGGTGACAGCCACGCGCCCGCTCTGGTTGAGCTCAAACCCCTGACCTCCTCCCGCACGGGTACTCCGGCTACGACGAATACACGCGCACAGCGCTGGCAGGGCAGGGGGTTGACGTGCCCGAGGATGTCGAGCGGAACCGACGGATCGACCCCGAGGAGGAGCAGCGCATCGTCGAGGTGCTGCGGGCACGGCGCGAAGCCGCTCACACCCCCGAGAGCCAAGCTGAAGCAGAAGGGCTTTGCCTGATGCTCCAGTTCGCCTTGCGGACGGCCATGCGCATGCGCGAGATCTACACGCTCACACTGGATCAGATTTCTCTCGAGCAGCGGTCCATCTTTCTCGGCGAAACGAAGAACGGCGACCGTCGGGTGGTGCCGTTGAATCGGGCGGCTCGTAAGCTTCTTCGGACGCCTTTGGCCGGCACTCGAGAAGGTGCGCATGGACGGGCGGCTGCTTCCTTTCTGGGGAAATCCGTCGACGCCAAGGTGCTGGCGAAGACAACCAGCGACCTCTGCCGACGCTTCAGGAAAGTGTTCTGAGCATCTGATGACGATCGTTGGCGGATACCGCGTGCGAATCTACAGAACTTC
>CAZFJU010000396.1:0-2535 GCA_964518995.1 uncultured Gammaproteobacteria bacterium
ACACGAGATCGGATGAGCAACGCTCGTCTCCTTGCACTGCATCGACGAGTCGACGAATATTCGCGCAGTGAGGAGCGACTTTCAGGGCGAGCCCGAGGCGGTCGTTCAGGACGTGGTTGCGGCAATCCTCGCCTTCATGGCGAGTAGTCCAGCGCCGGAGGTCACAGCCGGCCGATGAGTTGCAGCGTCACGGCCTCGACGTTCGTGACCGTCACAATCGGCAGATGCGAATCTGTCTTGCTCCACCCGAGCTGCACTCCGACGCGCCGCCGGAAAAACCAAGTGGCACCGACGTCGTAGCGCGCGTCGCGTGAATCGTCGCCATCCCAACGCACGTAGTCGACATAAACGCCGAGCGCCGGAGTCGGGTAGAGCTCGCCTCCGAGCGCGTACCGCTGCGCCCGCGAAGCCCCCGAGGTGACATGCACGATCGCGCCCGACGGCCCAGGCTCAATGATTGACTGCGAGATCGGAAAGAGGGGCGGTACCGGCTCCAGGGGTGTTTCGACGACTTCCCCAGAGAAGTCGCTCTCGCTCGCTGTCACTCCTCCCGACAGCGAGTAGGTGAACCGGCCGAAGCGGCCGATATGCCGCGCGGAGAGCTCGACACTATCGAGCGTCGTCTCGTACGTGCTCCTCAGCTGGGCGATCGGCCGCAAAGAGCAAGCGCCCGCTCTACAAAACAGCGGCAGCTCGCTCGTCAGCGTAGTGTCCGCGGAAACTGCGGCAAGCTCGACGGCGGTCGATCGGGCCACGTACTTTCCGAGCGTGAGCGAGCGTGTCGTGAGGTCGTCGCCGAGCAGGCTGAACGCACTCGATAGTGGCGCCGGGTGCGCCGCATCGGCTTGCGCTAGCGCGGCGCCGACGTACCAGCCCGAGTCGCGCCACACGTGCCGCCCGGAAAGCGACCGCCCGGCAGCTCGGGTGACGCTTACGCTCGCCGGCGGCGAGTCTACCGGCGGCGGCAGCGGGCCAAGCCAGATACGGCGAACGATGGCCGTCGTCTTGTCCTCCGAGTAGGTCGCACTCACGCGGCTGCTTCGAGTCAGGAACGGCGCGAGCGCATACGGGCCGCCGGAGTCGTCCACCGGCCGAAAGTAGTACGTCGCCGACAGCGTGGCACCGTCAGCTTTCGCTGTTCTCGCAACCTCCGCGTCCTGCGCGGTGGCGACGAACTGCCAGGAGAAGTCCTCCGCGTGTGCGCACGCGCCGCCGAGGATGACGATGCACAGCGTATGCAAGCAGAATCTGCGCAATGACGTCTTGTTTAATCGACTCACAGTGTGCTCGCTCTTGGTTTCAACGCGCGGGGGTGCGGAGCATCGCATGCAGCGCAGGAACGCGGAGCACCAGGCGCGCGCCGCGAATTGTCTCGAATTCGAGCAACGAGCGCTGCCGCCGACTTCACAAAACAAGAGCCGAGGCCACCATGCCGCGCACACGCAGCAAGCCATTGGGCAACGGCCCGGTGCCGATCGGCTTAACCTAGGTTAAGTCAGGTTAAGTCCAATGGCGCTTACTTAAGCGTCAGCGTAGTGAGCGCATTGAGGTTAAGTCGGGGTCTGTTGATGCACGGCCAGCTGCCAGCGACCCTCTTGGACGTACGTGCTGCTGACGAGCGCGACATACGGCTCGCTCCCCGTCCGCACTGCCGTCACCGTGTACACGACAGTGGCCGCGTTCGCCGTGAGGGGAACCACGACAGCGTTCTCGATTCGAAACGACGCCCAAGGCTGGGTTCCGAGGGACTGAAGCGCCTGCTCGCGCCCGACGATGCGAAGCCCGCCGGGAAATAGCATGACCGAATCCTCCCGTAGAACGGATGCATAGAACTTCTTCCCGGCATCCCCTTCGGTCGCGAGCGCCTGCCACCCTTGCGTCTCCAACTCGATCAGCTCGTGCATTCTCGACACCCCGTATCTCTCTTTGTCAGTTCGGACGAAGCGCTCCCAATATGCTTGTCGCGCTTCAAGTCAACTCGCACGAAATGCTATCTCGTCGCGTAGCGCGTTCCGCCTATCGCTGGCTTGGTTCATCACGAAGCCACCGTCGACCCGGCTTTTGGTGCTCAGGTATCCCAACTGCGCCAGATAGACGATGTCGAGTCAATTCGATAATTCATATCGTCCTCCTATCACGATCGCTGCTATCTCCACTTATTATCCACCTAGGTATTGACTCCCTTGTGCCCATTTGCATACATTTGCATGCAACTGGCACTTCCCGTCGTCGAGGTCTGGAATGCCCCGAAAGACCATACCGGTCAGCACCCGAATCTCGGCCGAGGATGCGGAGTTTCTGGCGAGCTGGAACGGCGCCGGTTCAACGCCGAGCGAAAAGCTTCGGGCGTTGATTGCCGAGGCTCGAGAGCAGAAAGAAGGGGCCGGGGACTATCCAGGCGCGCTTCGCGTCGCAGCAGCGCTAGTATCCCCGACGTTGATTCGAATCAAATCGCGGGAACGAGAGCTCGGCATGCATTCCCAGCTTGTCAGCCGACTCGCCGAATGGCTCCCCGAATGTCTCGCCTATCTGATC
>CAZFJU010000397.1:0-2511 GCA_964518995.1 uncultured Gammaproteobacteria bacterium
GTAGTGGATGACATAGAATGCCAGCGGGAACGCGACGAGCAAGAGCATCCACGTGACCAACGTCAGCACTCTGCTGCGCAGTAAGCTGCTCGCTAGGCGGATCACCGAGCCTCCTCCTGCGACCACAACGGGGCGCAGCGGCGGTCGAATGGTTATTTAGCCTGTTTATTACACGATCGCAAAAGCAAGAGCAATAGTCGAAGCGGCGATTACGGCGGCTTCTGGAGACTCGATTCCCGGACGGCGAGGCCGCCGCTTGATAGCCAGGCAAGAGTCGACGTTTTCTTAAAGGGCGCGCTCACTGACGGTCACCGGTGGATCTCGCAAAGCGCTCGCGGTATGGACGCGGCGTCCGCCACGAAGCGTCCGGCCAACCGTTTCCAGAATTGACGGCCTTCGTTCGACTCCATGTACTCCCGCTGTTCTCGTTGTCGCTCAGCGTGATCGACGCGCTTGCGAATCACGAAACGAAAGCGTCCCTCCGCGTCGAGAATGACCGTCGCACCGCCGTAGAACGGAAACTCCATGTCGCTTTCGCGGACGATGATCTTCTGGGTCACCTCCGCCACGATATCCAGAGTGACTTGGCGCTTCGGGCCGATGCGGCGTGCGATGCGGATCGACTCGACCACAGGCAACTGCATAGAGTTGCGATCGTAGGCGGGCGATATCGGGCTGATCACGCCGAACTCGGAGGCATACTGCGGGTCGCTGACGAGCCGGCCGAGGACGCCCGCCATCTCGTAGAGCTGATTTCGGTCCGCCGGCTCCGTCAGATCGTTGGTCAGCTTGAGACTCGCAAGGCTCAGTCGGCGGTCGTCCGGCAGTGTCCGTTGCGGGCCGTTCCACAGCAGCCCGTCCTCGGTCATGCTCGAGGTACCGTGCCCGAAGATGTGGTGCTCGCCGAACGAACGGATGAGGGCTTCGCGGTACGCGAATCGATCATCCGGCACGAGGTCGTGATCGGCGGTGATCAGCGCGCGCAAATAGTCGCCGAACAGAATGTCCACCGGCGGGCAGTAGTCGAGGGCGCGAATACAGATGGAAAGCAACTGCTCCGCCAATTTACTGGCCTCGGCGGCTAGAAGCGCGAGCAACTCCGTCGGAAGATCTCCCGGCGGCAGCACGCCGGTGCCGCCGGTTGCGAGCTTGAGGAATCGCCGCGTGCGGCGGCGGTAGAGCACCTCGAAAGCATCGTACACCGCACGGGCCAGCACCTGGCCGCGCTCGTGCGGCCGCGCCGAGGCCTCATCATGGAGCAGCTTTGTGTCACCCTCGGCGCCGGCGAGCGTGCGCAATGCGCCGGACCTCAGGCCCAACGCCCGGCCGAATTCTTCGCCGAGGCGGGTCAGGCCGCCGGCTTCGGCAAGGCTGCCGCGTGCGGCAACGAGCGCCGCTCGCACGGCATCGTCGTACGCGAAGTGCTGGAAGAAGGCGACCAGATCCGCGAACGCCTCGTGAAACGCGAGGACATCGGGATGAGTGGGCTCGAGGAAGCGCGCACGCAGCCCATCCAGCAGCGCGTGGCTCATCTCATGCGTGATGATGTCGTGGGAAAGGCTAGTGTAGACCTTGCCCTTTCCCTTCTCCACGATTGGCGTCGTGGCCTTCGCGACGAAGTAGCCGAACACGATCTCGCCGTTACGGCGGTCGTACCATGCGTTCGGTTCGACTGCGCCGAACGGCCGCAAGCGCAGCCGAGTGCTGTCTGCGCTCAGATTGTCGAACGCGAAGTCGACGTTCCGGCCCAGGGCCACTTTGAAATGATCGTAGGTCAGCATCGCTACGGCGTAGACCATCTGCTGATGAAACTGTGGTAGCGATAGGGAAGGGCGATAACCGTTTCCGAGCAGCACCTCGGGCGCGTCGAGCTCGGCGGGCGGATACAGCACGCCTTCGGCGTCTCGGCTATCGACCTCGATGACGGAGCCGACCGGGCCCGGCGCGAGCGGCTCGTACTGCAAGCTGACCTCGGCGATCGCACCTTCGAGCTGCGAGACGCCCGGGTCCCGCGCGTAGATCGCGAGGGGCCTGTACAGCGGATCACCGGCCTTGCGCTGGTAAAGACGCGTGGTCCCCTGTCTCGCGAAGCCCTCGCCGAGGCGATAACGAAAGCCGAGCCCCTCCGGCTGCGGGGCAGCGGCGGCGGGCGTAGGCTCTTCCGGAGTGCGGCTCTGCGCGATGCCGCGCACGGCGTCCGGGACGGCGGCCGATCCGAGCTGCGGCTCACGCATGACGATCACACCTCAGAACAGTGCGAACGGCGCATCCCGCATGCTGGGATCGCAGTACAGCATCGGCGTCTGACGCGGGGCGGGCCCGAACGCTTTGATGACCGCATCGTGGAAATCGCGATTGGTCTGGCCCCGGGCCTTGGCCAGCAGCTTGGCTGCGATCGACGTGAAGGCGCCCTCGCCGTTCGTTTCGAACGCCACCTCGCGGTCGAGGCAAGCGCTGAACTGCACGCCGATGACGCCGGCCTCGACGGTGATGGCCCGTGCGGCTGCGCGG
>CAZFJU010000398.1:0-2511 GCA_964518995.1 uncultured Gammaproteobacteria bacterium
AATGCCGCACCGCTCGCGCGAGGACGGCATCCCAGTCGAGCTCGCGATCGATCTCGATCGGCTGGTGCTCTTCCGGCCCGTGGTCCTCGAGCGACACCACATCAGTCTGCGCCAGCGACGCGAGCGGAGCGGCTACGAGCAGAACGCTCGCGAGATGAGCAATTCGATACATGGCTGTGAGGATACTCCGCGCGGCAAACGAATGCGGAGCCCTCCGCCCCGGCAGGCGTATTGTCGGCATTCGCCGCCGACCTGTCGATTACGAACGCGTTCAGGCGAGGCGGTCTGCGTCCGACGGCGCGTTTAGACCGCGAGCCTGTGGGGGGCGCCGTCGTGGTCTACGGTATGCATGACCACCGGTCGGCGCCATACGCGGCGGACATATTCGAGCACTTTGCGGCCGCGCTCGATATCAAGACCGCGGCCATCGCTTTTGTAGTCGTGCTCGAGCTCGAGCGTGCCGTCGACGTGGCGGTGGCGGACCGAAACGGAAGGCGCGCCAAAGCCGTACTTCGGCGCGAGCAGCTGCTCGTGCAGCTGATCGAGCTCCAACTCGAGTACCCGCACCTGCCCGTCTTTCGCGGTATAGCGAAACAGCTGCAGCTCTTCGGCGAGCTCGCGCGTCAAATGATTACGGATGAAGCCGAAGTCGTCGTCTTGCTGCATGATCTCGCGCGCGGCATCGAGCCCTTCGACTTCGACGATCTTCTCCCACATCGAGAAGCCGAGGTGATACGGGTTGATGGCGAGCGCCACCTGCTGCCCGGCGGCGATCGGGCGCACGACGTCTGAATGGCACTTGATCGCGTCGACGTAAACCTCTTGCGGAATGAAATCCGCTTCGCGCAGCAGCCGCGCGTGCCAATACGATGCCCAGCCTTCGTTCATGATCTGGGTGGCGAAAAGCGGGTAGAAATAGAACGATTCCTCGCGCACTGCGAGAAAGATATCGCGCTCCCAGCTTTCGAGCTCCGGCGCGTAATGCGCGATAAACCATAGTAGATCGCGCTCGGGATGCGGCGGTACGGGGGCGCGCTTCCGGCGCTCGGTCGGTGCACTTTCGTCGTCCGGATCCAACGCGGCGAAGCGCTTGCGGAACTCGTCGTCGACGACCTTCGGCTCGGCGGGGTATTCCGGATAGGGCTCGCGCCGCAGCGATTTATCGATGTCGATGTGCTGCTCGAGCGCGAGCGCGGCGTCGAGAACCGTCTCTACGCGCTCCGCGCCGTGCGTTTCGATAGCCTGCTGAATTTGTCGCGCATGATTCGCCGCGTGCTCGACGATGTGCTCGCTGACCTGCTCCTGGCAGCGCCGGAACAGCAGATTGTTGCGGGAAAAATCGGCGTGGCCGAGTACATGCGCCGTGACCAGGACGTTGTCGGCGAGGCCGTTGCTCTGCGCAAGATAGGCGTGCCCCGGATTGCCGGGGAAGACCACCTCGAAGATCTTCGAATGCCCCATGCGGTGTTGGATCAGCTGATAGATGTAACGCACACCGAACGACCAATGCGGCATGCGGACGGGCAGCCCGTACACCGCGATCTCCATCATGAAGCTGTCCGGAACCGCTTCGAAATCGACAGAGTAAAACGACAGCCCGGAGCGCTCCGCAAGCTCCTCGAGCCGGCTCACATAGCTCCGCCAGCCGTCCTTCATCTCCGTGCTCACTTCACGCCCCTTCGATGGCTTGCTGCTCCGCCACGAAAAAATGCCGGAGCGCGTCCCAGATCGCGTCAAAGTCGTCGACCGCATAGCTGCCGACGGGCAGGCCGCTGCTCGCGATCTCGCTGAAAATCCGGCCGGTTTCCGTGGTCAGCCGCCGTGCGGGCGCCGAGCCGACCTCGATGTAGCCGCTGTAACACGCGTCGCTGGCGAGGCCGGTGAGAAGCGTGCGCGCCTCGAGCCGGTCGCTGACGGAGTTGTCGCCGTCCGATGCGTAGAAAAGGTAAATATTGTGGCGGGATGGCGAGAAGCGCGCGTCGATGATCTCGCGAACCTTGCCGAAGCCGGTCGATGCGACGGTCCCGCCCGAGCCCGCGACCTGGAAAAAATCGGGCTCGTTGAACTCCCATGCGTCGGTCGTGTGTGCGACGAACACCGTCTCGAGTGAACGGTATTCGCGGCGCAGCCCTTGCACGACCCAGAAAAAGAACGTCTTCGCGAGCTTGCGGTCGCGTTCGGACATGCTGCCTGAGACGTCGAGCAAAAAGAACACGACCGCATGGACAGCCGGCTGCCGGCGCTTTGCGAGCTGGCGGAAGCGCAAATCCTCGTCGGTGAAAGTCGGGATGGCGCCGTCCGCGGTGCGCCGTTTCACGAGCTCCCTGAACGAGCGGCGCCGGTCGAGCCGCGAGCGGGCGCCGCGCCGGTCCCAGCCCTCGCGCGTCCAGTCCGTCTCGTCCGACGCGCCGACGCGCGGCTTCAGGTTCGGCAGCTGCATCTCCTCCCACAGCCAGTCGACGATGTCATCGATCTTGATCTCGAGAAGCAACTGCAGCTCGCCTTCCTCGT
>CAZFJU010000399.1:0-2441 GCA_964518995.1 uncultured Gammaproteobacteria bacterium
AATACCGGCCTGTCACGCCGGGGGTCGCGGGTTCGAGTCCCGTCCACTCCGCCAGTTGTTATGAGCAAAGGGCAGATTTCTTTCTCGGCGTGCCGGGAACGAGTCTGTCCTTTGTTTTTCCACTCGGCTCGTAGAAGGTCATGCTGCAGTCAATACGTGACGGATTTGGCCGCTCGGTCATCATCATCATCCTCGGCTTGATCGCCGTCTCGTTCATATTTTGGGGCGTCGATTTCAACCTCACCGGGCCGAGCTACGCTGCGGTCGTCAACGGTGAGGAGATTCCGCTCGAGGAGTTCGAGCGCAATTTCCAGGCCGAGCAAAGCAATTTCCTCGATCTGTACGGTGTCGAGCTCGACGAGGACATCCGTCGGCAGCTGCGCTCGTCCACGCTCGATCGGCTTATCCGGCAGCGTGCGCTGAGCCAGCAGGTCGCGGAGCGTGGCTACCGCGTCTCGGACGAGCGCCTCACGCGGTCCATCCAAGCCATCCCGGCATTTCAGATCGGCAACCAGTTCTCGTTCGAGATGCTGCAGACTCAGCTCGCGTTCCAGGGCATCTCCGTCGCGGCATTCGAAGAGATGCAGCGCCAGCAACTCGAGCTGCTCGATCTTCAGAACGGCATCGTCAATTCGTCGTTCGTCACGCCGGACGAATATCGGCGTTATGTCGAGCTTGCGAATCAACGTCGCGAGATCGGCTATGCGCGGTTCGATGTCCAGTCGTTTCTCGATGGCGTGCAAGTCACGGACGAAGAGGTCGCGGCCCACTACGACGAGTTCCGCGATCGCTACATGACCGAGGAGAGTGCGGCGCTCGAGTATGTCGAGCTGCGCCGCTCAGAGATCGCCGAGCAGATCGATGTCAGCGAGCAGGAAATTCGCGATTATTACGAGCGCCGGCGCCTCGAGTTCACTGCCGACGCTGAGCGCGCTGCGAGCCACATTCTGATCACCGCCGAGCCGGGTGAAAGCGACGATGCGGCGCGGGCGCGTGCCGAGGCGCTTGTCGAGCGCATCCGGTCCGGCGAGGATTTTGCGGCGCTGGCCGCCGAGCACTCCGACGATCCGGGCACGGCGTCGTCCGGCGGCAGTCTAGGCTGGATCGGCCGCGGCATGCTGGCCGGTCCATTCGAAGATACGCTCTATGCAATGGAGTCCGTCGGGGACGTATCCGATCCCGTCCGCACCGACTTCGGCTGGCACATTATTCGTTACGACGAGCTGCGTGCCGGTGAGGAACGCTCGTTCGAAGAGGTGGAGGAGTCGCTGACGGCCGAGTACCGGATCGAGCGCGCGGACGATCTCTACTTCAACCAGGCGAACCGGCTCACCGATTTGGCCTTCGAGGAGTACGACAGCCTCGAGCGCGTCGCAGCGGCGATGGAGCTGCCGCTGAAGGAGGTCGAGAGTTTTCCGCGGAGCGGCGATCCTACCGTGTTTCCTAACAGCGCTGCGGTCGTCGACGTCGTGTTCGGTTTCCAGCCGCTCGAGACCGGCATCAACAGCGATCTGATCGAGCTGTCGGAAGAGCATGTCGCCGTGGTCCGGGTGGTCGAGCGATTTCCTCCGGAGCAACGGCCGTTGGACCAAGTCGCGGACGAGATTCGCGAGACCTTGCGCCATGAGCGCGCCGCGGAGTTGGCGGCCGACGCCGCGGGGGCCTTCACGGCGGCGCTGCCGGAGCCGCTGACGCCGCAGTTCCTGGGCGGCTCTGCGCTCGATGCGGCGCCGGCTGCTGCGGCTGACGCCGCGAGCGGTGACGCCGCTGAGGCGCCGTCAGATGCCGAAGGCGGCGTGACCGATGCGGCCGCCGACGACTCCGCGGCCGTCGCCGAATCTACTGATGCGGCTGCCGTTGAATCCGGTGTCGCCGACGCGACGGTCGCCGAGGAGGCCTTGGTCGCGGAGTCCGGTGTGGCCGATGCCGCGGCTGAAGCCGACGGCGGCGCGGGCGCCGACGACGGCGCGGGCGCCATTGCGGGGGCGGACGCTGCAGAGACGGACGCGACGATGGCCGCTGCCTATTCGCCCGCGGCGCGCCTCGCGGCGGAGCACGGCGGCACATGGCATGCGCCGCGTTGGGTGCAGCGCTCCGACATCACGGTGCCGGTGGAGGTTCTCTCGCAGGCGTTCAACCTAGGCGTTCCGGCCGAAGGAACGCGGTTACATCGCAGCGTCGAGCTCTCGAATGGCAGCCAGGCGCTGCTCGTGCTCTCGCGCGTCCAACCGGGCGATCCGGCAGAGGTGACCCTCGATCGGCGTACGGCGCTACGCGACCAGCTGTTCGAGGCGATGGCGGGCGCCGAGCTTGGGGCCTATGCGATGTCGGTTCGCGAGCAGGCCGAGGTTAATGTGCCGCCGCAGGTGCTCGACCCGCAGTTCTAGGTGAAAAAGCCTCTGGCGGCGCGCTGCGGCGTTGAAAACTGGCTCGAAATGCTC
>CAZFJU010000400.1:0-2434 GCA_964518995.1 uncultured Gammaproteobacteria bacterium
GATCTCCGGAGCCTGGCTGACCACGATGTACGGAGAAACGCCCCGCGCGTGCAGCGCGGTCGCGGCAAGAAGAAGCGGAGCAAAGGCTAGATGGCGCAGGTGCATAGCAGATCGAAGCGGTTCCGCAGTTCGGGTTCGAGCACGCGATGATACATCGGGAACAAGGGGATGAGTGGCGATGGGGGCATTCAGACGCTTGACGAGCGCTCCGGGCTGTTACAGGCCACTGGTGCTCGCTAGTTTTCCATCGGCTCCGCGCATATCCGCTCATGGCGATCGGCTATCAGGATCTCGACGTATCCGTCCGGGTGCCAGCGATGGACTGCGAGCGTTGCTTCGCTGGGATCGACGATCCAATAATGCCGACCCCATGGTGATGATACACGCGCTTCTTCTTGATCAGATCGTTTCGCTTGTTCTTCGAAAGGATCTCGCAAATCCAGTCCGGACCAACGGCAATGGGCACTTCGCTGGGAAGCTCGGCCAGCCGCTCGCGCCGCCATCCCGCGATATCGGGACGGAACACCTGCGCTTCTTCGAAGCAGATCTCGACTTCGGTCGCGAACCACCACCCGCCGGGCCAACGGCCGCCGGGGCGACGATCGTAAGGCGCGAGGCGGCGGGAGAGCCTGACCTGCGCGGCGCCGTGTCGAGCGGATGCGGCTTCCTTTTCGACGAGTGTGCCGTCGATGATTTCGTGTCTGCGTCGCTCCTCCGGGATGGCGAGGAGGTCGACGATCGTCGCCTGTGTCGCGGCCGGTCAGGCCGCCGGGAGCGGGCAATGGGGAGCCCTCGGTGCTCATCAGGTAGACTCCATCAATCGCTCAGGAAGGCATGACCGGTGACAATTCGCACTCGCTTCGCTCCGAGCCCGACGGGCTTTCTTCACATCGGCAGCGTCCGCACGGCGCTGTACGCATGGCTCTACGCACGTCACCACGGCGGCGTCTATATCCTGCGCATCGAGGACACGGACCGCGAGCGCTCGACGCAAGCCGCCGTGGATGCAATCCTGGACGGCCTCGCGTGGCTCGGCATCGACTCGGACGAGCCGCCGGTCTATCAGACCCAGCGCTTCGATCGCTATGCGCAGGTCGTCGAGCGGATGCTTGCCGAGGGCACGGCCTATCACTGCTACTGCACCCGCGAGGAGCTCGACATGAGACGCGCGGAGGCGCAGGCGCGCGGCGAGAAGCCGCGCTATGACGGCCGCTGCCGCGCCGGCGATCGTGCGCGGCCGGATGTATCGCCCGTCGTCCGTTTCAAGAACCCGCTCGACGGCGAAGTTATCGTCGACGACCTCGTCAAGGGCCGCATCGTATTCGCCAACGCGGAGCTCGACGACCTCGTCATCGCGCGCTCCGACGGCACGCCGACCTACAACTTCACCGTCGTGGTCGACGACGCCGACATGCAGATCACTCACGTGATTCGCGGCGACGATCACCTCAACAACACGCCGCGGCAGATCAATATTTTTCGGGCGCTGGGCTTGACGCCGCCGGCGTACGCGCATCTCGCGATGATTCACGGTCCAGACGGCGCGAAGCTTTCGAAGCGGCACGGCGCAGTCAACGTGCTCGAATATCGCGACATGGGCTTCCTGCCGCCGGCGATGCTGAACTACATCGCACGGCTCGGCTGGTCGTACGGCGACCAGGAGATCTTCACCGTCGACGAGCTGATCCAGCTCTTCGATCTCGACCGGGTGAGCCGCTCGGCCGCGAGCTTCGATCCGCTGAAGCTGCTGTGGGTGAACCAGCAGCACATGATGAGCGCGCCGGTCGAGCAGATCGTGCCGCTGCTCGCGGAGCAGCTGGCGCGGCAGGGGCTTGCGCCGGAGCAGGGGCCGCCGCTCGAGCTCGCCGTCGCCGCGCTGCGCGAGCGGAGCCAGACGGTCGCCGAGATGGCCGAGCGCGCGCACTGCTATTACAGTGAATTCGAGGCCTTCGACGAGAAGGCGGCGCAAACGCATCTGAAGCCTGCGGCGCGCGACGCGCTCGCGGCGCTGAAAGACGCGCTCGCCGCCGTAGCCGAGTGGTCCGAGTCCGCCACTGAGGAGGCGGTGAAGGGGGTAGCGGACGCGCTCGGCCTCAAGCTCGGCAAAGTGGCACAGCCGCTGCGCGTAGCTTTGACCGGGCAGGCCGCGTCTCCCGGCATCGGCGTTACGCTGATGCTCGTCGGGCGGGAGCGGGCCGTCGCGCGGATCGCGCGTGCGCTCGAGCATATCGACCGGAAAATGGGGTCAGAGCCCAATTAGTGCGGAAAATGGGGTCAGAGCCCAATTTCGCCGCAATTTCGCCGAGAGCCCAGTTTCGCCGACCGATCAACTCACTGATTGCCCTGATATTGGGCTCTGACCCCATTTTCACTCTGGTCCAATTGGGCTCTGACCCCAATTTTACTCCCCGTTCAGCATCTCCAGCAGGCGCTC
>CAZFJU010000401.1:0-2394 GCA_964518995.1 uncultured Gammaproteobacteria bacterium
CGGCGTTCAACGCCGACTTCGACGGCGACCAGATGGCCGTGCACGTGCCGCTCTCGCTCGAGGCGCAGCTCGAGGCGCGCGCGCTGATGATGTCGAGCAACAACATTCTGTCTCCGGCAAACGGCGACCCGATCATCGTGCCGTCGCAGGACGTCGTGCTCGGCCTCTACTACATGACGCGTGATCGCGTCGCCGAGCCCGGCGAAGGCATGCTGTTCTCGGATCTCGACGAGGTGCACCGCGCCTTCGAGAACGGGGCGGTCGGTCTGCACGCGCGGATCAAGGTACGCCTGAAGCAGACGGATACGAACGGCGTGTCGAGCCCGCGTATCGTCTCGACCACCGTCGGCCGCGCGCTCCTGTCGGAGATCGTGCCGAAGGGCTTGGAGTTCGAGCTGATCAACCGGCCGATGAACAAGCGGGCGATCTCGGGCGTCATCAATGCCTGTTACCGCCAGCTGGGCCTGAAGGAGACCGTGGTCTTCGCCGACCAGCTGATGTACACGGGCTTCTACTATGCGACCAAGGCGGGCGTCTCGTTCGGCGCGGACGACATGGTCGTGCCGGACGAAAAGGCCCGCATCCTTCAGGCGGCAGAGGCCGAGGTCAAGGAGATCCAGGACCAATACTCAGCAGGTCTGGTGACGGACGGCGAGCGTTACAACAAGGTCGTCGACATCTGGTCGCGCACCAACGACCAAGTGGCGAAGGCGATGATGGAGAAGCTCGGCACGGATGCCGTCACCGACGCCGAGGGCAACACGGTCCAGCAGGAGTCGTTCAACTCGATCTACATGATGGCCGACTCCGGCGCCCGAGGCTCGGCCGCCCAGATCCGCCAGCTGGCCGGCATGCGCGGCCTGATGGCGAAGCCGGACGGCTCGATCATCGAGACGCCGATCACGGCCAACTTCCGTGAAGGCCTCGACGTGCTGCAGTACTTTATCTCGACGCACGGCGCCCGTAAGGGTCTTGCGGATACCGCGTTGAAGACGGCCAACTCCGGATACCTGACTCGGCGCCTCGTCGATGTCGCGCAGGATCTGGTCGTGACGTCCGCCGACTGCGGCACCGAAGCCGGCATTCTGATGACGCCGCTGGTCGAAGGCGGCGACATCGTCGAGCCGTTGCGGGAGCGCGTGCTCGGCCGGGTCACCGCGACCGACATCCTCGCGCCTGGCTCGGAAGAGGTCGTCATCGCGGCCGGCACGCTGCTCGACGAGCAGGCGGTCGCGAAGCTGGAGGCGTATTCGATCGATCAGGTCCTCGCTCGCTCGCCGATCACTTGCGAGACACAGTACGGCGTTTGCGCGCAGTGCTACGGGCGCGATCTTGCGCGCGGGCACCGCGTCAACAAGGGCGAAGCCGTGGGCGTAATTGCCGCGCAGTCGATCGGTGAGCCCGGCACCCAGCTGACGATGCGCACGTTCCATATCGGCGGTGCGGCATCACGGTCTGCGGCGGTCGACAGCGTGCAGGTCAAGAGCGCCGGCACGATGCGCTTCCAGAACGTGAAGACCGTCAAGCACGAGAAGAAGGGGCACCTGATTACGACGTCCCGCTCGGGCGAGCTCGCGGTCATCGACGACTTCGGGCGCGAGCGTGAGCGCTACAAGGTGCCCTACGGCGCGATGCTGAACGTCGCCGACGGCGATGCGGTGAAGCCGGGCCAGCTCGTTGCAAGCTGGGATCCGCACATGCATCCGGTCGTCACGGAGGTCAGCGGCTACCTCAAGTTCGAGGACTTCATCGACAACGTGACCGTGGCGCAGCAGGTCGACGAGATGACCGGCCTGACGAGCACCGTCGTGCTCGACGCCGTTTCGCGCAGCACCGAGTATCGTCCGACGGCGAAGCTCGTCAACGAGAACGGCCGGCCGATGTCGTTTCCGAACACGGACATCCCGGCGGCCTATGCGCTGCCGTCCGGCGCGGTGCTCAGCATGGAGCAGGGGCAGCAGGTGCTGGTCGGCGACGTCATCGCGAGGCTGCCGCAGGAAAGCTCGAAGACTCGCGACATCACCGGTGGTCTGCCGCGTGTGGCCGACCTGTTCGAGGCCCGGCGCCCGAAGGATTCGGCGATTCTTGCGGAATTCTCGGGAACCGTTAGCTTCGGCAAGGAGACTAAGGGCAAGCGTCGGCTGATCATCACGAATGAGGACGGCGAGCAGTACGAGGAGCTGATTCCGAAGTGGCGTCATCTCAACGTCTTCGAGGGCGAGAAGGTGACGCGCGGCGAAATCATCGCCGATGGGGAGCCGAATCCGCACGACATCCTGCGCTTGCAGGGGGTCGAGTCCCTTGCCGATTACCTCGTCCGCGAGATTCAGGATGTCTATCGCCTGCAGGGCGTGAAGATCAACGACAAGCACATCGAGGTGATCATTCGCCAGA
>CAZFJU010000402.1:0-2342 GCA_964518995.1 uncultured Gammaproteobacteria bacterium
GGCTACGAGTTCTACGATTACCGGCACGACGTCGTAAATACCACCTTCGTGAACTACGAGGACAACGACACTCGCAAGACGGGAGCGATCTCTAACCTGTTGTATAGCAGCTTCGGGGTCAGCACCAACAACGCCATCGAGGGCGTGACATTCAAGAACGCCAAGCCGGTGTACTTTCCGCCGATGGAGCGTAAGTGGGGCAACGATAATGGAGGCAGTTCTTCCTACAAAACCGCGGCGTACAAGGACCGGGACGGCTCGCTCGGCGGCGGCCCCAATTCATACGTCCTCATCCACGACGGCGTAAACAACAGCATCGCAGTCGATCCAGAAGCTTGTGATATCAAGCCCGACTGGAACGCCGCTGTGTGCCCGGGCGATGTCGGACGCCTGAGTTTTGGCGGCGGCGGTGGCTTTTTCGGCGGTCGTGGCTTCGGCGGCGGTGGTCCCGGCGCGGCCGCGGGCGGCGGTGGTGCTGCGGTCGGCGTTGCGGCTCCCGGTCGCGACGGCCCCGGCGCGCCGAGCGGCGCTGCCGCAGCGGGCCGTCCTGGCGGAGCGGGCGGCCCTGCGGGCGCCGGGGGTGGTTTCGGCGGCTTTGGCGGTGGAGCGCCTGCTCAGCCGCCGGTCGTTCTCAGCCGACTTGGCGAGGAGTTCACCGTAACCGGCGCCACCAACGTCCGAGCCGGCACCGAGATCAAGGTCACCACCGAAAGGGACGACGTGAACCTCTCCCTGACGGAGCTGGACGCCGGCTCGTGGCTGATCTT
Organism: uncultured Gammaproteobacteria bacterium; assembly: GCA_964518995.1. Classification (GTDB taxonomy): domain Bacteria; phylum Pseudomonadota; class Gammaproteobacteria; order Steroidobacterales; family Rariloculaceae; genus ZC4RG20. Next base: position 768 of record CAZFJU010000402.1, read on the forward strand.
CGAGCTGCCGGGATTCACGACCGCTGCTTCGGGTACGGCGCAAAGCAGCCTGGATGCGCTGCGCACGGCTAACGAGACCTCATACTTCAAGGACGAGGATGCGCTCTGGGTGAAGGTGGTCTCCAACGGTGACCCCGGCACCGGCGCCCCGGGGAACGCAACCGCCGTCCAGGTCAGTCGTTAAGCTGGCCTTGCGGTAATGAGCAGGCCCCCAGCCTTCAGGCTGGGGGCCGGAGGACAGCCATGCGTCAGCCGATCGCCAACCACGCCATCGTCATCGGGCTCGCTTCGCTCGCGGCCTGCGCCGCCTCGGCGGACGAAGCCGAATCGCGGACCACCTGCGAGGCGCTTGCCGCGCTCGACGCTCCCGCTTTTCGCGTCGATGCCGCCGAATGGCAGGCCGCGTCTTCAGGGCCCGAGCCGCAAGCCGCGTCCACGCCCGCGCATTGCCTCTTGCGCGTCACGCTCGACGCCCGGCCGTCGTCGATCGAGGGCGTCGCCCTCGGCATCGGCTTCGAGCTCCGGCTCCCGCTCGAATGGAACGGCCGGTTCCTGTTCCAAGGCGGCGGCGGCCTGAACGGCGCGTTGAACCCGGCCTTCGGCAACGTCTCGGGCGCATCCTCCGCTCTCGCCCGCGGCTTCGCCGTCGTCAGCACCGACGGCGGCCATCGCGGCCGGAGCATCATCGATTCGAGCTTCGCCGTCGATCAGCAGGCGAAGCTCGACTTCGCCTATCAAGCCGTGCAGCGCACCACATACGAGTCCAAGGACATCATCGACCGGTACTACGGCCGCGCGCCGGCGTACTCCTATTTCATGGGCTGCTCGACCGGCGGGCGGGAAGGCATGCTCGCCGCGCAGCGGCTGCCGCTCGAGTTCGATGGGGTCGTCGCCGGCAACCCCGCGTTCAACCTCACGCGTATCGCCGCGAACCAGGTCTTCAGCTTGCAGACGGTCACGCGCATCGCGCCCCTCGACGCAGACGGCCGCCCGAACCTCTCCCGGGCGTTCACGGATGCGCAGCTCGAAGCCGTGGCAGACGCCGTCACCGCCGAATGCGATGCGCGCGACGGCCTGGCCGATGGCATGATCAACGACTTCGAGGGCTGCAGCTTCGATCCAGCGTCATTGCAGTGCGGCACGGACAGCGGCGCAAGCGGCGCGCAGTGTCTCGCCGAGGAGCAAGTCGTCGCGTTGAAAGACATCTTCGGCGGTGCACGAAACTCAGGAGGCGAATCGCTCTATGGCGCCTTCCCTTTCGATACCGGCATCGCAAACCCCGCGTGGCGCTCGATGCATCTCGGCAGCGACGGCCGGCCCCCGGCCAATGCGACGCTCGGCGCCGACACGCTGCGGCTCTTCGCGATGACCCCGGCCCGCCCGGACCTCGATCCGCTCGAGTTCGATTTCGATCGCGACATGGCGCTGACCGCCGAGACGGCCGCGATCAACGATGCGATCGCGACGCTGCACTCGAGCTTCGCCGACCGCGGCGGCAAGCTCATCGTCTACCATGGCTTATCGGATCAGGGCATGTCGGCCGGCGCGCTGATCGACTGGTACGCGCAGCTCACG
>CAZFJU010000403.1:0-2333 GCA_964518995.1 uncultured Gammaproteobacteria bacterium
ACTGCCGGCCCGGCAATGGTGCCGCTGTGCAACGAATGCAGAAACGTGCGACTTCGCTCGCGCCGTAGGCGCTCGTCGGCATACGGATCGGCTATCGCCTCTCCGGTGTACTGATCGAGGAAGATGAGCTCGCCAGTCCGCAGACCCTCGCTCCGCAAGACCTGGATCCGATAGGCATCGTCCGGCGATCGAGGAAGCTGCAGCCGCACCCGGTCGAACGCCTCGGCGCCGTCGAGCAGCCCGACATGCTGCAAGACTGTATCCGGCGAAAGAGGCTCGCGGCCGCCCGCAGGACCGAAGCTCGGCTCGGCAGGCGCTTGCAGCGGGACACCGAGGGTCTGCAATGCCACCCGCTCGACCGCGGGGAACGCGCGATAGAAGCTCGATGCCGCGATCACGACGAGCAGCGGCGCCCAGATGAAGCCCATCAAGTTATGGAAGCGGCGATTCCATGCGCGGCCGTTGCCCGTCCAGCGCAGCGACAATGCGCGCCAGCCCTGCAATTTCAGATCGTAGAGGCCGAGCACGAGCCCGCCGATCAGCGACGTGAGCAAGATCGCCGTCGCGGTGAGCACGATCCATTCGCCCGGCCGACCGAGCAGAAGCGACGAGTGAAAATCCCAGATGGCGCGCGAGAATGGCGTTCGAAAGTCCGGGGACTGCGCTACGATCTCGCCGCGATAGGGATCGACGTACACCGTTTGTCGCGAGGAGACACGATACTCGTCCGGCAAGGTCGAGCCCGATCGAAGTGTGACCTGGCTCGGCGCCACGCCGTATTGCTCCTCGAGCTGAGCCACCACCGGCTCGATCGGCGTACGCTCCGCTCTCGGCTCCACCGGATGGTGCTCGGCTACGAACGACGGCGGCAGCAATATACCTTCCGCCGTAATCATCGCGCCGGAGATCCCGGCCGCCGCAATGAACAGTGCTGCGCTGAGGCCGGCATAGCGATGCAGGCGGACGAGCACCGCCTTCACGGTTCGCGCTCGCGCCCCGCGGGAACGGGCGGCGGTGGTCGGCCGGCCGAGAGTGCCGGCGGCATCGGTGCGTGTCGTCATGCTGATGAACTCTTCGCCGCCGTGGAGTGGCGGCCGTCGGTAGCGAATCGGCGGCCGAGTCTGCATGGGCCAGAGCGGCGGCGTAAGTTCTTAACTGTTCGCCACCCGTTAGAGGACCGGCCAAGCTTGCAGACCAGTAGGCATCCGCTCGCCTCGGCAGGCTTTCTGCCGTGCCGATGCTTGGGCTCCGAGCAAGGCCTTAACGGTTAATAACTCCACGCTCGCGAGCGCCGCCAATAGACTTCTCCCGCCTTGGCTCAGACACGAGCCCGTCCACCGTGGCTTTTAGGCGCCAAGGCCCGAGAGAACACGGCCGAGTCGATCACGAGTCACGTCGACCGCCCGAAAGCCGCAGAACCGACCATCAAATACGAAGGTGACTGCCTTGATGATCCCGTCATCCGATGTTTCCGCTCGATCGTTCCTGAGCGGCATTGCCGTCGCAACGCTCGTCCCCGCCCTCGCCGCCCCGGCCGTCGCCGAGACCAGCGACGCGGTGACCCGGGACTCGGCTGACGTGGAGGAGGTCGTGGTGACCGGTCGGCGGGCGGGCATGCTGCAACTCTCGCAGGAAGCCGACACGTCCAGCCGGCTGGGTCTCAGCATCATGGAGACCCCGGCAAGCATCGATGTCGTCTCTCAGGACATGATCCGGAGCCTCGGCGATCGGACGGTGCAGGCCGCGGCGGCTCGCGCGCCCGGCATGATCAATGTCAGCTCGGCTTTCGGCTACTCGCTGGTGTCGCGAGGCTTTACCGGCTTCGCGCCGTCGGTGATGCAGCTATATGACGGCATGCGTGTCTACGCGGGCGTGCAGACGTTTCCGGTCGATCCCTGGATGGCGGAGAGAATAGAGGTTTTGCGCGGCGCGGCGTCGGTGCTTTACGGCGACGGGGGTATCGGCGGCGCGATCAACGTCGTCCGAAAGCAGCCGAATCAGGATCGCCATGAACGCGAAGTCTGGCTGAGCGGCGCTTCGTTCAACACATTCAACGCCGCAGGCGGCGCCGGCGGGCCCCTCGGCGAGCGTCTTTCTTACCGTGCCGACGTCAGTTACAGCCGGTCGGATGGCTGGACGGAGCACGGTGATTCCCGGTCCCTGGCGATCTCGGGGGCGCTTCGTTACCGGTTCTCCGACGTTCTCTCGCTGACGCTGACGCATGACCACGCGGATCTTCATCCCACACATTGGGCCGGCACCCCTCCTCGTGACGGCAAGCTCGTGCGGGAGATCATGAAGAAGAACTACGGCGTCGGCGACGACAGGCTCGA
>CAZFJU010000404.1:0-664 GCA_964518995.1 uncultured Gammaproteobacteria bacterium
GCGCACCGATCTTTCGGGGACGATCCACTTCATCTTTCAGCCGGCGGAGGAGGCCGCGGGCGGCGCCAAGGTCATGCTGGAGGAAGGATTGTTCGAGCGTTTTCCGGTGGACGCGGTATTCGGCATGCATAACTGGCCGGGTCTCGATGTCGGCCGCTTCATGGTGCGTACGGGCCCGATGCTTGCCTCCCTCGATGGGTTTGATATCGACATTACCGGGCGCGGCGCCCACGGTGCGCTGCCGCATCAAGGCGTCGACCCGATCGCCGTCGCGGCGACCGTCATCAATGCGTTGCAGACGATTGTCAGCCGCAACATCAACCCTCTGCAGGCGGCCGTGCTCAGCGTCACGAAGATTCATGCCGGCGACGCGTACAACGTGATCCCGGAGCGCGTCGCGCTCGCGGGCGGCATTCGCTGCTTCGATCCGGCGGTGCGCGAGCTGCTGAAGAGACGGCTCGTCGAAGTGACGCAGGGGGTCGCGGAATCGCTCGGCGCGCGCGCGAGCGTGAGCTTCGCGATGGAGTACCCGCCCGTGATCAACACGCCGGCCGAGACGGCGCTGGCTGCGGACGTCGCAGCGCAGATTGTCGGCGAGGCTGCGGTGGCCACCGATGCGGAGCCGATTCTCGGCTCCGAAGACTTTGCCTACATGCTGCAGGAA
>CAZFJU010000404.1:674-2303 GCA_964518995.1 uncultured Gammaproteobacteria bacterium
AAAGGCCGGGCTGCTACCTGATGATCGGCAACGGTGCGGGCGCCGGCAGCTGCATGATTCACAACCCAGGGTACGACTTCAATGACGACGCGCTGACACTCGGCGCGACCTACTGGGTGCGGCTTGCGGAAGCGTTTTTGCGGCGCGGCGCGGCCTGACGACGAAGGTTTCGACGCCGGAGGATGCGCGCGACGAGCCGACGGCCGATCTGCTCACGCAGCGCATGCAGGTGGCTGAGAAGAACGCGTGGATGCTGCGCAGTATGCTGGCTGAGCCGGCGTAGCGAAGCGGCGTCGTGCCTCAACGCTCCCGATAGTACATCCGCATCGCGATCGGCGCGAAGATCGCCGTGGTCACGGCCGAGGCGACTAGCACGTAGACGATGTCGCCGATCGCGGCGTTGCCGTGCATCAACCCGCGGGAGGCTGTCGCCAGGTGCGTCACCGGATTTAGCGCGACAATAGTCTGCAGCCATCCTGGCATGGTGGCCGGATCGACGAAAATGTTGCTGACGAACGTCATCGGAAAAAGCACGAGGAAGCTGGTGGTCATCACCGATTCCGGTGTTCGAACGAGGAAGCCGACGATGATCCACGGCCACGAGACGGCGGATGCGAATACGAGCATCAGCAGCACCGCGAGCACGGCGCCGCCGAGCCCGGCTTCGGGGCGGAAGCCGAGAATCAGGCCGACGATCAACACGACGACCGCGGCAAGCGAGTAGCGGATCATATCGCCGAGCAACGCGCCGACGATCGGCGCCGGCTGCCAAATCGGCAGGGAGCGGAAGCGGTCGAACAGCCCCTTCTGGATGTCGGTGTTGAGTCCAACACCGGTGTACACGGTAAGGAAGACGATCGTCTGCACGACGATGCCCGGCAGCAGGAATTGCAGATAAGCCTCGGTCGAGCCGGCGAGCGCGCCGCCGAACAGATAAGTGAACATCAGCGTCATCATGATCGGGAAGACGGTGACGTCGAACAGCTGAAACGGCACATGCTTGATCTTCAGCAGCGCGCGCCAGCCGAGGGTCAGCGATGCGGACCACGCGCTGGGCGGCAGCGGTGCACGCGAGCGGGTCCGCGCTCTATCCAGGATCGCTTCGCTCATACGGCGGGCTCCTCGGTACGTTCCTCGGCCGGCCGGCCGGTCAGCGCGAAAAACACATCGTCGAGGCTCGGCTGGGCAAGGGCGAACTCGGCGACGGCGATCCCTTCGGCCGTGAGTGCGGCGAGCGCCGCGGCCGCGAGATTGTCGTGCGGAACCTGTGCGGACAGCGTGGCAGGCTCGCTGCCGTCGTGGACTTCTTCGCCGAGCGTTCGGGCCAGCAGCGCGGTCGCCACGGCGCGCCGATCGGGATCGGCGACGCGTACGTGCAACGTGCGTACGCCGACGGAAGCCTTCAGCTCCCGGCTGGTGCCCTCGGCGATCAGCCGACCGTGATCGATCACGGCAAGCCGCTCGGCGAGGCGATCCGCTTCCTCGAGATACTGCGTCGTCAGCAGGACGGTCGTGCCTTCGGCGGCGATCGCGCGGACGATATCCCAGACCTGATTGCGGCTGCGCGGATCGAGCCCGGTGGTCGGCTCGTCGAGAAACAGCAGCTCCGGCGTAGCGACCAAGCTTGCG
>CAZFJU010000405.1:0-2273 GCA_964518995.1 uncultured Gammaproteobacteria bacterium
CAGGCTGAGTTAGAATCCGGCATGCTGCATCCTCGAGTACGGTTCTCGCCTCATCGCCCGGGAGGCGGGTTCCGACACGTCGCTCTCCCCCAGGGAGGCGCCTGGTGAAGGTCCTGACGTTCTTCAACCACGCAGGCGGCGTCGCCAAGACCAGCACCGTCAGGGACCTCGGATACGTCCTAGGTGAGATGGGCAAGCGCGTGCTGCTCATCGACGTTGACCCGCAAGCGAACCTGACCAAGTGGTTGGGCGTCGAGGACGAGATCAGCCTCGAGCAGACCATCTACCCCGCGGTGCTGGGCGACAACGACTTCGAGGACGACGGTGACCTCGCCGGCCCCGAGGCGGAGTTGGCGCTCCCCGAGCCCATCAAGGTCCACGGGATCGACCTGATCCCAAGCCACTTGAACATCGCCATCATCGAGCGCGAGATCCCGAGCGTCTTCATGGGCGTCGTGCGACTGCGAGAGGCCCTCAAGCGCCTCAAGGGGTACGACTACGTGCTCATAGATCCGCCACCAAGCCTGGGGCAGCTGTCGGCGCTCGCCGTCGTGGCGGCGGACCAGGTGGTCGTGCCCTTGCCGACCAACCGTAAGGGTCTCGACGGCATCCCCACCGTCATAAAGATGGTGCGCGAGTACCGGAAGGCCTCGCCGCAACTGCGCATCGCGCTGTTCGTGCTCACGCAGCACGACCGCCGCACGCGCCACGACCGAGAGAGCCTAGAGATCATCCGGAACCAACTGACCGCCGTGGCCCCGATCTCCACGCCACTGGGCAGCCGGCCCGCTTACTACTCGGACGCGCAGGTTCAAGGCATGCCGATCTCGGTGTACGCGCCGGGCAGTGATGCCGACAAGGAGATCCGACAGGTAGCTGGCGAGCTTCTCGCCAGCCTCGGGGAGGAAGCCGATGACTAGGAAACGCCGACAGGACATCGACCGCGCCGCGGTCTTCGAAGCGATTCTCGGCGACCTAGGAGAAGCGCAGGTCGACGCCGCCGCCGGAGGGGTGCCGCTCAGCGCGCTGCGCTTCAACGAGAACCAGCCGCGTCAGCACTTCGACCCGGTGGCGCTCGAAGACCTCGCGCACAGCATCCGCGAGCGCGGCGTGCTGGAGCCGATCCTCGTGCGCCGTGCCGGTGACGCCTACGAGGTGGTCGCGGGCGAGCGGCGCGCCCGCGCTGCGAAGATCGCGGGCCTTGAAGAAGTGCCCGCGATCGTCATCGACGTAGACGACCGCGAGGCGCTCGAGATCGCCATCACCGAGAACCTGCAGCGCGAGGACCTGAACGCGGTGGAGGAGACCGAAGCGGTGCTCGGTCTGCTCGAGGTGACGCTGGCGGAGAAGCGCAGCGGCGTGGTCGAGCTGCTGCACGCGCTGTACGCCGAGGAGCGCGGCCGCACCAGCAGCCGCAAGGTCGATCCGAAGAAGCGCGACGCGGCGCAGGACGTGTTCAGGCGCGTCGGCCGCTTCGGGGTCAGCTCGTTCGTCAGCAACCGCTTGCCGATCCTCGACTTCCCGCCCGAGCTGCTGGATGCGGTACGCGTGGGGCAGATCGAGTTCACCAAGGCGCAGGCGATAGCCCGCGTCGGGGACGTCAAGGCGCAACGGCGCCTCCTGGCCGACGCGATCAGCGACGACCTGTCGCTGAGCCAGATACGAAGGCGCATCACCGAACTCCGGGGCCATGGCGATGCGGGCGGAAAGAAGGCTCAGGGCGCTGCGGACGAGGCGCAGCGTCTGGTGAGCGATGCGAAGCGCCTGCTCAGCCGGCGGCGGTTGGCTGCGCTGGACCAGCCTCGCCGGGAACGAGTGACGGAACTGCTGCAGGAGCTGCAGCAACTGCTCGGCGGCTAGGCAGAATAGGGAAGGCGCAGAGAAGGCGTAGGGAAGAGGCAGGCGGCGGCTAGGTGGCATCTCGGCCGAACCTACGGCGATAGCGAACGACAACCGAATAGATCGACCGCAGGGGCCGCCTCGACAGGAAGCGGCCCCTGGACGTAGGGTCTGCTTCTCATACTGAGGTAGCACTGCGCTAGGCTGAACTCAGGAGGTCAGGATGCTAGAAGTCGGACAGCAAGCTCCGGATTTCAACCTCGAAGACCAGAACGGTGAACGCCACAGCCTCGCGGATCAGCGCGGCAAGTGGGTGGTGCTGTACTTCTACCCGAAGGACGACACGCCGGGTTGCACGCAGGAAGCATGCGAGTTCCGGGACAACATGAAGCTGATCGAGTCGGCCGGCGCCACGGTGTTCGGGGTCTCGGCGG
>CAZFJU010000406.1:0-2264 GCA_964518995.1 uncultured Gammaproteobacteria bacterium
GGCGCTCGTGCTCGAAATCGACGTCGATGTCGGGCGGCTCGTTGCGCTCCTTCGACACGAAGCGCTCGAACAGCATCTCCATCCGCGCCGGATCGACCTCGGTGACCCCCAAGCAGTAACACACGGCGGAATTGGCAGCCGACCCCCGGCCCTGACACAAAATGCCCTGCTCACGAGCGAACCGCACGATGTCGTGCACGGTGAGGAAGTACGGCTCGTACTCCAGCTCGCGGATCAGCTCGAGCTCGTGCTCGAGCTGACGGCGCACCTTGTCGGGCACCCCGTCCGGCCAGCGCCACGCCGCACCTTGCTCGGTCAGCGCACGCAAGTGGCTCGTCGGAGTCTCTCGCTCCGGCACGAGCTCGTACGGATACTCGTAACGCAGCTCGCGGAGGGAAAAATCGACACGATCCGCGATCGCGACCGTCTCATCGAGCAATGCCTGCGGATAAAGCCGCGTCAGATCGACGAGCGGGCGCAGATGCCGCTCCCCGTTCGAGCACGCAGCGAAACCGAGCTCCTCGAGGCTCGTGCCCAGACGAATGGCCGTCAGCGTATCTTGCAGCGGCCGCCGTTCGCGCACATGCATATGCACATCGCCGACGGCCGTCATCGGTAAGCCGAGCGCCTCGGCCGCCGTGCGCCATCGTTCGAGCATGCGCTGCTCGCCGGCACGGCGCAGCAGCGATACGGCAAGCCAGACGCGGTTCGCGAAATGCGCTTCGAGCCAGGCGCCGGCTTCAAGATCGGGCACAGCACCTGGCCGCCACAGTATCATGCAGCCCGACGGCTCGAGATATCGTGCGAAATCCTCTGCGCCGAGCCGGTACCGGCCCTTCGGTGCAGCGCGTCGCGCGCAGCTGATCAGTGCGCACAGCGCGCCGTACGAGGCCCGATTCGGCGCAAGCACGATGACATCGAAGCCGTGCGATGGCACGCCCGGCGAAGCCTCCGAGGATCCGCCAGCAACGGAGAACGTGCTCCCGACGATCAGCTTGAGGCCGCGCTCTTGCGCGGCGACGAAAGCGCGGACGACGCCTGCGACGGAGCATTCATCGGTTAATGCGAGCGCGGCGTAGCCGAGGTCCGCTGCGCTGTTCACGAGCTCCTCGGGATGCGATGCACCGCGCAGGAACGTAAAGTTGCTGAGCGCATTCAGCTCGGCGTAGCGCATCAGCCGAACCTCCCATGCAAGTACCAGCGGCCGTCCGCATGATCACGGAATACCCATAGCTTCTCGCCTTGCACGCCGACGGCGATGAAATAGTCCCGGCCGATATCCTTCCCGTCGTGCCAACCGCTTTCGATGCGCTCGGGGCCTTCGATCACGCGCAGCTGACCACCGAGATGCGGCCTGCCGTTGATGCTGCGCAGCGGCTCGGGCTCGAGCGAAAGCCAAAGCGGGCGCTCGGCCGGCTCATCGGGCATGGCGTCCGGCGGCGCGGAACGCGATGCCGGGCGCGGCTCACCGCGCCGCAGCACATCCGGCACCGACGGCGCGGCCCAAGCACGCTCCGGACGATGATCCGCCGCAACCGTCAGACCATGCACGCCGGATTCGCCGAGCCGGCCGCGCAACCGCTCGACGAGACGAACGAGCGCGCCGCTCTCGGTGCTTCCTTCGGCTTTGAAGAGGCGCCCCGTCTCAACGACCGCCGGTTCGAGAGGCCCCGTTGTAAGACGCAGCGCGGTCGCGGGCGCGGGCAATGCAATGCGTTCGAGCTTGTCGCATAGGAGCTCGAGCAAGCGCAGACCGTGGCTCGTGCCCTCGAGCAGTTCGAGCCGGTACACGGTCGGCGCGCTGCGCCGATGCTCGAAGGTGAGCTGCAGCATCCCGACTTGCGCTTGGCGCAGCTGCAGCTCACGAGCTAGCGGCTCCGTCATACGCGTCACGGCATCGATGAAGATCGGCAAGCTGGTGCTCTCGTCAAACAGCTCGACGACGAAATCGAGATGCTCCGGCGCTTTGAACGGAGCGCGCGGATCGGCGCACTTGCCGAGCGACTTGTCGAGCGCATCGAGATAAACGGAGCCGACTCTCCGGGCGAAGCCGTCTCGAGGCAGCTTGAGACACTCACCGATCGTGGTCACGCCCATGCCTTTGAGGCGATCGAGCACAGCAGGCGGCCAGCGTGTAACCGCGAGCGGCAGTCGGCCCAGCCGCGACGCGAGCGACTCCGCCCGGCTGCCTTCTTCTCCGTTCATTTCGGCTCCGACGCGCGAGAGCCACAGCGCCGCGAGCGGAGTGGGAGCGGCGACCATGC
>CAZFJU010000407.1:0-2225 GCA_964518995.1 uncultured Gammaproteobacteria bacterium
ACGACGTCAGCCGCAGCGCCTCGGTCGGCTCGGCCCAGTGACCGCCGCCCATGCGATTGTTGTTGATCTCCTCGTCGTAACGGGTATTGCGCTGCTCGACGCGGGCGAGCACCTCGGCATACTCCTCGTCCGTCATGAAGCGGCGCTCTCCATACTGCGTCGGCCGCTCCATCGGCGTGCCGATCAGATGGTAGATGGGCCACATGCCTTGCAGGTCCGGATCACCCCACGGGGTCATCGGGTGAGCCCAGTTCGGGTCTGGCGTGGAGGTGCCTGCAGTCGCGGCCGGGTCGTCGCGCGTTTGCCCCTGGGCACTCGATATCGCCATCCCCACCGCAACACTAAGCGCCAACGTCGCACAAGCCGTCTTATTGAGTCGTTTCATCGGCATTCGCCCCATCCTTTGCAGCGACCTCATCGGCAGGTCGTCCAGAACTATGAATACAAACCGGGCGAGTATAACTGGGTGCGCTCGCGGACGGCATCGTCGTCGCCCGATCGCGCACCAACCCGGCAAGCAACGCGAGCCCGCCCGCGAGATACGCCGTGCCGCCGACCAGCAGCATCACTACGCCGCCGACCTGCTGATCGGCGAGCGGCGTCAAGCCCCACGGCAGCGCCCCATCAGCGTGCCCGGGATAGAGCGGCCGCGGCGCGAGGGTGATGAGCGCGCCGAGCAACGTCATATGCATCGTGGTCCACAGCAGCGCCAGCACCGCGGCCGCACGCCGCATGCTCGCAGCAGAATCCCGGGTTCCGTAGCAAGCGGCCCACAGACCGACCCCGACCACGGCGAACGAGGCCTGCTCGACCGCGAGGCCGACGGCGCTTTCAGCCGCCAGCGCCCGCGCCGCGGGCACATGCCAGCCCCAGACCACCACGAGCTCCATCAGCGACATCTGCAGCGGTGCGACGACGCGGGGCCAGCGCCGCGCCGGATCAAGCGCCGTGCCCGAGAGCCCATACGCGATCAGCGGCGCCGCGACGGCGACGGCCGTCATATGGGCAATCATGTGCATTGTCATGCCATGCCCAAGCAGCGCTGCCGTCCAGGCGGCCGGTAGCGCCGCCGCTCCGGCGACCACGGCGACCCGCTGCCGCGTGGCGCGTGCGGAAGGCGCGCTTTGCGCGCGCGCGGTCACCGCTTGCGACACGGTGCCCAAGTCGGCGATGCCGAGCAGAGGGTCACGCGCGCCGCTGCACCCATCACCCGCTTGCTGTGACCGTCGCGGCTCGCTCCACGAGCGCCGGCGCCGCCGGCAAGCCGGTGACCTCGAGGATCTCGTGCTCATCGAGCGTTTCACGATCGAGCAGGGCCGCGACCAGCGCATCGAGTTGCTCGCGGTGTTCCTCGATCAGCTGACGCGCCCGCTGGTAGCTTTCGTCGATGAGGCGATGCACCTCGGTGTCGATGAGCTGGCTCGTCAGCTCGCTGAACGGCTTCGCGCCGAAGTTGCCGCTGTCACCGGCAAGATAGGGATTGCGCTTCGGTGCCAGCTGTACGAGACCGAGCTGCTCGCTCATGCCCCAGCGCGTAACCATGTTGCGCGCGAGCTCCGTAGCTTGCGCGATATCGTTCTCCGCGCCCGTCGTCTTGGTGCCGTACACCACCTCTTCGGCCGCGCGGCCGCCGAGCGCGCCGACGATACGCGCGCGCAGGTATGCCTCCGGGTAATTGTAACGATCGCTATCCGGACGCTGATAGGTCACGCCGAGCGCCTGCCCGCGCGGCACGATCGTGACGCGATGCACCGGATCGGCACCGGGCACGACCAGGCCAAGGATCGCGTGGCCGCTTTCGTGATACGCGATGCGCTGGCGATCGGCGGGTGTCAGAATCAGCGGCCGCTCAGGGCCGAGCACGATCTTCTCCAGCGCATCGAGGAAATCGCGTTGGTGGACTTCGGTCTGATCGCGCCGCGCAGCGAGCAGCGCCGCCTCGTTGACCAGGTTACGGATGTCGGCGCCTGAGAAGCCGGGTGTCGACGCAGCCAGGTCCCCGAGGCTGACGTCCGCCGCGAGCGGCGTCTGTCGCGTATGGACCTTCATGATCTCCTCGCGCCCCTGCTTGTCCGGCAGATTCAAAACAAGCCGGCGGTCGAAGCGGCCCGGCCGCAGCAGCGCACGATCGAGCACGTCAGGCTGATTCGTGGCGGCGAGCACGATGATGCCCTCGCGGCTCGAGAAGCCGTCCATCTCGGTGAGGATCTGGTTCAGCGTCTGCT
>CAZFJU010000408.1:0-2212 GCA_964518995.1 uncultured Gammaproteobacteria bacterium
AAGTGGCGGCATTGATGCGCCCGGCGCGGTTGACGATGGCGCGGTCGAGCTCGTCCGATGGAGCAATCGCGGCCCGCCCGGCCGGGCGCGACGGCGGTGGAGCGCGGATCGGCGTCGGTGGTCATCGCGGCACCTCGATGGACGTATCTATGAACTGTTATTGTATCCAGCTCAACGCCGCCAACGAGCGGAAAAAGTGGGCGTTTCGGGGACATTTAGACGGAGGCACCAGCCGCTGCGGCTCCACGCCGCCGGCCGTTGATCCGCGTGCTACTATCCGTTGGCCGCGACGTCCGCGCGGCAAAGTGATAAGGGGGATCACGTGGAAGCCGGCCGACCGTACCTCGTCCTCGCAGCGGCACTTCTCTTGTCCAGCGCCGCAAATGCACATCACTCCTTTGCCGCAATTTTCGACAGCGAGAAGCCGCTGACGCTCACGGGCACCGTCACGAGCATCGAGTGGGCCAATCCTCATATTCACTTCTCAATCAACGTAAGCAGTGAAGATGGCGAGGTCAACGAGTGGCGCTTCGAGGGCTTTCCGCCGAATATGCTCGTGCGCCAAGGCTGGCGCCGCGACGAAACGTTGAAGCCAGGCGATACGGTGACCGTCACCGGTTGGCACGCGCGCAACGAACCCTACCTCGGGTCCGTGCGTTCCGTGCGGCTCTCCGATGGGCGCGAGCTCAATGCAGGACCGCCTGCGTCGATCGGCGGACGCTGACCGATGCGCTCCCTAACCGGCACCGCACTGGCCCTGCTCTCCGCCGCTCTCGTCCCGCTCGCCTCCACGGCTCAGCCGAACGCTTCGGGCACCGCAGAGGGGCCCATCCCACGCACCGCAGAGGGCAAGCCCGACCTCTCCGGCATCTGGGTCGCGACGAGCGCCATAGGCCTGCTCGAAGGCATGGACGTCATGCAAGCCGCCCGTGCCGCGGACCAGGAAGCCGGCCGCGTGCTGCCGCCGAACGAGCCGCCGCCGTACAACGCGGAGGCGGAGGCACTGCGTCAGGAATATCTCGACCGGCAGGGCATCGACGATCCGATGGCGCGGTGCCTACTGAGCGGTGTACCGCGAATCAATACGCGCCCGCTTCCCTTCGAGATCGTTCAGCAGCCGGACCGGATCATCATCCTCTACGAGGTTCATCACGCCTTCCGCATCATCCCGACGGACGGCCGGCCGCATCCAGAGGATCTGGAGCCCACATACCTCGGCGATTCGAATGGCCGCTGGGAAGGCGATACGTTGGTCGTCGAGGTCGTCGGCTTCAACGACAAGACTTGGCTCGCCGGAACGGGCACCCACCACAGCGAGGAGGTGCGCGTCACCGAGAGATACACGCGCGACTCCGCCGAAACGATTCTCTACGAGGTGGTGATCGACGACCCCGTCGTGTTCGAAAAACCGTGGCACATGTACGACATCTTCAGGCTGCGGCCGGACGAACGCATTCGTGAGTACGAATGCATCGAGAACAACGAAGACATCGTTCGCTTCGAAGAGCTGCTGCGCAGCGGCGAGGAGACCTTTCGAGTGAATTGAGGCGTGCAGCGAAGGGGAAGCGGCATTTGCGGCGCGCACGGCGCGCGAGCCGCGCAGACTACGCCCGTAAGCCTCTAAGAGTATTGGGTACAATTGGCGCGGTGGACGGATCAGCATATGACCCTTAAAGGCGGCGTCAGCCCTCGGACCGGGAACGCGCAACGCATTTTTAGAACCTCAAGGCGGCTAAGCAACAGATCGGCGGCTGGCTAGACTACTACAACGACTGAAGGCCGCATTCTGCGCTTGACGATCTCACGCTGAGCGAGTTCTATGCTGGGCTTCGGCCTGTGTCTCTGGCAGCAGAACAATGGCCCGCAGATTCCACCTTACGTCGGCTGCCAAGCTGGCCAACCATCGAGTCCCACTTCCATGATGTTCGTGTACTCGCTCTTCGAAAAGAAGGAATCTGTTGGGACCGTTGCGAAGCCGACGAAGACCCGTTCCTAGCATCGACGGAAAAGGCGGCACGCTAAGCGATACGATAGCAGGGCGAGTGAGTTCTCAAGGCGGTACTTGGGCGAAGTCCATAATGGGCTCCGAGACGACGCCTCTAATTCGAGCGCTGGCGTGGCGGCGCTGACTCTCGGCATGCAATGCGTCTCGTTTCAGCAGCACTTTCTCGTTTTAGGCGAATGACGCGCGCGCCGCTATCTGCCGCGAGCC
>CAZFJU010000409.1:0-2208 GCA_964518995.1 uncultured Gammaproteobacteria bacterium
ACTCGGCGGGCACAAACAGCCGGTCGCAACATGCACGTCGGTTTACGGCGGCCGTTTTGAGCATTGAAGGCGCTCTTGTGGGTCCGCAGCGGATCTGAGAGAGCGGATTTCAGGCCGCAGCGTCAGCGTCAGAACGATTGCGAGTAGCTCACGGTGAAGTTTCGTGGCGCGCCATAGCGGCGGAAAACCTGGCCATCGAGCAGCCGCCCGAAGCGCGTCGCGTACTCCACGTCGAACACGTTCTCCACACGGAGGCTTACCCGCCTCGCCCGCTGGCTATCGAGAACGTAGTGCGTTGAGAAATCGACGAGCGTGTAGTCCCCTCGTGGGACGAGCGCAGGCGGTAGGCCGGCGCCCGTGATCCGGCTATAGACCGCCCCCGTATGGACCGACGAGATTTGCGCTCCGCCCCGGCCGTTGCCGCTGGTCCAACGGACGAGGGCCTTGTAGAAGAACTCCGGAATGTCCGGCAACTGCTCGCCCGTAGTCGCCTTCAGCATCGCATCGTTATAGGCCGCGCTCAGCGAAACCATCCAATTCGCCGCGGGGATGAGCCGCGTAGCGATCTCGAAGCCCTCGATGATCGTCGGATCGTCGCGGTTGAAGAACCGCAGCGTCGTACCCGTTTCAGTAACGACTTCCTCGCTGTCCACCCGGTCGGTGATCTCACGCCGGAACACGCCGACCTGCGTCACGATCGGTTGCCCGCCGAGCCGCCCGGCCGAGATATCCATGCCGAGGTCGAAGCCGATCGACGTCTCCGGCCCCGCGTCCACGACTACCGCCTCGTATTGGCCGTCCCGATCGACGATATCCGCTGATCGCGGCACGGCAAACGAGGTGCCCGCGGATCCTCGCAGCGCAATGTTCGAAGTAAGCTCATGGCGGCCGAGCACCTGCCAGACCGCAGCACTCTCCGAGCGATCGTTCCAGTTGTAACGCGTGCCGAACGACAGGCTTGTGTTCGGCAGGCGCGCCAGGTCCGGGCGGAACTGCACGAACGGGTCGAAGGACGTCTCGAGCGGGTGGCCGGGATCCGTCAGCCGGTTCTCGCCGAGATTAAAGCCGCCCTGCCGATGCAGCTCGAAGCCGCTCGTCCAGCTCCCCGCGAGTGCCCGGAAGCTCGACATCAGCGATACGCCGTAGTCCCGGGAAAGATTCCCGCGATGGCGCGTGAACACCTCGCCGTCGGTGCCGATCGTCGCGTCCCAATCCTTGCCGCGCATCACGTTCGAGAACGCGCGCAGCGAAAGCGTCGTGAAAGGATTGTAGCGGCGCTCCCACTGGATATACGCAATGCCCTGACGCATCTGCTGATCGAGCGTGATGGTCGTATTCGGCGTGCCCATGCCGTCCCGGCGCCGCTCGTTGCGGCTCACAAAGACATCGAGATGCTGGTCGTCACCGAGCAGCCATCGGTACTTCACGCCGATGCTCTGCAGATTCGTCTCGTATACGGTGCGCGCGTGAGCCGGGAAATCGATCTCGTCTGGATCGAGCGGCGCGCTGGACGAGCGGTTCTGCGATCCGAAGACCTGCAACCGGTGCCGGCCGATGTCCGCGTTCGCGTGTCCGCCGAAGTTGAATTCCTTGAAGGTGGTCCCGCCGAGCGAGTTGCTGGTCTCGAGGATAAATTCGCCGTTCTCGGCGTAATCGAAATCCTTCGTGATAAGGTTAATCACGCCGGTCTGCGCGCTCGAACCGTAGAATAGCGACTGCCCGTCCTTCAGCACTTCGACACGCTCGATGTACTGCGGCCCGATATGCATGTGGAACCCGTAGAAGGTGCGCGGCACGATACGCACGCCGTCGAGCAGCATGACGAACTCCCGCTCGGTCGATCCTCGGAACGAGGCGCGAACGTCCGTTCCGGCGCGATTTCCGCCGCCGTCGCCCTGGAAGTGGATGGCGGGCTCGAGAATCTGTATCGCCTGGCGCATGTCGGTCACGCCGAGCTCGCGCATCTCCTCGGCCGAGATGACGCTGACATTCGCGCCCTGCGCGGCCAGCTCTGCCGCCAGCCGACGCCGTGGACTGTCGTCGAGCCGCCCTTCGACCACCAACTCCTCAACATCCGAGCCGCCTTCGCCTTGCTGGGCGGCTGCACCGCCGGCGAGCACTATGGATCCGAGCCAAAAGCCGAGGCGAGAGGCCGCCCGGCGCACCAGCGGACGTGGCATGTAAAGATCTCCTATCTAATATGATTGA
>CAZFJU010000410.1:0-2173 GCA_964518995.1 uncultured Gammaproteobacteria bacterium
ACGACCTGCAGCACGATACCGCTCTGTTCTCGCAAGGAGTGCTCGACAGCCTCGCGAGCCTTAAGCTCGTCGCGTTCCTCGAAACGGAGTTCGGCGTCACGATCGAGCCGCACGAGGTGGATCACGAGCATCTCGACACCGTCGACACCATCGCGGCGCTGGTCGCGTCGAAATCGGCGTGATCGCATCATGAGTGCGTATTCCGAGGCGACGAACGACCCCAGCGCGACGGGCACCTTCGAGCAGGGGTTCGAGTTCGATTTCTTGGCGCGCCGCCCGATGTACGCGGCGTGCCCGCGCTGGCTGATAGAGCACTGCCGGGTAGAGCACGACTCGACCGTCGTGGATCTCGGCTGCGGATCCGGCATCGTGACCGAAATGCTGCTGGCCGAGTTCCGCGACGCGCCTGATTTTCGCGTGATCGCGATCGATCCTTCGCCGTGGGAGCTCGACATCGCGCGCTCGCGGATCTCGAGCGAACGGGTGACGTTCATCGGAGGGCGGGCGCAGGATGCGCTCGGCATCGTTTCGACGGCCGTAGACGCGGTGCTGTTGTGCAATGTGCTGCATCAGTTGCCGCTCGCCGAGCGGGCGTCGGTCGTTGCGGACGCCTTCGCTCTGGTGCGCCCGGGCGGATACGTCGGCGCCAACACGTTGTTCTACGACGGCGGCATCCCCGCGGCTTCGCGCGCGTTCTATATGCGTTGGATGGCCGAGACTCGAGCGCAGCTGGCGCGCGCGTCGGTCGCCTGGCGGCCGGCGCCGCAGACGCCGGTGGCGTTACAGCGCCTCAGCCGCCGTGAGCACCACGATCTGCTTCAGGACGCCGGGTTTACCGACATTCAGGTCGAAGAGCTCTACCTCGATTGGGGGGTGGAGGACTGGGAGGCGCTGAGCCGCTATTCGGTATTCATTCAGGGCGCGCTGTGGCCGGAGATCGATCTCGAGATCGGCAGCCGGGCCTTGATCGATGGCGTCGGCGCCGCGTACGCCGGCCTTGGGATCGAAACCGTGCCGCGCGGTTGGCTGCATTGTGCGGCGCGTCGGCCGTCGGGATAGACCGTAGATCGTGCTCCAGGATTCGTCCCTTCCCCGATTGGGCTGCCGACATAGCTTACAAAGCGATGGTGAGAAAACGATTCCGCGGCGCGCATTATTAGATTAACCTTCTGATGCCGCAGCGATTTCTCTAGGTTGGTTCAAATCTTGCTACGGGCCTAGTGTTCTTGCCTATAACGATAACGATACGAGGCATTTCATGAAGATTTTTTCGTGCCTGAGTTTGGCGGTGGTCTGCTTTGGCTTCAGCGTTCAAAGCCACGCTGTGCTCATTGCGGCAGACACTGGCAACCCGCTCGAGTTCGAGTGGAATTACAATACCGGCTCGGCCGCGCTGACCGGCAGTGGTCAGATGGCTGTCAGCGGATTCAATAGCAATACACTGACGATCGTCGTCACGCTCACGAACACGGCGCCGACATTGGGGCAGGGCGGCGACCGCCTTACGGCATTCGCCTTCGGCATCGGCCCCAACGCCACTGGGATTACGTTCCAGGATGCAACTGACGGCGGGATGACGAATGCGTCGCTTATCTCGAACGGAGTTTTCCCATCCAACGTTCCAGGCGTCGAAATCTGCGCGTTTGGCGGCCCGAATTGCAATGGAGGAGCTAACGGCGGCATCTGGGCCGGAACGTCTGATACGTTCACCCTGCTGCTCTCCGGAACGTGGGGCACCGGGGTGGACATCGCCCCGATCGGTGTGCGTTATCAAACAGGGCCGGGTTCCTTTACGTTCGCCGCTTCGATTCCGCCTCCGCCTCCGCCCCCGCCCGTGACGCAGGTGCCGGAGCCTTCGGTGCTCGCGCTGCTGGGAATGGGGCTGTTCGGGCTCGCGGTTGCCGTCAGGCGCCGTAACGCAGCCGTCTGAGCGCAGCGTGCTCGAACGCCTTGACGAGTCGGCTGGACGGCGGGCAATAGGCGTCCGTCCGCCGGCGAGCTGGCGCGCGACTCCGTTGCGATCGCTGAAGTGTCAATCGCTAGGGTTGACCAATCATCGAGCTTGTCTCTAGACTTCCTGATTCTTCGCGGGGGGCCATAGCTCAGCTGGGAGAGCGCTACAATGGCATTGTAGAGGTCGCCGGTTCGATCCCGGCTGGCTCCACCACCCTTC
>CAZFJU010000411.1:0-2161 GCA_964518995.1 uncultured Gammaproteobacteria bacterium
CCGACGCGGGGACGATGAGCGTCTCGTCATCCGCAAGCTCGAGCAGCTTCCGGGTCGCCTCGATCGTGCCGCCAATCCACCCGCCGGTGACATAGTCGGGCGTCGGATACTCGCCCGCCGTCACGACGCCGCCAGCGGCGATCACGTTCAGATCAGGAAAATGCACGAAGATATCGCCGTCCGTGTGCGCTTCCTTCAGGTGAGCGTAGACGATGCGTTGCCCGCCGACGTCGAGCTCGATCGGCTGCGGATCCGATGAATAGAAAGTTTGGGTGGGACGCGCAGCCTCCGCCCGCGGCGGATAGGTGCGATCCTGCCAATCGACATAGAACTCGGTGCTCATCCAGAGCCGCGTGTTCTCGTGCGCCACGATGGTCGGGCGTGCAGATGAGGCGATCGCATCGTTGCCGCCCGTATGCTCTAGATGCCAATGCGTATTGAACAGCAACTCGACCGGCGCCCGCTCATAGCGCTCGGCCAGCAACGCCGCGACGTCCGCCGCATGCGCCGGAGCGCCGCTATCGACCATGACGAGCCCGGCAGGCGTCTCGAGCACGACGATATTTCCGCCCGCACCGCCGATCTGCGCGATGCCGTCGCGCAGGGTGACGGTCGAAAGCTCTCCGGCGGTTGCCGGTTGAGCCCGCAGCCGCGCTGCCGGGATCCATCCCGACGCCGTCACCGCGACGCCGGCGCCGCAGAGACCCTGCAGCACACGGCGACGCTGCGTATCCCTTACCATGCCAAGAATTCCATCGTTCGTAACTCGCCTTCCACTTCATCGAGTTATCGTCATTCCGACGTAGCTCTCCATCTTAGCGGGGTCGCCGCCAAGCCGCATCCCGAAAATCCTGCAATCCGCCGTTGATGTGCGTACCGCCGCGCATGCAACGAGTCTCGCGGGACAGCGCCTCGTTGCATTTCACGCGCTTCGGCCGGACCGGCGCGACGCCCGAGCTGCTAGCAGTGCAGCCACCACGACCGTGACATTGCCCGCTGGTAAACTGCGCGCCCATCCAGCCGCTTTTTCGGCCGCCGGAATGCATTCGACCCTGCCTGAAGCCCATGGTTGCAGTGGCCGGGTCGTTTGCGGCAATCCGCGCTCACTCTGGCGCGATTCAGCCGAATAATAGGCAGAAGCAGGGCGCACGTGGTCTCGCCCCCGTCCGAAACCGCTATAGGAGCACAAGATGAGCAGTAATAGTCTTTCGTCAGTACTCGAGGCGCAGGGCGGCGCCGTCAAACTTCTGCGCAACTCGAAATCCGGCATTTACGTGTATCCGGTCGTCGCGCCAGAGTTTTCGAATTGGCGTGACGAGCAACGGGCGTGGCGCGATTCCGCGGTCCTGTTCGATCAAACCCATCATATGGACGAGCTGATCGTCGAGGGTCCCGATGCCGCCAAGCTGCTTTCGTATGTCGGCGTCAACAGCTTCTCGAATTTCGATCTGAATCGCGCGAAGCATTTCGTGCCCGTCACGCCTGCGGGCCATGTGATCGGCGACATGATCATCTTTCGCGAGCGCGACGATAAGTTTGTGCTTGTCGGCCGCGCGCCGACCGCGAACTGGGTGAGGTTCCAGGCGGCCGTCGGCAAGTTCAACGTACGGCTCGTGCACGACCCCCGCTCGGACAGCCGGCCGGACGGCAAAGCGATCTATCGCACGCACTATCGTTTCCAGATTCAAGGACCGGAAGCCAACAAAGTCCTCGACAGGATCAACCGCACGGCCGTGCCCGAGATCAAGTTCTTTCACGTGGACTGGATCAACGTCGGCTCCCGTCGGGTGCAGGCGCTGCGTCACGGCATGGCGGGCGCGCCGGGCCTCGAGCTTTGGGGGCCGTATGCCGACAAGCACTACGTCCAGTCGACGATCCTCGAGGCCGCAAAAGACGTCGGCGTCGACCTGCGTCTCGTCGGCAGCCGTGCATATTCCACGAACACCCTCGAATCGGGTTGGATTCCGTCCCCGCTGCCCGGCATCTACACCGGCGACGGCATGCTGAAGGACTACCGTGATTGGCTTGGCGCGGACAGCTACGAGGCGGTCGGCTCGCTCGGCGGCAGCCTGGTCAGCGACAACATCGAGGACTACTACGTCAATCCGTTCGAGCTCGGTTACGGCTTCTACATCGGCTGGAAGAAGGACGACTTCATCGG
>CAZFJU010000412.1:0-2141 GCA_964518995.1 uncultured Gammaproteobacteria bacterium
GCGAACGCAGGTTCCGGAGTCGTCGGGCTGTTCGTGCCGTTGTTCCTGTGCTCTTTCTTTTGCCTCGGCAATGTCGCGCTGATCACCGGTCCGATCGCGACGGAATCTGCGCCGCGCGGGCTGATTGCGTCGGCCATCGGTCTCGTAGTCGGGGCAGGGGAGATCTTCGGCGGCGGCGTCGCCCCGTACCTGGCCGGCAGCATCGCCGACCGCTACGGACTGCCGAGTGTGTTATGGGTCGCGCTCGCGGGTGTCGTGCTCGGCATCGTCGTATGTGCGTTCCTCAAAGAGACCGCGCCGCGCAAGCTCGTCGCGCGGCCGGCGGAAACGTAGCGGTGGAGCACGGGCGGGAGGGAGCATCGCCTCCGCAGGTGCTGGTCGAGCTTGCGCACGGCCACATCGCCACGCGTTGCCTGCACATGATCGCGGACTTCGGCGTCGCCGATGCGCTCGGCGACGAGCCCGCGTCCGCGGCCGCGCTGGCGGAGCGTACCGGGCTCGATGCGGATGCGCTGAACCGCATGCTGAGGCTGCTCGCGACACGCGGCGTGTTCGCTGAGGTGCAAGGCGGCGGATATGTGCACACACCCGCGTCGCGGCTGTTGCGCAGCGACCATCCGCAGTCGCTTCGTTCGTTCGCACGGATGCAGGGGCTCGAGCCGATGTGGAGCGGCTTCACCGGGCTCGCGCACGCGGCGCGCACCGGGAAGCCCGCGGGCGGCTGGCCGGCGATGCTCGAGCACCTGCGCCGCCATCCGGCGGACAGCGCCGTGTTCAACGAGGCGATGGTCGGCAAGTCGCGGCGCGTGTTGCCGGCGCTGATCGACGCGTACGACTTCAGCCGCTGCGAGCGGATCGTCGATGTCGGCGGCGGTCATGGGCATCTGCTTCGCGCGATCATCGAGCAGGTACCGGATGTCGGAGGCGTGCTGTTCGAGCTGCCGCAGGTCATCGCCGAGGCGGCGCTGCAGCCGCAACCGCGGCTCGAGCTCGTCGCGGGCGATTTCTTCGCCGATCCGTTGCCGGCGGCGGATACGTACGTGTTGATGGACCTTCTGCACGATTGGGCGGACGACGACGCGGCGCGGATTCTCGCCGGCGTGCGTCGCGCGGCGCCCGTCGGCGCGCGCGTATTGGTGATCGAGACGCTGATCACGGAAGAACCGGGGCGTCAACTCGGCAAGGTGCTCGACGTGATCATGCTTGCGACGACGGGCGGCCGGGAGCGAACCGTTGCGGAGCATGGCCTGCTGCTCGCGAATGCCGGCTTCCGGCTCGAGCGCGTGATCCCGACGGCTTCGCAGTACTCAATCGTGGAGGCGATGCGGCTTAGCGAAGGCGCGTGAGTCGGCCCCCTTCATGCCCAAAGCGATGAAAGATGGATGCTGATCTCTGCGAAAGGCTCGGCACGCACTGCAGCATCGTTCCCGCGATAGGCGCCGGTCGCTTTCCAGGCGCCTTCGACGAGCGTGTAGGCTTCGAGCGTTCTGGCCACGGGATCGACTAGCCAGATGTGCGGCACACCGTAACGCGCGTAGAGCGGCATCTTGATGCGCCGGTCTTTGCTTTCCGTGCTGGGCGATAGGATTTCACAGAGCCAGTCCGGGACGATCTCGAAGCGTTGGTCGTCTGGGAGTCGCGGCATCCGCTCGCGTCGCCAGCCCGCGATATCGGGGACGGCGACCTCTCGGTCGCGCACGAAGTGTAGCTCCGGCTCGATCAGAATCCACCAGCCCCCCGGGCCGCCGTCTCCTTCGTCGTAGCTGCGAAACAGCTTGCTGTGCAGAGCCGATTCAGCACGCGAGTGCCTGCCCGAAGGGCGCGGTTGTGTGTGCAGCTGGCCCTCGAGAATTTCTCCCGTAATCCCGTCAGGCAGCCCCATGAGGGCGTCGTATAGCGTGTTTCGAGATGCAGTTTGCATCGTGTTGCCCGGCGCCGACCGTTTTCGTTGATTAGTATAGCGTCGAGATGTGCGCAGCTGCCCGGCGGCGTCTGACGGACTACGGCAAAAGCCGTGACAGCCTCGCGGTATCGGATGCGTCCTTGCCGCCGCCCGACCAGTTGACCAGCACGGTGATCGCGTGATCGCCCTCGTCACGCAGCGCGTGATCGATCAAGAACCGCGTGCCGTCCCTATTCGC
>CAZFJU010000413.1:0-2140 GCA_964518995.1 uncultured Gammaproteobacteria bacterium
AAGGCGTTCAAGCGCGGTTTCACGCCGCTGGTCGTCATCAACAAGATCGATCGGGACGGCGCCCGCCCCGGCTGGGTCCTCGACCAGACGTTCGACCTGTTCGACCGGCTCGGCGCCGGCGACCACCAGCTCGACTTCCCGGTCGTCTATGCGTCGGCGCTGAAGGGCTACGCCGGGCTCGACCCGAGCGTGCGCTCGGGCGACATGCAGCCCTTGCTCGAGGCCATCGTCAAGCACACGCCGCCGCCGTCGGTGTCGGCGGAAGGTCCGCTGCAGCTGCAGGTGTCGAGTCTCGATTACAACGCATACGTCGGCGTGCTCGGCATCGGCCGCATCACGCGCGGCGTCGTGAAGCCGGGGATGCCGATTGCGCTGGTCCGGCGCGACGGCCGCGTCGAGAACGCGCAGCTCGGCGAGGTTTATGGCTTCGAAGGGCTCGAGCGCAAGCCGGTCGACTCCGCGGCCGCCGGCGATATTGTCGTGTTCAGCGGCATCGAGGACCTCGGGATCTCGGATACGATCTGCGCACGCGGCCATCCAGAAGGGCTGCCCAAGCTCGATATCGACGAGCCGACGATCACGATGACCTTCGAGGTCAACAAGTCGCCTTTGGCCGGGCGCGAAGGCAAATACCTCACCAGCCGACAAATCCGCGCGCGTCTCGAGCAGGAGCTGAAGCACAACGTCGCGCTGCGCGTCGAGGACACGGCGGATGCCGACAAATTTCGCGTGTCGGGCCGCGGCGAGCTGCATTTGTCCGTGCTGATCGAAACCATGCGCCGCGAGGGTTACGAGCTCGCGGTGTCGAGGCCGGCCGTGATCGAGCGGCGCGTCGACGGCGAGGTGCACGAACCGTGGGAGCTCGTCACGGTCGATTTTGCCGACGACTACCAAGGCGCGGTCATGAGCCGGCTCGCCGAGCGGCGCGGCGAGATTCTGAACATGGTTCCGGACGGCCGGGGCAGGATGCGGCTCGAGTATCGCATTCCGGCCCGCGGCCTGATCGGCTTCAGAACCGAGTATCTGACGGTGACGGCCGGCACCGGGCTGCTGTACCACGTGTTCGAGCGCTATGCGCCGCGCGCGCCCGGCGAAATCGGGCAGCGCAACAACGGCGTGCTCGTGTCGATGATCGCGGGCCGCGCGGCGGCCTATGCGCTCTTCAATCTGCAGGAGCGCGGCGCGCTGTTCATCGGCCACGGCGAAGAGGTGTACGAGGGCATGATCATCGGCATCCATAGCCGGGGTAACGATCTGCCGGTCAATCCGACCAAAGGCAAGCAGCTCACGAACATCCGCGCGGCGGGCTCCGACGAGAACATCCTGCTGACGCCGCCGATCCGGTTCTCGCTCGAGCAGGCGCTCGAGTTCATCGACGACGACGAGCTCGTCGAGATCACCCCACACAGCATCCGCCTCCGCAAGAAGCTCTTGCGCGAGCACGAGCGGCGCCGCAAGAAGCCCGCCGAAGCCGTCGTGAGCTGATCCGACCGCAGTCCGCATAATTGGGGTCAGAGCCCAAATTGAGCAAAATGGAGTCGGCAAAAATGGGGTCAGAGCCCAAATTCGAGCGAATTGGGGTCAGAGCCCAATTGTAAGTACCCGAATGGTAGGGGCCTAATCTGGTAGAGCCCCACCTCGGGCGTGCGACGAAACCAGGGAGGTACGCATGGCAACGAATACCCTAACCGCCACTCGGCGCACGCAGACCCGATGAAGCTCGCAAACATCCGCCATGGCGGCGCCGAGCGGGTCGCCGCCGAGCTCGACGCCGGCCGGCTCATCCCGATCGACGAGCTCGCGCGGCTCGCAAAGACGAGCGGCGCCGACGCGGAGCACCATGATCCCGCGCGCAGCGAGCAGATCCGCGACATGGCCGACGTGATCGCGCTGTCGCCCGCCCGCATGGTGGCGCTCCGCAACGCGCTCGAGCAGGCGCGCGCGGCACCCGAGAGCCTCCGGACGCTGCCGGTCGATGACGTCACCTGGCTGCCCCCCGTGCGCCCCGGCAAAATCTGCGCGGTCGCGATGAACAACGCGGCGAGCAACGAGCGCAAGATCAGCGCTCCGGATCATCCGGCGTTTTTCTTGAAGCCTTCGTCGTGTCTGGTCGGGCACCTCGAGCCGATCCGCGTGCGGC
>CAZFJU010000414.1:0-2136 GCA_964518995.1 uncultured Gammaproteobacteria bacterium
CGCGACCGAAGAGCGGTCGATCGACAGCTCCTGCACGCGATGAACGACTCGCTGCTGCACCGCGGGCCGGACGGCGACGGTTTTCATTTCGAGCCAGGCGTCGGCTTCGGGCACAGGCGCCTATCGATCATCGATCTCGCAGGCGGTAAGCAGCCGCTGTACAACGAAGACGAGACCGTCGTCGTCACGTATAACGGCGAGATCTACAACTTCGAAGAGGTGGCTGCGGAGCTAGCCGCGCGCGGCCACACATTCCGCACCCGCTGCGACACCGAAGTGATCGTGCATGCGTGGGAGGAGTGGGGCGTGAGCTGCCTCGAGCGCTTCAACGGCATGTTCGCGTTCGCGCTGTGGGACCGGAACACGCAGCAGCTTTTTCTTGCGCGCGACCGGCTCGGCGTCAAGCCGCTCTACTACGCCCAACTGCCGGACGGCGAGCTCGTGTTCGGCTCCGAGCTCAAGGCGTTGCTCGTGCATCCGCAGCTCGATCGGCGGATCGACCCGAGCGCGGTCGAGGACTACTTCTGCTTCGGCTATGTGCCGGATCCAAAGACGATCTATGCCCACGTAAAAAAACTTGCGCCCGGCCACTATCTGCTCGCGCAGCGCGGCCGTTCCGAGCTGACCGACCGCCGCTACTGGTCCGTTCCGCTCGATCACGATCACGCGCTCGAGCGCGCCGAGTGGCCGCAAGCGGAAGAGGAGCTGCGCGAGCGGCTCATGGAAGCCGTGCGCCTCCGGCTGGTCTCGGACGTCCCGCTCGGCGCGTTCTTGTCCGGCGGCATCGATTCGAGCGCGGTCGTCGCGATGATGCGCGAGCTCGGCACCGATCATCTGCTCACGTGCTCGATCGGCTTCAAAGAGAAGCGCTACGACGAATCGAGCTATGCGGCGCTGGTTGCGCGCGCGAAGGGCACCGACCACAAAGCCGAGACGGTCGAAGCGTCCGACTACGCGCTGCTCGAGAAACTCGTGGACTTGTACGACGAGCCGTTCGCCGACAGCTCGGCGATCCCCACGTACCGCGTGTGCGAGCTCGCGCGCCGGCATGTCACCGTTGCGCTTTCGGGCGACGGCGGCGACGAGAATTTCCTCGGTTACCGCCGCTACCGCCTGTTCGCGATGGAGCAGGCCATGCGGTCGATGGTGCCCGACGTCGTACGCCGGCCGCTGTTCGGCCTGCTCGGCCGCTACTATCCGAAGCTCGATTGGGCGCCGCGCGTGCTGCGCGGCAAGACCACTTTCCAAGCGCTCGCGCGGGATCCTGCAGACGCCTATCTTCATGGCGTCTCGATCTTCGCGGACGAGGAGCGTCGTAAGCTGTTCTCGGCGGATATGCACCAGCAGCTGGCGGGCTACCGGGCCACCGAGGTGTTTCGCGGCCATCTGGCCGGCAAGACGTTCCGCGACCCGATGGCGATGGTTCAGTATCTCGACTATCAAACCTATCTGCCCGGCGATATTCTGACCAAGGTCGACCGGGCCAGCATGGCGCATAGCCTCGAGGTGCGGGTGCCGTTCCTCGACTATCGATTCGTCGAGTGGGCGGCCGGTCTGCCTTCGGGCATGAAGCTGCGGCGCGGCGAGGGCAAGGCGGTCTTGAAGCAGGCGCTGACGCCGCTGTTGCCGAGAGAAGTGCTGTACCGCGACAAGATGGGTTTTGCCGTGCCGTTGGATATGTGGTTTCGCGGCGCGCTCGAGGAGCGTATGACGAGCGCGCTCGAAAGCAGGACGCTGGTGGAGTCGGGTCTTTTCGATCCGCTCGCGCTCAAGAAGATCGGCGCCGATCATCGTTCCGGCCGCCGCAATTACAGCGCGGTGCTCTGGGCGCTGCTGATGTTCGAAGGGTTTTTGTCTCGTGCCGCGCAGCCCGCACCGGCGTACGGCGAGCGCCTCGAAGCCGCGAGCCTCTGACGATCGCCGCCGTGCAGCTGCTCACCGTGACGAACCTTTACCCCAGTGCGGCGCGGCCGCGCCACGGGATTTTCGTGGAGGAGCGGCTGCGGCAGCTCGTCGCCGCCGGCGCCGATGCTCAGGTGCTCGCGCTGCGGCCGACCGGCCCGGGCCGCGCGCGCAGTGTCGAAGCCAGCGAGCGGCGTCACGGCATTGCAGTGGAGTACTGCCCGGTGCCGACGC
>CAZFJU010000415.1:0-2120 GCA_964518995.1 uncultured Gammaproteobacteria bacterium
GCCGGTCACCGAGTCGTTGCTGCAGTGAACCTTCATCAGCATCGCGGTTCGCGTCCCGATCGCGTCTTCGTAGTCGTGCGGATGAGTACGGTTCGTTGTGCCGACTTCCACGAGCCGCGCTCCGGCCCGCTTCATGATGTCGGGAATGCGGAATGCGCCGCCGATCTCCACCAGCTCGCCGCGCGATACGATGACCTCGCGACGACTCGCGAGCGTGTTCAGCATCAGCAACACGGCGGCCGCGTTGTTGTTGACCACGGTGGCGGCCTCGGCGCCGGTCAGCTCGCACAACAGGTCTTCGATCAGCGCGTCGCGATCGCCGCGGGTGCCGCGCTCGAGGTCGAATTCCAGCGCGACCGGCGCAGTCAGCGCCCGCATCACCGCCTGCACCGCCTCGTCCGGCAGAAGCGCGCGGCCGAGGTTGGTGTGCAGCACCGTGCCGGTCAGATTGAACACCGTGCGCAGACGCGGCTCGGAATTCTGCTGCAGCGATTCGGCCAAGTCCGCGGCCAAAGCTTCCGCTCGCAGCGACTCGTGCTGCAGCTCGCCGGCGAGCGCCGCGCGCCGCAGCTGATCGAGCTGCGTGCGCAGCGCCGCGGTGACGCGGGTGGCGCCGTGCTCTGCGAGCAACGTACTCAGCGCCGCGCTGTTCAGCACGCGGTCGAGCGATGGGATGTCGCTCGGCTCGGCCGGGTTGTCGTAGCTCCCGCCGGACCGCGCAGTCACTCGTTCAGTCCTCGCCGTCCTGCCACAGCAGCGGGTTTCCCGTGCCGCGTCGATAACCCGCTTCGCCCATCAGCACGTCGAGAACGACGCTGGCCAAATCGTCGGCCACCGGCTCCACCTGCGGATCCTTCTCCTGATAAAAAATCTTTCGATAGCGCCGGCAGCCATCGCACGACTCGGCCTTGATCGCGGCCGAGCCGCCGTCGATCGCATGGTAGGCGATGCCTTGCGTCTGCGAGCAGTAGGAACATGTGACCCGCACCAGGTGCGCCTCGCAGCTGCACAACGGGCAACACAGATAACGGTGCCCATCATAGGCGCCGCCGATCCGCACTACGCTCGCGACCGGCGCGCTGCCGCATAGCGGACAGACTCCAAACGGCCCCG
Organism: uncultured Gammaproteobacteria bacterium; assembly: GCA_964518995.1. Lineage (GTDB taxonomy): Bacteria > Pseudomonadota > Gammaproteobacteria > Steroidobacterales > Rariloculaceae > ZC4RG20. The sequence goes on from CAZFJU010000415.1 coordinate 1,114, forward strand.
CGGGGACGTCGTCCGGCTCGAACGCGGCCGCCATGCCGGTCCAGTGCACCTGCAGCGCCGCCATCACGAACGGAGCAGCCGCGAGATCGATGGGCTGCGAAGCCCCCGTGAGCAGCGCGTCGGCCAGGTCCTCGATGGCGTGCGGCGATATCTCGAGGGTCTGCCCGAGCGATGCGCAGACCTCAACAGCCTCGGGCGGTGTGTGCTCGGCGGCGGCGACCTCAGTCACCAGCTGCCTGAGCAGCGACCGCCAGACCGGGTCGCGCGGGGTATTCGCGGCCAGCAGCGGCGGCATGGCATGGGCCTTCGCGCGCGCCAGCAGCTCCGCATCGGGCAGCGGCGGCACGAGCCCGTTCAGTGCGCGCTGCTGAGCGTCGGCGACGTGCGCCATCAGCGCGAGATAGCTGGCCACACGGCTCGATTCCGCCAGCGCGCGCATTCGCACGGCACGGTCGGCGAACACCCGCGCCCGCTGCGGCAGCCGCACGCGCGGGATACGGGTGCGGTCGAGCGATTCGATTTCGCCTCGCGGCAGGATGCGCTGCACGTGGCCTCCTTGAAGAGCGCAGGGACGCGCGGCGCGACGCCGCGCACGTGCACAGGGCAGGTTATGCCAAAGCGGAAAGCGCGGCTAGCCGCGACCTTCCCGTTCCACCTCACGCAACCAGGCGCGGTGATGCTTCCAAGCCCAGCCGCGCGACACCGTGCCGCGCAACATGGCGTGCATCGAGCCCTTGACCCAGAAGGCCGCGTAGATATGCACGATGATCAGACAAATCATCACCGCGGCAAAGAAGGCATGCAGCAGCGAAGCCGCCCGCACCGCGCCGATCGGGAAAAGCGCTGCGAGCCACGGCCGCCACATCGCAATGCCGGTGAGCAGCAGGCCCGCCGTGCACACCACGAGCGCGAAGAACAGCACTTTCTGGCCCGCGTTATAGCGGCCGACTTCCGGCAGGTTTTCCTCGCGATTGTGAATCACGTCGTTGGCCTGCCGCAGCCACTGC
>CAZFJU010000416.1:0-2107 GCA_964518995.1 uncultured Gammaproteobacteria bacterium
TTCCGAGCCGATCCCGTTGACGATCCGCTATCAGGACGATGCGCTGCTGGTCATCGATAAGCCCGCCGGGCTCGTCGTCCATCCCGGCGCCGGCAATGCCACCGGCACGCTGCAGAATGCGCTGCTTCATTTCGATCCGCAGCTTGCGGCGCTGCCGCGCGCGGGCTTGATCCATCGTCTGGATAAAGACACCAGCGGCCTGTTGATCGTCGCGCGCTCGCTCGAGGCGCAGCATCGGCTCTCCGCGTGCCTCGAACGGCGCGAGATCCATCGAACCTACCGGGCCGTGACCCAGAGCGTGCTGACGGGCGGCGGCACGATCGACGCGCCGATCGGGCGCCATCCGCGCGACCGATTACGGATGGCGATCGTCGACCATGGCCGGCCGGCCGTGACGCGCTATCGGATCGTCGAGCGTTTTCGCGCCCACAGTCATGTCGAGGTCGAGCTTGAGACCGGCCGTACCCATCAGATCCGCGTGCATATGGCGAGCCTGCGGGCGCCGCTCGTCGGTGATCCGCTGTACGGCGGACGGCCGCGTTTCCCACGTCAGCCGACGGATCGTCTGCGCGCGGCGCTCGAGCGCTTCCCGCGCCAGGCGCTGCATGCGGTGCGGCTCGAGCTCGCGCATCCATTGACGGGCGAAATCGTACGGGTCGAAAGCCCGCTGCCGGACGACATCGAAGCGCTGCTCGCGGCTTTGCGCGACGACGCGGCCGCTGCGCCGCGATGAGCGGCGGCCCGAGACGCGGATCGCGATGAGCGGCGGGGCGGTGAAGCAGATCGCGATCGTGCCGAGCTGGCCCGCGCCGGTCGGCGTGCGGGCCGCGTCGACCTTGCGCACCGGCGGCGTCAGCGCAGGAAGCTATGCGAGTCTCAATCTCGGCGCGCACGTCGGCGACGACCCGGCCCGAGTGGCGGAGAACCGCCGACGGGTGATGGCGGCACTGCGCGTGCCGTCGGAGCCGTGCTGGCTCGAGCAGGTGCACGGCACGAACGTGCTCGATCTGGATGCCGCCGGGCCCGCCGGCGCCGTGCCCGCCGACGCCGCGGTCACGTCCCGGCGCGGCGTCGTCTGCGTCGTGGTCACGGCTGATTGCGTTCCGGTGCTGATGACGGACCGCGCGGGGCGCCGCGTCGGCGTCGCGCACGCGGGCTGGCGCGGCCTTGCGGCGGGTGTGCTGCCGGCGACCCTCGCCGCACTCGGCGAGCGGGGCGAAAACGTGCTTGCGTGGCTCGGCCCCGCGATCGGCCCGCGAGCCTTCGAAGTCGGCGACGAGGTCCGGGCGGCGTTTGCCGCGCAGGGTTTCGGCGTCGAGCGCGCGTTCGCGCGCAACGCTCGCGGACGCTGGCACGCCGATCTCTACGCGCTCGCGACAGAGAGCCTGCAACGTGCCGGCGTCAGCGCGGTGTACGGCGGTGAGCACTGCACCTTTATCGAGACCGAGCGCTTCTTCTCGCACCGCCGTGCCGCCCCGTGCGGACGCATGGCGTCGATGATCTGGATCGACTGACCGCCGCCCGCTCGCCGGCATGGGCGCTTGAAGCGCCCGCGGCGCCCGCGTCGGACCTGAGAAGCGCCCGCGTCGGACCTGAGGCTTGCGTCAGAGCGCGACTGCGCGCTGAGCGTCGCGGCCGCCCCCTCGTGGCCGGCCCGGTTGATATCCGGGGCGTGGGCCCCATCTCATGGAGCAACGATCATGTAGCCGAGGCTTGCAGAGCCAAGCCCGGTATCTATTGGGAGCGCCTCCTTATGCGGATGGACAAACTAACCAGCAAATTTCAGCTCGCGCTTTCCGACGCGCAGTCGATGGCGGTCGGACGCGATCATCAGTTCATCGAGCCGGTTCATCTGATGGCCGCGCTCCTCGAGCAGGAGGGCGGCACGATTCGCGGCGTGCTAGCCAAGGCCGGCGTGAACATGAACCGGCTGCGCTCGTCGCTCGGCGAGGCGCTCGACCGGCTGCCGACTGTGCAAGGCGGCGCGGCGGGCGAGGTCCATCTCTCGAACGACCTCGGCAAGCACCTCAACGTCATGGACAAGCTCGCGCAGCAGCGCGGCGATGCCTATATTTCGAGCGAGCTTTTCGTCCTCGCCGCGCTGCAG
>CAZFJU010000417.1:0-2100 GCA_964518995.1 uncultured Gammaproteobacteria bacterium
GTCTCGTCTTCGTTGTACAGCGGCTGCTTACCGCCTTCGAGATCGATGATCGATAGGCGCCTGTGGCCGAAGCCGACGCCCGGCTCGAAATGGAAACCGTCGCCGTCCGGCCCGCGGTGCAGCAGCGAGTCGTTCATCGCGCGCAGGAGCTGTCGATCGACCGCTCTTCGGCCGCGAAGATCGACTACTCCGGTGATTCCGCACATATTCGACTCCGAGAGGGTGACAGCGAGCGTTGGTACAGCCGCCGGTAGTGAGCAATCATCGTCGCGAGCGAGAACCGCGTCTCGGCGTCGTGCCGCGCCGCACGGCCATGTCGGCGCCCGAGCTCGGGGTCGAGCGCGTATCCGGCAATCGCGTCGGCCAGCGCTTCCGCATCGCCGGGCGCCACGAGTTGCCCGGTGCGGCCGGCGTCGATCAGCTCCACGCTTCCGCCTGTCGCCGTCGCCACGACCGGCACGCCGCTCGCCATGGCTTCGAGTATCGTGTTCGAGATCCCCTCGCGCAGCGAGCCGAGCACGAACACATCGAGCTCGCGGAGCAGTTGCGGGATGTCCTCACGGCTGCCCGGCAGCCACGCCGCGTCCGCAAGGCCGGCATCGCGCAGCTTGGCCAGCGCCGCGTCGCGAAGCTCGCCGTCGCCGATCATCACGAGGCGAAGCGGCACATCGATATCCGGTCGCGAGCGCAGCCGGATGAAGGCCTCGACGAGATTCAACGGATCCTTGATCGCCGAAAAGCGCGTGACCGTGCCAATGACACACGCGCCGTCGCGAAAACCTGCCGGCAGCGCCGCAGGGTCTTCCGCCGCGCGCGGCCGGAACTTCGCGGTATTCACGCCGTTGCAGATCCAGGTGATCTTTGCCGGCGGAATGCCGACCACGGCGCTGAGCCAGGTGCGCAAGTCCTTCGATACCGTAACGAAGCCGTGCACGAGCGGCGACAATGCGCGCCGCATGAGCCGGTATTTCGGCACACGCCCGTCCGGGTCGAAGATATCCCAGCCATGCTCGCCGTGAATGCGCACGGGCACCCCGGCCAGGAGGGCGATCAACGTGCAATCGAGCGTGCCGAAGTTCCGCGTATGCACGATTGCCGGCCGAAGACGGCGAAGCAGTCGAAACAAACGCCCATACGCCGGGAAATCCTTACCCGGCCGCTTGTGCAGCTCGAAGACCTCGATGCCGTCGCGCAAGCGCTCGCGAAACGAGGTCGATTCGGTGAGCGCGACGACGACGTGGCGAAACTCGGCGTCGTCCAACCCGTTGATCAGGTTTACGATGCCGTTCTCGAGCCCGCCGTAGTCGAAGCGAAACAGCACATGCGCGATCAGCGGCCGCTGCTCGGCCTCGTCAGCGGCGGAAGCTTTGGAGCGACGCGCGGCGATATTCATTTAGTGCCCGGCGGTCCGGTGCTCGGGGCCGGCGCTCGAATACCGGACGGCTTCGGAGAGATGCCGGGCCACGGCCGCGAGCTGCGAGCGATCGTGCGCGGCGGCAGGCTCCGCCTCGGCGGCGAGCACGTAGAGCATGCCGCCCGCGTGGCCTTGCAGGATCTGATGGTAAGCCTGCAACACCTTGACTGCGGCGGGGCGGATCGCCGTCCTCTCGCCGACGCCGTACCAATACCAGACGATCAGGTCGCTCGATGTGCCTCGGATGAGCAGCTCGGCGACCGAGATCGATTCTCCATCGGCGGCCTCGAAGCTTTGGATGCTGGCGCTGCCGCGGCGCAACGCATTTGGAACGATTTGATTGCGGGAGCTGATCAGCTCGCTGCCTTCGTGATTGCTCCGGTAGCCCGCGACGAAGGCGTTGACGAGCGTGCCGGAGCACGCGTAAGCCGCGGAGCCGGTGAAGTGCGGCGCTTCCATCGTAGGCTGCCAGCCCATCGACCAGGGCAGCGGCGCATCGCACCCCGGCATCTGCGGCAAGCGCAGCTCGGCAAACTCGGCGTCGCCCGCATCGACCGCGCGCGGCGACAGGACGGGCCCCGCGATCAGCACGGCGCCCGTCGCCAGCACCAACGCCAGCCCTTTCGGGCTGCGATAGCCGGCGAGCCGGTCGATGCGAACGTCGCCTTCGCCGGCCACGGCAAGCC
>CAZFJU010000418.1:0-2087 GCA_964518995.1 uncultured Gammaproteobacteria bacterium
CTGCGGCGTGTGCGCGAGGCTGCTCGCTCTTTCGCGGGTCCGATGGCGTGGCCGAGCATCGGAGACCGTTATGCGAACGTGATCCAAGACGCACCGCAGGTTCCCGCGCAGCGACGCGCCGCTGTTGCAGTACGCGAGTCCGCGGTCGCCAGCGCCCTTCCTGAGCTTTCCCTCGATCATCTGCGGCGTCTCACCGACGATACCGGCATCATTCAGCACGCGACGTACAACGTGCCGGCACGTCGCAGCGGCTACTGCGTCGACGACAACGCACGAGCGCTGATCGTGGCGGTGCAGGCCGACCGTGTGCACGGGTCGGTCGAGACGCGCGCGTTGGTCACCACTTATCTGAGCTATATGCTCGGCTCCCAGACCGAAGACGGAACCTTCTGCAACTTCATGAGTTACGAACGAGCGTTGGATACCGCCGCACCGTCCGATGATTGCATCGGTCGGGCAATCTGGGCGCTGGGTGTCACGGCGGACCTCGCGGAAGATGAGGGCTGCCGACTGCTGGCGCGCGACATGTTGACACGTGCACTGCCTCACGCGCAGGGTCTCGGGCCCCGCGGCAGCGCGTCGGCGATTCTCGGTCTCGTGAGCTTCCTCGCGGCGGATCCCGGCGCGACCGCAGTACGCGATATACTCGACAGGCTGGTCGTCGATTTGACGGCGCGCTACAGAGACAACGCGACGGCCGACTGGCGATGGTTCGAACCGACGCTCACCTATGACAATGCCATCTTGCCGCTCGCGCTCTTCGCTGCGTACGGCGTGACAGGTGAGCGCGCAAGTTTGCGCGCGGCGCGGGAATCCCTCGAGTTTCTGGAAGAGATTTGCTTCGATGGCGAGCGGCTGCATCTCGTGGGAAACACCGGTTGGCACAGCCGCGGCGGTGAGAAGGCGTGCGCCGACGAGCAGGCCATCGATGCTGCTGCCTTCGTGCTTGCCTTCTGCGGCGCGTACGCCGTTACGCAGGACCGGCATTACCTGCGGCGCATGCGTGGAGCCTTCGCATGGTTCCTCGGCGCCAATCGGCTGAGCGTGCCTTTGTACGACTTCACGACGCGCGGGTGTCGGGACGGAATGGGCGTGGACCACGTCAATCAGAACCAGGGTGCAGAGAGCACAATCTGCTTCCTGCTGTCGCTGCTGAAGATGCTCGAACTTGCGGGCGACGAGATCGAGCCTGGAGCGGAAGGGCTCCATCACGACGGCACCGCCCAGAGACTCGAAGCCGACCGGCAATATGATCGACATCAGGCGTAGCAGGCACCGGCTACTGCCGGACGCCCGGCGCGTGCTGACCAAGCCGTACCTGCCTGGCGAGGAGACTCTGCTGCCGGGACCCTCGCGTGCGCATCTGCTTATGCAGCGGATCCTTGCCATCCCGGAGTCTCAGGTGGCGGCATTGAATAGCGAGATCTTGGAGCGTTTCGAGCATCGCCATCATCGCTTCACCGACGTGCTGGCGCGGCAGTTCGAAATGGTGGCGCACCACGTTCCGGACGCTGCTCGACCGTCTGCGGAGCGCCGCCTGTTGATCGGTGCTTATTTCACGCACGAGTACTCCGTCGAGGCGGCCGCGCTGTTCAACCCGTCGATCGTGCGCGCGCCGGACCAGAGCGGCGTTGCTAGCGGGTCGATTCGATTCGTGATGAGCTTGCGAGCTGTCGGCGAAGGGCACCTATCCTCGATCGAGTTTCGTTCCGGGGTGCTCGACGCAACCGGGGGCATGACCCTCGATGCGCCGGGAACGCGCCTCGTCGGCGGCCGGCGGACTCCGCACGGCCGGTTCGACAAAGCTCACTTCACCACCAAGCTGGTCGAGCTCGGCGCGATCAATGAGCTGTCGTCGAGCGTGCTTGACCGGCTCGGCGGTACGTTCACGCCGGACGAGCTGGAGGACTCCCTGGGCGCGCTCGAAGCGCAAGGGACGCCCCACGCGATCTGGTTCGAGACGGCCAAGATCATCAGGGCCTTGGCATCGTCCAATTATGTGACAACGTTCCCGGCGGACTCGCAACTCGCAGAGCGAGTCATTTTTCCGGCCGGCCCGAACGAAACCCGCGGCATGGAGGATGCGA
>CAZFJU010000419.1:0-2070 GCA_964518995.1 uncultured Gammaproteobacteria bacterium
GGGCAGCGGTACGGCGATTCAGCCGACCGAGTTCCACGGCTACGAGACGCTCGAGCGCGACGGCGAGGTCACCGCGCTCTACGACGCGGACGGTCATCCGGTCGAGCGGCTCGACGAAGGCGCGCGCGGCACCGTCGTGCTCGACCGCACGCCGTTCTACGCGGAAAGCGGCGGCCAGGTCGGCGATACGGGCGAGCTGAGCGGTGCGGAGGGCGAGTTCAGCGTTGCGGATACCCACAAACTCGGTGCCGCCTACGGTCACGTCGGCGCAGTGAGCCGGGGCCGCGTCGAGGTTGGGGACGCGCTGCGTGCGGCGGTCGATGGCGAGCGTCGCCAGGCGATCCGGCTGAATCATTCCGCGACCCATCTGCTGCACGCGGCCCTCCGCAGGGTGCTCGGTGATCATGTGCAGCAGAAGGGCTCGCTAGTCGCGCCGGATCGCCTGCGCTTCGATTTTTCGCATTACGAGGCGATGAAACCGGAGGAGCTGGCCCGCGTCGAGAAGATGGTCAACGACGAGATCCGCCGTAATGTGGACGCCGAGATCCACGAGATGCCCTATGACGAGGCGATCGCGGCCGGCGCCATTGCGTTCTTCGGCGATAAGTACGGCGACCGGGTGCGGGTGCTGCGGCTCGGAGAATTTTCGACCGAGCTCTGCGGCGGCACGCATGTGCACCGCTCCGGCGATATCGGCATGTTCAAGATCCTCGCCGAGAGCGGTGTCGCGGCGGGCGTGCGCCGTATCGAGGCGGTCACAGGGCAGGGGGCACTCGACTTCGTTGCGGCTAACGAGCGGCTGCTTCGCGGGGTCGCCGGCCTCGTCCGCGGCGGGCGCGAAGAGGTCGTCGACAAGGTTCAGCAGCTGATCGAGCGGAGCCGCTCGCTCGAGCGCGAGATCCAGCAGCTCAAGGCGAAGCTCGCGTCTGGCGGCGGCCAGCGCGATCTGCTCGACGAGGCGACCGAGATCGACGGGATCAAAGTGCTCGTTGCGCGGATCGACGGTGTGGACAACAAGGCGTTGCGCGACACGGTGGACCGGCTGAAGGATCGGCTCGGCTCCGGCGTCGTCGTGCTCGGCTCCGCCGAGAGTGACAAGGTGCGCCTGGTCGCCGGAGTCACCAAAGATCTGCTTGGGCGAATCCCCGCCGGAGAGTTGATTCGCGCGATCGCGGAGCAGGTCGGCGGCAAGGGCGGCGGCCGGCCGGACTTCGCGCAGGCGGGCGGAAACCGCCCGGATCGGCTCGATGAGGCGCTCGCCTCCGTCAACAGCCAAATCGCGGGAATGTCGCGCTAATCTGAAAATCTGCGAAAGCCATCGCAAAAACGGTGACAACCCCAAGAAATGCATTACCATGGGGGCGTCGAGCCGTCGCGCCAGGGCGGCCGATCGGGGGACCGGCCAGAATTGCAAAAATGATAACAGGCCGGCCTTAGCCGCGGATGTTTGAGGGGAGGCGCGGTGCGTGAAATCACCGGCGCGCTCGTTGGCCTCGGACTGACGGGCGGCTGCTGGTGCCTCGATAACCGCGTCGTACAGGAGTGCGACCGAGGAATCGGCAGCGAGACCAAGAAGGAGTTTGGCTATGCTGATCTTGACCCGGCGAGTGGGGGAGACGGTGGTCATCGGGAACGACGTCACCGTTACTGTCCTGGGCGTAAAAGGAAATCAAGTGCGCCTGGGCGTGAACGCTCCCAGAGAAGTCGCCGTGCACCGCGAAGAGATCTACGAGCGCATCAAGCGCGAGCAGGCAGATGAGGAAACCCGCCAGCCGCATGCTGTGGGCGCCGTGAGGTAGCTGTCGCTCGCTATCCGCTCGGCGCCACGCGATCACGAGCCTCGCAGCCGGCTCAGCGCCGGCTTCGCAGAGGTCTGCACCTCGACGTCGCGAATTGATTTGCGAAAGGGTTCGTTATTTACGGCGAGGTGCACTAGAATCGCTGCTTCGCGCGATCTTCGGCGGCCGAAGCATTTACGGAGAGGTGGCTGAGTGGTCGAAAGCGCTCCCCTGCTAAGGGAGTAAGGGCACAAAACGCCCTTCGAGGGTTCGAATCCCTCCCTCTCCGCCA
>CAZFJU010000420.1:0-2066 GCA_964518995.1 uncultured Gammaproteobacteria bacterium
TCGCGCCGCCGACGATGATCGCTTCGGCGAAGAACATCTCCTTGGACAGAAACCCGTTCAGCAGCGGCACGCCGGCCATCGCGGCCGCCGCGACGGTGGCGACCGTGGCCGTGATCGGCATGGCGTGCACCAGCCCGCCGAGCCGATTCATGTCGCGCGTCCCGGTCTCGTGCTGAACGATGCCTGCGGCCATGAACAGCGAGGCCTTGAAGGTCGCATGGTTCAGCATGTGGAACACGGCCGCGACCAGCGCGAGCTCGCTGTTCATGCCGATCAGCATCGTGATCAGCCCGAGGTGGCTGATCGTGGAGTAGGCGAGCACACCCTTCGTGTCACGTTGAAACGTGGCCGAGAACGCGCCGACCAGCAGCGAAAGCGCCCCGGCGCCGGTGATCAGCCAGAACCAGAGCTCGGTGCCGTACAGCGCCGGCCACAGCCGGGCGAGCAAGAAGACGCCCGCCTTAACCATCGTGGCGGAGTGCAGATAGGCCGACACCGGCGTCGGCGCCGACATGGCCTGCGGAAGCCAAAAGTGGAACGGGAACTGGGCGCTTTTCGTCAGCGCTCCGAGCGCGATCAGGATCAGGGTCGCGTCGTACCACGAATGCGCGCGGATAATGTCTCCGGCGACGAGCACGTCGTCGAGGTCATAGCTTCCGACGATCGAGCCCAGCATCAGCACGCCGAGCAGAAGGCATAGCCCGCCCGTCACGGTGACGATCAATGACATCCGCGCCGACCGCCGCGCGTCCGGCAAGTGGTACCAGTACGCGATCAGCATGAACGACGTGAAGCTCGTCAACTCCCAGAAGACGACGAGCTGGATCAAATTGCCGGACAGCACGATGCCGAGCATCGCGCCCATGAACGCCAGCAAGAACGAGAAAAAGCGCGGGACCGGGTCCTCCGGCGACATGTAATAGCGCGCGTACAGCACGACCAGCGCGCCCATGAACGAGACGAGCAGCGCGAACAGCCACGCGAACCCGTCCATCCGGAAATAGACATCGAGACCGAACTGCGGCAGCCATTCGAAGCGCACTGTTTCGACGCCGCCGCCCTGCACGGACGGATAGAGCAGCAGCACGGCAATCGTGCAGGCGAGCGTCACGACCGCCGCCCACGACGCGGCGGCATTGCGTGCCGACGCCGGCATGAATGCCGCGACGATGCTGCCCAAGAAGGGCAGGACGACGATCAGGGTCAGCAGCATGATGTGATTTCGGTCATTCTCATTGCACGCGAGGCGCCCCCGACGGCCGGCAGCAGACTCATATCAGCCCGAATGCGAGCATTGCCTCCGCGACACGGAGAAAGCCGAGGATGTTGGCACCGACGACGTAGTTCCCCGGGCAGTCGAACTCTTCGGCGGTTCGATGACAGTTGTGATGGATGTTCTGCATGATCTCGCGCAGGCGCATCTCCGTGTACTCGAACGTCCACGCATCGCGGCTTGCGTTCTGCTGCATCTCGAGCGCCGATGTCGCCACTCCGCCCGCATTCGCGGCCTTGCCGGGGCCGTAGGCGATGCCGGCCTCGAGCAGCACCCGGATGCCGGCCGGCGTCGTCGGCATGTTCGCGCCTTCGCCGACGGCAATGCAGCCGTTCGCGACGAGCGCCCGCGCCGAGATGTCGTCCAGCTCGTTCTGAGTTGCGCAAGGCAGCGCCACGTCGCACGGCACGCTCCAGATGTTGCCGGCGGCCAGATACTTCGCGTGCGGGTGCGCCTCGACGTAGGCGCTGATGCGGCCGCGCTCGATTTCCTTGATCCGCTTTACGGTCTCCAGCTCGATGCCGTGCGGATCATGCAGCACGCCGCTCGAGTCCGAGCATGCGATCGGCTTCGCGCCGAGCGTCATGAGCTTCTCCATCGCATAGATCGCAACGTTGCCCGAGCCGGAAACGACGCAGCGCTTGCCTTCGATCGACTCATTGCGAGCCTTCAGCATTTCGTCTACGAAGTAGACGACGCCGTAGCCCGTGGCCTCCTTGCGCACGAGCGAGCCGCCCCAGTGCGGGCTCTTGCCGGTGAGCACGCCCGACTCATAGCGGTTGGTGATGCGCTT
>CAZFJU010000421.1:0-2049 GCA_964518995.1 uncultured Gammaproteobacteria bacterium
AGTGATCAGAGCCTCGTGGTCGAGTCGGACTTCGAGGGACGGCGGCCCTCCCTGCATGCCCGCGCACGCCATATCCTCCACGCCGATGGCGAGCGCGAAATACACGAGTGCTTCCGCGCGATCTCCCATACCCACGCGCGCGCGATCACGGCCCGGCTCAAAGCCGCAATCACGTCTTCCGGCATCGACCCGGCGCTGAACCTGGCCCGCTCTCTGACGGTCATTCGGGGCGCCGAATGGTCGGCCGGGCCCGTCACGCGGCAGCTGATGGATACGGTCGAGCAGGGCGGCGGTAGGATCCTCTCGCTCGCCGACGAGGACTTGCGGCTCATGCACGCAATCCGGCGGCTCTACCACGAGAGGCCTCCAGGCTTCGAGAAGTGGTTGGTCGCGGAGCGTCCCCTTTCGAGACTGAAGTTGTTCCAGGGGCTCTTGCATCACGGGCCTGCGAGTCCGTCGCACGATCCCGGCGACAGTGAAGCCGGAAACGAGCCCGCTTCAGAGATCGGAGAGGAATCGTCGCCTCCGAGCACAACCAAGACGAAGGCCAATACCGGTGCTGCCGGGCACTCCCGTCAAATCGCCGAGGAGCTCACGATCGGCGAATCCGAACGGGACGGCCGCCCGGTAGCGATCCGCATCGCCGCCTTGCCCAAGCACGTCGCGATCCTCGCGGGCTCGGGGTCGGGGAAAACGGTGCTCATACGCAGAATCATCGAAGAGGCCGTTCGTTGCAGAATCCCGTCGATCGTACTCGATCCGAACAACGATCTTGCTCGGCTCGGCGATCGCTGGCCGGAGCCGCCTCCGGGCTGGTGGCAAAGTGACGAGGCGCGTGCCGATGACTACTTCGCGAAGGCCGAGGTCAACATCTGGACGCCGCGGCTCGCGTCAGGACGACCTTTGTCGCTGCCGACCATGCCCGACTTCTCCGCCCTTCAGAGCGAGCCCGATGAGGCCGCGCGTGCGATCGATATGGCGGCAGCAACGCTCGGGCAGCTGATCGGCGCCTCCGGGGCGAGGGGCCTGTTGAAGCAAGGGCTGCTCGTCGAATCTCTGCGCAAGTTCGCCGCGCAGGGCGGAAAGAAGCTGGATGACTTCATCGCATTGCTCTCCGACCTGCCTGCGGGCATTAGCGATATCCAGAACGCCGGCAGGATGGCAGCCGACATGGCAGATCATCTGCGAGCGTCTATCGCAAAGAACCCACTGCTCCGTGACGATGTCACCGCGCTCGATCCCGGATCGCTACTCTCCGCGAGCCAAGCCGGCCGCACTGCCGTATCGGTGATCAACTTCTCGGGGCTTCAGAGCGACGAAGACAAGCAGGTCTTCGTCAACAAGCTGCAGATGGCGCTGTTTTCGTGGCTCAAGCGAAACCCTGCGCCTGTCGATCGGCCGATCAACGGTCTGCTGGTCATGGATGAGGCGCAGAACTTCGTGCCGTCCCAGCGCTCGACACCGTGCTCCGAGAGCACGATGTCGCTGATTGCTCAAGCGCGGAAATACGGCTTGGGGATGGTGCTGGCGACACAGCAACCCAAGGGTCTGCATCACTCCGTGATCAGCAACTGCACGACCCATTTGTACGGCAAGATGAATTCGCCTGCCGCGATCTCCGCCATCAAGGAGCTGGGCCAGGCAAAGGGCGCATCGATAACCGACATCGCGGCTTTAGAGCGAGGGCAGTTCTATTTCTCGAGCGAAGGGGAGCCGGTGCCTTTCCGTATCAGGACGCCGCTGTGTCTCAGCCATCATCCGGCGCACCCGCTCTCGGAGGAGGAAGTCGCCGAGCGCGCGCGTAGATCACTTTCCGCCGAGCGGTGATTCCGGAGGTCCGACGATCATATCGACGGCAGTGCCGCAAGGATTCCGCCGTCCGCGACGAAGCAGCTGCCGGTCGAATAGCTCGACTCGTCCGAGACCAGAAAGCGAACGAGGCGGGCAATCTCGTCCGCTGCGGCGTATCGCCGCATCGGCACCGTCGCGGCGAGCGGCTCGAATGGCAACTGCGAGGTCGACGTCGCGAGTGAAGCGGGGCTCGGTCCA
>CAZFJU010000422.1:0-2020 GCA_964518995.1 uncultured Gammaproteobacteria bacterium
AATCGAAGCGCCCGAAGGCGATTCGATCGCCATTCGGCCAGTCGGCATTCTTGCGCAGTCTTTTGACCACCGGGCAGTCGACGGCGGCTACTCTGGCGCCTTTCTCGCCCACGTGAAGAAACTGCTCGAGCAGAAACGCTGGAGCGTAGACGCTTAAGACCTATTGGACTCGCCACGCGGTCGCCGCCAGGCGCCGTGTGGCGCCTCCGACCCGGATTCGCCCGGCCGCTTCGCAGCCGCGGCGGACGGCTATAATTGCCGTATCGACTAACTTCCGACTCACGCACTCGAGGGAACCGCCATGAGCATGCCGGAGCGCGCCGCCTCCCCGGATACCGAAATTCAAGACCTCATCGCCAACGCTCGCGCTGCCCAGGCCGCGTTCGAGTCGTTTTCCCAGGAACAGGTGGACGCCATCGTCCGCGACATCGGCAAGTACGTCTACGACAACGCCGAGATGCTGGCGCGCAAGGCCGTCGACGAGAGCGGCATCGGCGATTTCAACGACAAAATCCTGAAGAACAAGGGCAAGGCGCGCGTCATCTGGAACAGTCTGAAGGACAAAAAATCGCGCGGCATCATCGGCGAGGATCCCGAGAACGAGCTGGTCTTCGTGGCCAAGCCGATGGGCGTCGTCGCTTCGGTAACGCCGGTAACCAACCCGATCGTTACGCCGATGTGCAACGCCATGTTCGCGCTGAAGACCGGCAACGCCGTCATTTTCGCGCCGCACCCGAAGGCTCAAGAGTGCACGCGGCTGCTGACGCAGGAATTCTCGCGCATCGTCAAATCTCACGGCGGCCCGGACCATCTCGTCCAGATGGTCGAGAAGGGCTCCGTAGAGAAAACGCAGCAGCTGATGAGCTCGGTGGATGTCGTCGTCGCCACGGGCGGCGCCGCGATGGTGAAGTCCGCGTATTCTTCCGGTAAGCCCTCCTACGGCGTCGGTGCCGGCAACGTGCCGGTGATCATCGATCGGGACGTGGACATTAAAGACGCCGTCGAGAAGATCGTGGCGGGCGCCGCATTCGACAACGGCATCATTTGCTCCCACGAGCAGTTCGTGCTAACGCCCGAGGAGCAGTACGAAGAGACTCTTGCGGCATTCGCTGCGACCGGCAAGGTCTGGTACACCGACGACGAGGAGCAGGTACAGAAGCTCCGCGACCTGGTCTTCCCGGACGGCCACCTGAATAAGGATGTCGTCGGCCAGCCGGCGTACGAGCTCGCGAAGAGAGTCGGCATCGACGTGCCGGAGACGACTCGTCTGATTCTCGTGCCCGCCCGGGGCGCCGGCGAGGAAGACGTGCTCGCGAAGGAAAAGCTCTGCCCCGTCGTGGCCATCCTGCGCTACAAGCGTTTCGAAGAGGCCGTCGAGAAAGCCAAGGCGAACCTGCTGGTCGAAGGCGCCGGCCATTCCGCCGCCCTGCACTCGCGAAACGATACGAACATTCGCCACGCCGGCGTCGCACTGCCGATCAGCCGGCTGGTCGTCAACCAAGCGAGCTCGCTCACGGCTGGCGGTTCGCTGACCAATGGCTTCGCGCCGACGACGACCCTCGGTTGCGGCTCATGGGGCGGCAACTCGATCTCCGAGAACCTCGACTTCAAACACCTTATGAATGTCTCGCGCATCGGCAAGGTCATCACCGACCGGCCCGTGCCGACGGACGAGGAAATCTGGGCGAGCTGAGCGCCAAGCAGGCGCCGAAGCGACGCTCCGCGGAGGCACGCCCTCCGCGGAGCGGGGCTCGAAACCGGCACTCTGAGCGAGGAATCGCACACAGCGTCCAGAAAAGATGATAACCTTGCCGGCCTTCAGCGGTCGTGGGTCTCCTTCTCGATGCCCGCAGCCGCTCAGCGCAGCAACGCGCTGAAACCGCTAGAATGATCACGGCCTGTTGATGAAGCGTCTCGCTTCGAGGGCCCGAGCCGTCATAACGCGCCCGTAGCTCAGCTGGATAGAGCACCGGCCTACGAAGCCGGGGGTCGGGAGTTCGAATCTCTCCGGGCGCGCCAG
>CAZFJU010000423.1:0-1985 GCA_964518995.1 uncultured Gammaproteobacteria bacterium
CATCGAGGGGCTGTCGCCGGCCATCTCGATCGAGCAGAAATCGACCTCGCACAATCCGCGCTCGACGGTCGGCACCGTCACCGAGATTCACGATTATCTGCGGCTGCTGTTCGCGCGCGCTGGGGTGCCGCGCTGCCCGCAGCATGGCACCGTGCTCGAGGCGCAGACCGTTTCGCAGATGGTGGACCAGGTCATGGCGCTGCCGGCCGGCACGCGGGTCATGCTGCTCGCGCCGATCGTCAAGGCGCGCAAAGGCGAGCACACCGAGGCGATCGAATCCCTGCGTGCGCGAGGCTTCGTGCGCGCCCGTTTCGACGGCGCGCTCGTCGAGCTCGACGATCCGCCGAAGCTTAATCCGAAGCAGAAGCACGACATCGACGTGGTGGTCGACCGCATTCGCGTCCGCGACGATCTATCGCTGCGGCTCGCGGAGTCGTTCGAGACCGCGCTCGCGCTCGGCGACGGCGTAGCGCAGGCCGCCTTTCTCGATGACGAGCGCAAGCCGCTCGTCTTCTCGGACAAATTCGCGTGCCCGGCCTGCGGGTACAGCATCTCGGAGCTCGAGCCGCGGCTGTTTTCATTCAACAATCCGATCGGCGCCTGCCCGGACTGCGACGGTCTCGGCGCCCGGCGTTATTTCGATAGGGAACGCATCGTTCGGCATCCCGGCCTGTCGCTCGCCGGCGGCGCCATTCGCGGCTGGGATCGGCGCAACCCCTATTACTTTCAAATGATCACGTCGCTCGCCGAGCACTATGGCTTCGACATCGAGCAGCCGTTCGAGATGTTGCCGGAATCGGTGCAGCGGGTGCTGCTCCACGGCAGCGGCAGCGAGGAGATCCTGTTCAACTATAAGAACGATCGCGGCAGCGAGCATCGCAGTCGTCATCGATTCGAAGGCGTCATCCCGAACATGGAGCGCCGCTACCAGGAGACGGAATCGAATGCGGTGCGGGAAGAGCTCGCCAAATATCAGAGCGTGCAGACGTGCCCGAGCTGCACCGGCACACGGCTAAACGCAGCCGCACGCAATGTCTTCGTCGGCGATAGAACGCTGCCCGAGATCAGCGGGCTCGGTGTCGCCGAGGCGCTCGCGGTCTTCGCTCGCCTCGAGATCGAGGGCTGGCGCGGCGAGGTCGCGGAGAAGATCGTCGCCGAGATCACCAACCGGATCCAATTTCTGGTCGACGTCGGGCTCGGCTACCTCACGCTCGACCGCAGCGCCGACACCCTTTCCGGCGGCGAAGCGCAGCGCATCCGGCTCGCGAGCCAGATCGGCTCAGGGCTCGTCGGCGTCATGTACATTCTCGACGAGCCCTCCATCGGGCTGCACCAGCGCGATCACGAACGGCTGCTCGGCACGTTGCTGCACCTGCGCGACCTCGGCAACACGGTGCTCGTCGTCGAGCATGACCGTGAAACGATCCTCGCGGCCGATCACCTCGTCGATTTAGGGCCCGGAGCCGGCGCGCACGGCGGCCGGGTCGTCGCCGCAGGCACGCCGGAGCAGGTCTGGGCGAATCCGGCTTCGCTGACCGGGCAGTATCTGTCGGGTCAGCGGCAGATACCGGTGCCCGCGGAGCGACGGCTGCCCGATCCGGACCGGCTCATTCGCCTGCGCGGGGCGGCCGGCAACAATCTGCAGCGCATCGACGTCGACTTTCCGATCGGGCTTATGACGTGCATCACCGGGGTCTCCGGCTCGGGGAAGAGCACGCTCGTGAACGACACGCTGTACAAGATGGCCGCCGAGCACATCAACAAGAGCAGCCTCGACCCGGCGCCGGCCGAAGCCGTCGACGGGCTCGAGCACATCGACCGGGTCATCGATATCAGCCAAAGCCCGATCGGCCGGACGCCGCGCTCCAATCCCGCCACCTACACCGGGCTGTTCACGCCGATCCGCGAGCTGTTCGCGGCAACACAGGAAGCGCGCTCGCGCGGCTATACGCCCGGCCGCTTCAGCTTCAACGTCAAGGGCGGCC
>CAZFJU010000424.1:0-1979 GCA_964518995.1 uncultured Gammaproteobacteria bacterium
ACAAGGCAACGATGACGGTTTCAGCGGCCATGGCGCCGCATTCTAAGGAAAATGGGCTCTGACCCCAATTTTCTCAGGCGAGGCGGGCCCCTTCGGCGGTCGGCAGGTCGAGGTGGGTGAGGGACTCGAGCGGAAAGCGGCGGCCCGCGCGGTAGTCGTCGATGCAGCGCATCACCATCGGGCTGCGGAGCTGGCTGCCGAGGCCGAGCAGCTGATTGCGGCCGAGCCAGTGCACGGCGATGATGCCGTCGTCCAGCTCCGCGGGCGCAACCGGCGGCACGAATGCGCCGGTGAAGGCCACCCGCAGGAAGCTCGTTCCCGACTCGGCGCGCCAGAGATACATCCCGAGCAGGTAGTGCGGCTCGAAGTAATAGCCGGTTTCCTCGCGCGTCTCGCGGACGACGGCGTCGAGCAGCGATTCATTCGGCTCGAGATGGCCAG
Organism: uncultured Gammaproteobacteria bacterium; assembly: GCA_964518995.1. Lineage (GTDB taxonomy): Bacteria > Pseudomonadota > Gammaproteobacteria > Steroidobacterales > Rariloculaceae > ZC4RG20. The sequence continues at coordinate 442 of CAZFJU010000424.1, forward strand.
CCGGCTGGTTGTAAACGATATTGCCGCACGCGCGCTCTTCGACGAGCAGGAAGCGGGCGTCGTGCTCGATGACGGCCGCGACCGTGACGTCGATGCGAGGCCGTGCCTCGTCCCGAGACGTCCCGCCGGCCATCAGACGTGCAGCTGCCTCTGCTCGGGCTCGACCTCGCACGCATGCCAGAGCGTGTCGAACATCTCGAGATAGCGGCGGGCGACGGCCGGCTCGTAAGTATCCGCGACGCCGCCCCAGCTCTCCGCGCGGGCGCGATAGACGAGCGCGTGATCGTCCGCGATGCAGAACGCTTCCGGATGATTACGATATTGCGGCTTGACGTGACGGAACTCAATGTAGCTGTTGAGCCGCCGGCCCATCGCGACAAACCGATTGCCGTCCTTCATCGCACGGCCGGGATCGGCGATCAGCACGCGGATCCGGGCAAAGGTGCGGGCCAGGACGAATCGCTTCAGCGGTTCCAGGAAATCATCGTGATCGTAGATGTCCGGCTCGAGATCGTGTGTCAGGATGGCGAGTGTGCGGTCAGCGCGCGACGTGATCTCGGAGACGGCCCCGCGGACGTCTTCCACCGTCGCAAGCACCGTACGCTGACCTTGGCGCTTCACTTGTTCCATGGCCCCTGTCGTCGTCGTTGCGGCATCTCTGTCGAGAGACGCCGGCGGCAGTAATGAGAAATGCGTATGTCGAGGTCGCCCGCCGCTCCGTGGCGACCGGCGGCAAGTCACGATCGACGCATTCTGGATCACACCGGCTTTTTTGCTGTGCCGCGTGTCACGCTTTGCCGTCGGCTGCTCGTAAAGCCTCGATTCTGCAGGGTTCGTGCCGAGAGATCCACCCTTGCGAAAACGTCCAGCAGGCCGCGCTAGATCTCGCGGGCCAAGCGGGCTGCGAGCCCGACGTACTCGGCCGGGCGCAACTCCGCAAGCCGCTGCTTGGCCTCGTCCGGCAGATCGAGCCCGGCGACGAATTCGGTGAGGACGGCGGGCGTCACTTTTCTCCCGCGCGTCAGCGCTTTGAGCTGCTCATAGGCATCGGCGACGCCATAGCGGCGCATCACGGTCTGCACCGCCTCGGCCAGCACCTCCCAATTGTCGTCGAGGTCGCGGCTCACGCGCTCCGCATCGGCGTCGAGCTTTGCGAGCCCGCGCTGACACGACTCGAACGAGATCAGGCTGTGACCGAGCCCGACCGCGAGATTGCGCAGCACGGTCGAGTCGGTGAGGTCGCGCTGCCAGCGCGACATCGGCAGCTTGCACGCGAGGAAGCCGAGCAGCGCATTGGCGATGCCGAGGTTGCCTTCCGCGTTTTCGAACTCGATCGGATTGACCTTGTGCGGCATCGTCGACGAGCCCACCTCGCCCGCGGCGGCGCGCGGCCTGAAGTAACCGAGGCTGACGTATCCCCACACGTCCCGGCAAAGATCGATCACGACGGTGTTGAACGTGACGAGCGCGTGGCAATACTCGGCGATCCAGTCATGCGGCTCGATCTGGGTCGTGTAGCGGGTCGGCTCGAGGCCGAG
>CAZFJU010000425.1:0-1941 GCA_964518995.1 uncultured Gammaproteobacteria bacterium
GCTTACGAAGATTGGTTACGTGATAGGCTCGCCGAAATACATGGCACCCGAACAGATTCTCGGCAAGAAGGTCGATGAGCGGGCCGACGTCTACAGTCTCGGCGTCATTCTTTACGAGATGCTCTCGGGCAACCCGCCCTACTCGAGAGGCGACCACATGTCGGTGATGTATCAACACGTGCAGGGCAAGGCGGCGCCGCTGACGGAGGCGAACCCCGCCGTGCCGGCCGAGCTGGCCGAGGTCGTCACGAAGACGATGTCCGTCGACAAGGCGAAGCGGTTCGCGTCGATGGAAGAACTGCGAGCGGAGCTCGCGCGTATCGCGAGCACGTTGCCCTGACATGGCACGCATCGATGCCTTTCTGAAGCTCGGCCTCGCCCAGGGGTGCTCCGACGTGCACCTCGCCGTCGGCGTGCCGCCGATGCTTCGCCTGCACGGCGACCTGATGCCGATCAAGTTCCGCGATCTCGGCGAGGGGGAACTCGAAGGCTACATCGACGAGATCCTCACCGAGTCGCAGCGCGAGCGCTTTCGCGGCGGCAACGACCTCGACTTCTCGTACGTGACCGAGGACGGCGGCCGCTTCCGCGTCAATCTCTACCGCAAGGCCACCGGCGTCGGCGCCACGTTCCGCAGCATTCCGACGCAGATCCCGACCCTCGACAGCCTGAACCTGCCGCCGGTGATCACCCGCTTCTGCGACCTGCATCAGGGCATGGTGCTCGTCACGGGCTCCACCGGCACGGGCAAGTCGACGACCCTTGCGGCGATGATCGACCACCTGAACACCACGCGCAGCCTGAACATCATCTCGCTCGAGGACCCGATCGAGTTCGTGCACCAGAGCAAGCGCTCGCAGGTCATCCAGCGTGAGCTCGGCACGCACATTCACAGCGTCGCGGACGGCGTCCGGGCGGCGCTGCGTGAAGACCCCGACGTGATCCTCGTCGGTGAGATGCGCGACCTCGAAACCATCAGCATGGCCATGACGGCCGCGGAAACGGGTCACCTCGTGCTCGGCACGCTGCACACGACGAGCGCTGTCAAATCCGTGGACCGCATCATCGATGCACTGCCGACGGACCAGCGCGAGCAGACCAAGAGCTTTCTCGCGCACAGCCTGCACGCGGTGGTCACCCAGAATCTCGTCAAGACGCCCGACGGCCGCGGCCGCCGCGCGATCGTCGAGGTGATGATCATGAATCGCGCGATCGCGAAGCTGATCATGACCGAGCAGACTCACCAGATTCCGGCGCAGCTGCAGACCGGGCGCGACATCGGCATGCAGATGATGGATCAGGCGATGCTCGACGCGATCACACGCAAGGAGATCGACCCGGACGACGCCTACCGCTATGCGATAGACCGCAAGAAGTTCGAGCGCTTCGTGACCGACACGACGGTACTGCCAAGCTCGACGACGATCGTCTGACGGAGACCGCATATGTCGATGGTCGATGATCTGCTGAAGAGCATGACCCTGCGCAAGGGTTCCGATCTGCACCTGGTCGCGGGCGACCCGCCGCGCATGCGCGTCAACGGCGATCTGATCACCGTCGAGAACCAGCACCTCGACCCGGAGGAGCTGCGCGTCGCGCTCGCGAAGCTGATGAGCCCCGCGTCCCTCGAGCAGTTCAACCGCCAGGACGCGGCCGACTTCGCGCACATGATTCCGGATGTGGCCCGCTTTCGCGTCAACGTGTTTCGACATCTGAACGGCGTCGGCGCGGTCTTCCGCAGCATTCCGCAGAAGGCGCTGACACTCGACGAACTCGGCCTGCCGGCGGCGGCCAACGAACTTGCGCGCTCGACCCGCGGGCTGATCCTCGTCACCGGCAAGACCGGCTCAGGCAAGTCCACGACGCTTGCGGCGATCATCGACGCGATCAACAGCCGCCTGAAGGGTCACATCATCACGATCGAGGACCCGATCGAATTCG
>CAZFJU010000426.1:0-1934 GCA_964518995.1 uncultured Gammaproteobacteria bacterium
ATGTCGACGACGATGTCGTTCTCGTCGAGCGCCGTCCGCCTGAACTCCACGTCGACCACGTACGTGGCGCCGTGCAGCCGCTGCGCGGGCCCGAAGACCTCGCCGCGGAAGCTGTGGGCGATCATTAGATGGTCGCGTACGGTGACGCTGTACATGCAGGTTCTCCGAAAAGTGACCCGAAAAGGGCTCTGACCCCAATTTCAACGAAAAGGGCTCTGACCCCAATTTCTCATGGGGTGTAGCGTAGCCGATGGCAGAGGGTTCCGGCCGGCGCGGCGGACAGCGCGGCCATGACGGCGGGGAGCTCGGTGAAGGGGCTCTCGCCGGTGATCAGTGCGTCGAGGCGCGGCTCCGCGAGCAGCCGGAGGGCGAGGGCCATACGCCGCGATGCGGTCCAACGGGCGCGCTGACGCGGCGCGATCGTGCCGACCTGCGACGATGAGATCACGAGGCGCCGGCTATGGAATGCGCCGCCGAGCGGGATCGCGACGGGCCGATCGCCGTACCAGCTCATCTCGACGATCTTCGCCTCGAACCCGGCGAGCGCGAGCGCAGTCGCAAGGCCCTCCGGCGCGCCGCTGGCATGGATCACGAGATCGGCGTCTGGGCTCGCGGTCTCGGGCGATGCGAAGCGGACGCCGAGTGTCTCGGCGAGCCGCCGCTTGTCGCCGTCGACGTCGATCAACTCCACCCGCGCGCCTGGAATAGCGGCGGCAAGCCACGCGACCAGGCTGCCGACCGTGCCCGCTCCGACGACGGCGATCCGGTCGCCGATGGCGGGCGCGCCATCCCAGAGCCCATTCACTGCCGTCTCGAGATTGGCTGCGAGCACCGCGCGGTCCGGCGGCACGTCGTCCGGCAGCGGATGCACGGCGCTCGCCGGCACGACGTAGCGTGTTTGATGGGGGTGGAGACAGAAGATGATGCGCCCGAGTAATGCGGACGGCCCTTCGACGACGCGGCCTACGCTCGCATAGCCGTACTTCACCGGCGCCGGAAAGTCGCCGCTTTGAAAAGGCGCGCGCATCCGCGTGTATTCACTGGGCGGCACGCGCCCGGAGAATACGAGCGACTCCGTGCCGCGGCTGATACCCGAGTACAGGGCTTCGACGATGACCTCGTCTTCTGCCCGCGGCGGCAGGGCTTCACGACGGATTTCGCCGCGTCCCGGTGCGGCGACCCAGTATGCGTCCGCAGTTGCCGTGCGCGGTGTGATCGGCATTCGTGACCCCACTTTTCACCATCGCCTCCGTAGGAGTGCGAGGATACTTGCAAGGAGGCACGCGACGTGCAAGCGTAGAACCGATGCACTCAGCTTCCTTTGCGGCCATCGGCCGCTTGCGTGGCGCCGTCGTCGGCGTCGGGCTGTCGGCGCTCGCTCTGGCGGCCGCGGCCACCGCTGCGCAGCGCCAACTCCATCTCGATGGTCTCTATGTGCTCCTCGTCGTCGCAGCCTTCCTCGGCGGCGCGGCGATTGCGCTGCATTCTGCGGCCCGGCACCTCGATGGCGCGTTCGGCGCTGCGAACCACGTCACGCTGTTCCGGGGCGCGCTGACCTCCCTCGTTGCGGGGCTCGTCGTCGCCGAGTCCTCTCCGGCGGTGCTGTGGTTTGCGATCGCGGTCGCCGGCAGCGCACTGCTGCTCGACGGCGTCGACGGTTCGCTCGCGCGGCGCCGCCGCTCGTCGACGCCGTTCGGCGCACGTTTCGATATGGAAACGGATGCCGTGTCGACGCTCGTGCTCGCGGTCCTCGTCTGGCACTTCGGCAAGGCCGGCCCGTGGGTGCTGCTGAGCGGTTTGCTGCGTTACGCGTTCGTCGCCGCGGCACGGGAATGGCCTTGGCTGAAGGCCTCGCTGCCTGCGAGCAAACGCCGGCAGACCGTCTGCGTCGTGCAGATCGGCGCGCTGCTGGTCTGTCTCGCGCCGTTCGTGCC
>CAZFJU010000427.1:0-1929 GCA_964518995.1 uncultured Gammaproteobacteria bacterium
GAGGATGTCCGTGACGACTGCCGCGCTGTCGGCGCCGGCCGCGAAGACGGCGGGCAGACGTTCGACCGTCAGTCCGCCGATCGCGACGAGCGGCAGGTTGCCGATCAGGCGTTTCCACTCGCTGATGCGATCGAGACCTTGCGGCGCCCAAGGCATTTCCTTCAAAACGGTCGGGTAGATCGGGCCGAGCGCAACGTAGTGCGGATCGACGGCGAGCGCTCGTTCGAGCTCCGCATGATCGTGGGTGCTGACGCCGATGCGGAGGCCCGCGCGGCGGATCGCCGGCAAGTCCGCGCCGTCGAGATCGCTCTGGCCGAGGTGAACGAAGTCGCATCCGGCGTCGATCGCGATGCGCCAATAGTCGTTCACGATCAGCTGCGCGCCGTGATCGACACACAGCTGCCGCGCTTTGCGCACTGCCGCCTGCACGATGAGCTCGTCGCGCGCTTTGATTCGCAGTTGAACGAGCTTCGCGCCGGCGGCGACGAGCCGTGCAACCCATGCCGGGCTGTCGACGATGGGGTAGAAGCGGGCGTTCGCGACGATCAGGACCCCCCCGCCGGGCCCTGGGGGGGGGTCGCGGGCCGGGCCTTGTCGCGCGGCCCGCGGGGCCGGCCGCGGCGCGCGGCGTAGCCCGCGTCGACGGCCGCGGCGAAGGCCTTCGCCATGCGCACCGGATCGCGCGCGCGGGCCACCGCGGTATTGAGCAGCACCGCGTCGTATCCGAGCTCCATCGCTTGCGCGGCGTGCGACGGCAGGCCGATGCCGGCATCGACGATGAGCGGCACATCGGGAAAGTGCGCGCGCAGCGTGCGCAGGCCGAAAACGTTGTTCAGCCCTTTCCCTGAGCCGATCGGTGCGCCCCACGGCATCAGCACGCGGCAGCCGGCGTCGAGTAACCGCTCCGCGACGACCAGATCCTCCGTTGTGTAGGGGAAGACATCGAATCCGTCCGCGGCCAGCAGACGCGCGGCTTCGACGAGTCCAAGCACGTCCGGTGCGAGCGTATCGTCCTCGCCGATGACCTCGAGCTTGATCCAGGACGTCGCGAATATCTCGCGCGCCATCTGTGCGGTCGTCACCGCTTCGCGCGCCGTGCGGCAGCCCGCGGTGTTCGGCAGCACGCGCACACCGAGCTCGCGGATCATCGACCAGAAGGCCTGGCCTGCGCGCTCCCCGCCGGACTCGCGCCGCAGCGATACCGTCACGATTTCGGCGCCGGATGACTCGACCGCCTGCGCGAGCACGGCCGGCGACGGATAGCCGGCCGTCCCGAGCAGCAGTCGCGAGCGAGGCTCGAAATCGTAGAAGCACGCGATGCGGGCGTGGGTCGATCCGTTCATGCAAGGTCAGCCTCCGCCGAGCGGCGCGAGCACCTCGATGCGATCGCCGTCCGCGAGCGGCGTATCGTGCCGCCGTGAAGCCTGAATGAACTCGCCGTTGACGGCCGTCGCGATCACCGATTCTTCGAAGCCGAGCTCCGCGAGCGCCGTCGCGAGCGACGCGGCTTCCGTCTCATGCGAGTCGCCGTTCACGATGAGCTTCATCCATCACCTCCGGATAGAAACGATTGTCGAGCACCGCGCCAGCCGCTCTGCGGGCGAGCGCCGGTGCGAGCAAAAAGCCATGCCGATACAGGCCGTTCACGAACAGCGCAACGCCGCGCCGCCGAATGCGCGGCAGATTATCGGGAAACGCGGGCCGCACGCCGGTGCCGATCTCGACGATTTCCGCTTCTGCGAACGCAGGGTGCAGCGCATAGGCCGCGCCGAGCAGCTCGAGCGCCGAGCGGACGCTGATCCGGCTCGGCTGGTCGCTTTCGATCGAGGTTGCACCGACCATGAACAGGCCGTTGTCGCGCGGCACGATGTAGAGCGGGATCCTCGGATGCAGCACACGGATCGGACGGTGCAGAACGACGTCGTGCGT
>CAZFJU010000428.1:0-1919 GCA_964518995.1 uncultured Gammaproteobacteria bacterium
AACGAAACGGAGACTCGGCCATGGCGATGACCAGAGCAACTCGTTGGTTTGCTGCGCCCGCGTTAGCCTTCGCATCGGCCGCGTCATGGAGCGCGACTTGCCCGCAGCTCAGCCAGCTCTCCGGCGACGTTATCGCGATCACCGCAGCCGAACAGCGTCAGAACGCCACCATCGAGCAGCGATCAGCGCCTGAGTTGTCGCTGCCTTCGCACTGCCGTGTCGCCGCTACGCTCACGCCGCGCCCGGACTCCGAGATCCGCATGGAGCTCTGGATGCCGGATCAATGGAACGGCAAGTTTCTCGTGGTCGGCAACGGCGGCTGGGCCGGAGCGATCAGCTACTCCGCCATGGCGAGAGGGCTCGCCTCGGGTTACGCCGTGGCCTCGACCGATACCGGGCACGAGGGCGGCAGCGCAGCGTTTGCCGTCGGCCATCGAGAGAAGGTCGTCGATTTCGCGTGGCGCGCCATCCGTGAGATCACAGACGTTTCCAAGCAGATCGTCGCGATTTACTACGAACGGCCGCACGAGCTCGCGTATTTCGAGGGCTGCTCGACGGGCGGACGCCAAGGGCTCAAGGCAGCGCAGATGTATCCGGGCGACTTCGACGGCATCATCGTCGGCGCACCGGTGAACAATATGCTGACGCTGAACGCCACGCAGCTCGACACGATGGTCCGGTTCATCGAGAACCCGGAGCTCGCGCCGTCTGCCGAGAAAGTCGCGCTGCTGCACGATGCGGTGATGGCGGCGTGCGAAGTGAATGACGGGATCGAAGACGGCTTCTTGAACGACCCGCTGGCCTGCGACTTCGAGCCGGAGGTGCTGCAGTGCCGATCACGCCGCGACACCGCCGCGTGCCTGACTCGCGACGAGTTGAGCTCGGTCGAGCGCGCCTACGGGGGAGTCTATTCGAGATCCGGCACACCCCTTTATCCCGGGCACGCCAAGGGCTTCGAGCTCGGCTGGCGGATTCCGGCCGAAGGCGCGGAGCCGAGCGCGCTGCAGACCGATGCGACGCGCTATCTCGTTCACGAGGATCCCGACTGGGACTGGCGCGAGTTCGATCTGGAGCGAGATCGCGCACAGGCGCTCGAGAACGCCGGCTTCATCGAAGCCGTGCAGACCGATCTTGGCGCATTCAAGGCGCGCGGCGGCAAGCTGCTCATCTATCACGGCTGGAATGACCCCGGCCCGTCGCCGCTCAGCACGATCGATTATTACAACGGCGTGCTCGAGACGATGGGTGAGGGGCAGGACGACTGGATGCGCCTGTTCATGATGCCGGGCGTCGGCCACTGCGGCGGCGGTGTCGGGCCGGACCAGGCGGACTTCCTCGGTGCCCTCGATGACTGGGTCGAAGACGGCAGGGCGCCGGAGCGCATCGTCGCCTCCCGCACCCGAAACGGCGAGACGGATATGACGCGACCATTGTGCGCATTCCCTGCGGTCGCCGTATGGGATGGCGTGGGCGATCCCAACGACGAGCAGGCCTTCAGCTGCGAATGAATGAGATGCGTTAGGGATGTCGATGGCGACGCGATTACAAGGGCGGCTGTTTAGCTGGATCAGGGCCGGCGAGATCTTCCGCTACGGGATCGTGACGGTCCTCGGCTACACCGCTTTGTATGTCGCCACCTACGTGCTGGTGGAGGTCGTGCAGATGGCGCCGCAAGTCGCCTATCCGATAGCGCTAACGCTCGTATACGTCGGAGTTTACCTCTCGTACGGCGCTTTCGTGTTCAAAGCAGGCTTCACGCAGCGATCGCTCCGAAGATTTCTAGCCGTCGCGGCCCTGAGTTGGGCAGCGAACACTGCGTTCTTTTCTGTGCTGACCACGATCGGCCTGCATTACCTCCTGGCGATCACGGCGAACATCGTGTTCCTTGGTGCGGTACGCTTCTGTCTGCAACGCCTGTA
>CAZFJU010000429.1:0-1917 GCA_964518995.1 uncultured Gammaproteobacteria bacterium
AGGGCGGGTTCGGCGACGTGGTGCTGCATCCCGATTTCGCCGCGAACAGCTTGCTCTACTTGAGTTATGCGGAAGCCGGCGACGGCGGCACGAGCGGCGCCGCCGTCGCCCGCGCGCGGCTGGCGCTCGATGACGACGGCGGCGGCGAGCTGCACGATCTCGCCGTGATCTGGCGCCAGGTGCCGAAAGTCTCGGGCAACGGCCATTACGGGCAGCGCATCGCGTTCGCCGACGGCTATCTGTGGATCAGCTCCGGCGAGCGGCAGAAGTTCGATCCGGCCCAGGACCTGCAGTCGAATCTCGGCAAGATCGTCCGACTCGGCGACGACGGCTCGCTGCCCGCGGATAACCCGTTCGCCGACCGCGGCGGCGTGGCACGGGAGATCTGGTCGCTCGGTCATCGAAATCCGCTCGGCATCGCGTTCGACGCCGAAGGGCGTCTGTGGAACGTCGAGATGGGGCCGCGCGGCGGCGACGAGTTGAACCTCGTGCAGCAGGCGGCGAACTACGGTTATCCGCTGGTCTCGAACGGCAGCCACTACAGCTGGCTGCCGATTCCGGATCACGATACGCGTCCGGATCTGGTCGCGCCCGTCGTGACCTGGAACCCGGTCATCTCGCCATCGAGCTTGATGTTCTACTCCGGCAGCGAGTTTCCCGAGTGGAACGGAAACGCGTTCATCGGCGGGCTGTCGTCGCAGTCGCTGGTGCGGGTCGAGATCGAAGGTGAGCACGCGCGCGAAGCCGAGCGCTTCGCGATGGGCGCGCGCATCCGAGCGGTCGAGCAGGGGCCGAATGGGGCGATCTGGGTGTTAGAGGATCAGCGCCGCGACGGCGGCCGATTGCTGCGTTTGACGGCACCGGAGAGCCGCTAGCGCGGCTCGATCCAGATCGCGCGGGCGATCCCGCAGAGCGTTCGCTCCGCGTCATAGACCGCCGTGCCCGCCTCGTGCTTGCGACCGCTTGCAGCGATGACCCAGCCGATCACGGTACAGCGCTCGCCGACTTGAACGCGTCGATCGATGCGCGCGGTCAGCTCGCCCAGCAGCATCGCCCGCATGTCGGGGGCGGCCGCGGCGAAACCCGGGCAGTCGAGCGCGGCCCACATGAACTCGTTCGCGACGCGGCCGTCGCCGGCGTCGAGAGAGGCATCGGGGGTCCACAGCGCGGCGGCGACGCTCGGTGCGAGCGGGCCGGCGAAAATCCGCAGTGCGTCTCCTGCGACACGCGTGGGGCCGCAGACGAAGCACTCGGGGGCCGGATGCTCGTCGAAGCCGCGATACCGGGTCGATGCTTCGGCGGCCTCCTGCGCGCCGGGCGGTGCGGGCGCCTCCAACTCGCCGACGCTGCCCGGACGGGCTTCCGCGACCGGCGCCTCGCCGTGTAGCACGACCAAGCGGTCGCCGCGCTCGACGACGGGCAAATCGGTGTCCAGCGGAACGGGTTTCAGCAGACGGACCGACACCGGCCCGGCCGCGTGCCCGGCAATCGTGCCGCACGCATAGCCGCCGTTCGCCGTGTCGGGCGGGCCGCAGAAGCGGCGTGCAATGCGCAGGGTCGTGATAACGGCCTCCTGCCAGCGAGTGGCTTAGTCGTTCGACTTCTTCGCGCGCGCGAACGCGTCGGCGAGCGCCGTATTATAGCCGCCGGCGGGCACCGGGCTCTGGCCGTGGCCGCGCCCGCGCGCGGACGGTGCCGTGCGCCCGCGGCCGCCCGAGCCTTTGTCCGGCCGCTTTGCCGCATCCCGCCTGTCGCCGCCGCGCTCCCGCTCGGCGCCCGGCACATCGTCGAGCCGCAGAGTCAGACTGATGCGCCGGCGCGGAAGATCCACCTCCAGCACTTTGACCTTGACGACGTCGCCGGCCTTGACGACCTCGCGCGGGTCTTTCACGAACCGGTTGGAGAGCGCCGAAATGT
>CAZFJU010000430.1:0-1872 GCA_964518995.1 uncultured Gammaproteobacteria bacterium
AGTCTTGTGATCGAGCTAGGACGAGATGCATGTCGGGCGCCTATTTCGATGGGCTGATTCCTAGAATCTCCGGCGAGCGATCAAGCGCGATCCGAAATCGGTGTTGAAGGCGTTGGCCGCCTGATCTGCGGATACTGCGTTTACTGGGATTTATGTCGCCGGCATAGGCAGCGTATGTCGTCGTTTCGCCGATCGAAGGCGGAGCAGAGTCTGCAGCGGCCGACGTCCTCGCTGACCGCGTAGTTGTCCCAGGTGTGCAAGAACACGCTGTTCTCGTCGCGATGCGCATCACGACGCGCCATCTGGTCGCTGCTCGTCATGGACGGGACGTTGCAGGCACTCTCGGTCCGAATCGAGCCTGTCTTTCCCGGCCTCGCCGCTTGCGGCCTGCCGGCGTTCGTGACGTCCCGCCTCAGGGCGCTCACCGCGCACCTTCGTCTTCGGAAATAGCCGATCGACTGAAGACGACTCGAGCGCGAGCTTCAGCCGGGCCGCGGTCGCCGGCAGGAATGGCTCGAGCGCATCGCCGATCGAGCGCAGCGTGGCATAAAGTTCCGCGAGCACGTCGCGCAGTCGGTCGAGCTCGCCGTTTCGTGCGAGCTGCCACGGCGCCGTGCGATTCACGTACGAGTTCGTCTCGGAAACCGCTGTCCAGATGGCTTCGAGCGCGCGATGGACGGCGAACCGGTCGAGGCATTCGTCGATACGCTCTTCGAGCCCGGCGGCGAGCCGCGACGGGCGCGCGTCCGGCGGGCCATGCTTGCGCCCCAGCGCGACCGTTCGAGATACGAGATTGCCGAGCCCGTCGGCCAGCTCGTGCGCGTAGACCTCGTCGAACCGATGCCATGAGAAGTCGCCGTCGCGGTGGCTGCCAACGTGGCGCAGCAGGTAGTAGCGTAGTGCATCCGTTCCGTGGCGCGCGCATGCCGACTGCGGAGAGATTGCATTGCCGAGCGACTTGCCGATCTTGCGGCCGTCCGTCGTCACGTAGCCGTGAACCAGGATCTCGGTCGGCGGCGGCAACCCCGCGGAGAGCAGGATCGCGGGCCAGTAGACGGCGTGGAAGCGCGTGACACCCTTGCCGATCACGTGGCTGATTCGCGAGCGCTCGTTCCAGTATCGGCCGAACGGCGCGTCTTCGGGCTGGGTCAGAGGCCAATTTTCGAAGCCTAAGGCGCTGATGTAGTTGGCGAGGGCATCGAACCAGACATAGATGACTTGCGATGCGTCGCCGGGGACAGGGAGACCCCAGCCGCGGGCGCGCTCGATGCTGCGGGAGACGGAAAGATCCTGGAGCGGCGCACGTAGGAAAGCGAGCACCTCGTTCCTCTTCTGAGCGGGCTGAATCGCGATGCGCTCTTGTTCGATCAGCTCGACGAGCGCGTCGCGATAGCGGCTTAGCCTGAAGAAATAGTTGCGTTCGGCAACGTGCTCGGGCCGTGCGCGGTGCTCTGGGCAGAGGCCATCATCGAGCTCGCTCTCGGCATAGAACTGCTCGCAGCCGACGCAATAGAGTCCCTCGTAGGACGCGACATAGATGTCGCCGTTCGACTCGCATGCACGCCAGAGCTTCTCGACGGCAGGCGCATGACGCGGGTCGGCGCTCGTACGCAGAAAGTCGTCGTAGCTGACGTCGAGCGCGACAGCGAGCGCTTCGAACTCCGCGGCCTTCTCCGCGACGAAGCGCCGCACGGGAACGTCGGCCTGCTTGGCCGCGAGCGCGTTCTTCAAGCCATTCTCGTCGGTGCCCGTCAAGAAATAGACGTCGCGGGCGCGTGCGCGTGAGTGGCGAGCGAGCACGTCTGCGATGAGCAGCTCGAGCGCGAAGCCGACGTGCGGAGCCGCGTTCACGTACGGGATCGCGGTCGAGAT
>CAZFJU010000431.1:0-1860 GCA_964518995.1 uncultured Gammaproteobacteria bacterium
CTTGCCGTCGCGGATCACCGGCGTCCACGGCGCGAGTCCCTCGCTCCAGCCGGTGAACTCGGGCTGCTTATCCAGATGACCGTACATCAGCACGGTGTCCGGCCCGCGGCCCGGCACCTCGATCAGCAGCACCGGCGTAAGGTTCGGGAGCCGTACGATCTCGACGGTCATGCCGGGCAGCGCGTGCTGCTCGGCCCACGCGCGCAGGAGCTCCGCGGCGCGATCCATATGACCGTGCTGCGCCCAGTCGCGATCGAACGCGGGCGACTTGTTCGGGATGCGGACGTACTCGGAGAGCGCGGGGATGATGTCGTCATCCCATTCCGCGGCGACGAAGCGGGTGAGGCGTTGGCTGTCCATGACCTTAGTGTAGCGCGACCTCGCCGGCGGGCCATCGCGCACCGTCCTGGGGAAAAGCCGCCGGAGCCGCGCCCGCTCGCCGCGCGCCGCCCTGTGCGCAACGTGGCGTATAGTGGCGATCGGTTGAAGGGGAGGTCGAAGGGGAGGATATTTCCATGCATCGTTCAAAGACTCTGCAAGTAGTGTTCGCGCTCGGCTGCACGCTGGCGGCGGCATCCTTGGCCTTTGCGCAGACGCCGGCGGGGCCGGAGTGGTGGCCGTCGGAGTGGGGCCCAGACGACGAGCGCGGCGCGGCCAACCTCATCACTGCAGCGAAGGTGCTGGAAGCGACTGCGCTGATTCGCGAAGGCCAGATTTACGAGCTCGGGCGCGAATACGAGCCGAGCATGCCGCTAGTCGGCAATCGGCACTTCAGCCTCACGATCCCGGGCCTGCCGACCGTGATCTCGAACGCGGAGAACGCCGTGGTGTTCAATGACGAGATCGTGAGCGGCGAGCTGGGTCAGATCGGCACGCAGTTCGACGGTCTCGGCCACGTCGGCACGGCGATGGACGGCGACTATGTGTTCTACAACGGCTTCAAGCTCTCCGAGTTCGGCACGGCCTACGGCTTGACCAAGCTCGGGATCGAGAACGTCGGCGCATTGTTCACGCGCGGCCTGCTGCTCGACGTGGCCCGCTACAAGGACGTCGAGCGGCTCGATCCGACGTACATCATTACGATCGAAGACATCGAGGGCACGCTCGAGCTGCAGGGCATCGACGAGATTCGCGCGGGCGATGCGGTGCTGTTCCATACCGGTTGGGGGCAGCTCTGGAACGTCGATAACGACGCCTACGGTGCGAGCGAGCCCGGCCCCGGCATCACGGCGATCAAGTGGCTCGCCGAGAAGCGCATCCTGCTGACGGGTGCCGATAATTTCGCGATGGAGGCGATTCCCGGCGAGAACCCGGCGAGGGCCATCGAGGGCCATCAGTGGCTCATCAGCCGCGGCATCTACAATATCGAGAATCTCGATCTCGACGCGTTGGCCGCCGATGGGGTCTACGAGTTCGCGTTCATCTTCGCGCCGATGAAGCTGACGGGCGCAACGGGCGCGCCAGGGAACCCGATCGCCGTGCGCTGACCCGGTAACGCCCGGTAACGCCGAGGTATCGCCGTGCGCATGAAGACTTACCACCCGCCGGGCACGTCGCCCGGAACGCTGGTGGAGCGTGAGCGCGAATCGGACGGCATGCTTTCGATTCGCCTGATCGACTACTCGCACTCGACGTTCGTCGAGCAGACGCTGGCGACCGCCGAGGAATGCAAACCGTATCTCGAGCGCGAAACCTGCACGTGGATTCAGATCAACGGCCGGCCGGACCCAGCGACTCTTCGTGAGCTCGGCACGCAGCTCGGGCTGCACGAGCTCGCGCTCGAGGACGTGCTGAACGCAGGCCAACGTCCGAAGCTCGAGATCGACGAAGACCAAATCTTCATGATTCTCAGCCTGCCGG
>CAZFJU010000432.1:0-1843 GCA_964518995.1 uncultured Gammaproteobacteria bacterium
AATTTCAAGCCGGGGTAGGACGCCACGACGCCGGAAAATTTCGCAAGGCTCTCGCGTCCCGACGCATTCGTGTCGGCCGTGCCGGTCGCGAACTGTACGCCTCCGATCTCGGAGATCAGTCCTCGTTCCGTGTCACGCGTCGGCAACGCAGCATTCAGCCGGCTCAGCAGATCGTTGCGCGCCGCAATCGCGGACCTCTCCCGTTCGGCGCGCGTTGCGGCTTCGGTCGCAGCCGCAGCAGCGGTCGCCGTTTCCGTCGCAGCCTGGGCACGTTCGGCGGCGACTGCGGCTGCAGCCGCACGCGCAGCGTCGTTCGCGATTTCGGTCGCCGCAACGGCGGCCGCGCGCTCTTCTGCTTCCGCGGCAGCCTCTGCCGA
This sequence comes from uncultured Gammaproteobacteria bacterium, assembly GCA_964518995.1. Lineage (GTDB taxonomy): Bacteria > Pseudomonadota > Gammaproteobacteria > Steroidobacterales > Rariloculaceae > ZC4RG20. The sequence continues at coordinate 378 of CAZFJU010000432.1, forward strand.
GGCAATCATCGCGAAGCGCCGTGCATCTTCGCCAGCGATCGTCGCCTCGCGGGCAAGGGCTGGAGCGGTGCGACGTTCCCGTCGCTTGCCGCTCAGTGCGCTTTCGGCGGCCGCCAACTTCTGAGTAGCCGTTTCGAATGCTTGCGATGCGAAGCGATCCGCGCCTGCGGCACGAGCAACCGCTATCGAATATCTGGCTTGCACGACCTCGACCGGATTTTCCTTTTCATCAATGGCCGGCGACGGCGTCGCGCTCGTGAGTGACGCGTAGTCGGCGCGTTCCGTAAGCGTCGTGACCTTCGACTCGTTGCCATTGACGTCATCGGCAACGTTGTAGAGCGCGATCATCGTGCTAGGCATCGTGACCGCGAAGTGCGGCTCGGCCGTGACGATCAACGCGAACTGCGACGCGCTGTACTGCGTATCTACCTCGCCTTTCCCGCCCGAATGGGCACCGATCACCCCTTGATTCGTGGCACGTCCGTCGGGCGTCAGCGCCCAAAGCACATAGGTCGTGTAGGGACCGAGCGACGCGGGTTCCGGCAGATTCTCCACTTCGGCGAAGATGCGAGCGTTGCCATCTTGGTATTCCACTCGCGCTTTGCCCTGCGCGGTGGCTGCGATCGGTGTGCCGCGGAAGAAGAGGTCCGACTTGCGGCCCTCGCGGTAGCTATACATCGAGATCTGGCTCAGCACGTCGGAACTCGCGATGGCTTCGGTCTGCTCGACGCCTTGCCCAAGAATTGCCGCGGGCATGGCTCCGATTGCAACCAATACCGCGACAGCGAGCCTTGCTTTCCGGTTCATGACAATTCTCCTCGTATATGCAGCAACCTTACGCCGAATACGTCGCGGCGTCGGTACGCAAGCGCTCATAGCGAAGACGTGCCGCGCGAGTGGGAGCGCGACCGCCAACGATCTATTTCTGCGCAGACAGGCGCCGCCTGATCGTGAGGCCCACGCCGCCGAGCAAGGACAACAACCCTGCGAGTGCGAGCAGCGGCAGCGGGCCAGCCGTGTCCGGCAAGGTCCGAGAAGTTTGTCGCGGGGTTGGGTTCACCTGCGCCGGCAACGGACCAGTGGCGGCCCGCCGCTGCACCTGCGCGAACTCCGCGCGTCGCGGGACGATCTCCGCGAGCTCCTCGGGCGGCGCACCGGGCTCTGTCGCAACGGCAAAGATTCCCTCGGGAAGGTAAACGTTCAGCTTCTGATGGAGCGGCACATCTTTGATTTGATAGGTCCGTCCCTCGATCGATACCCGCTGACCGGACGCTGGCAGCAGGCTGATCGGCTCGATCGATCTGCCTTGACGGTCCTTGAAATCCAGCGTAACCCGGCCATCGCCGTAAACTCGTACGAGCTCGGCCTCGAAGCGAGCCCACTTCAATCCCTCCGCAATCACGACCTCCTGGCAGCCATCGCCGATTTGCGGATAGAGTGCAAGCAGTCCCTTATCCCAGGCGACC
>CAZFJU010000433.1:0-1775 GCA_964518995.1 uncultured Gammaproteobacteria bacterium
TGTTGCACGAGCTGCTGGGGCGGCTGTCGAGCGTGATGGCGGAGTATCTGATCGCTCAAGCGCAAGCCGGCGCGGACGCCGTGCAGATCTTCGACTCGTGGGCGGGCGTGCTGTCGCTCGAGGACTGGGAGACGCTGATTCGGCCCCATTTACAAGCGCTGCTCGAGGCCGTCGGCCAGGCCGGTCTACCGCGCATCCTGTTCGTGCAGAACGCGCCGCACCTCGTCGACGCGTATGCCTCGTTGCCGGCCGAGGTGCTCGCCATCGACTGGCGCGTGCCCCTGCCGGCGCTGCAGGCGCGCTATCCGGGCCGCGCCATCCAAGGCAACATCGACCCGGCAGTGCTGATGGCGGGGCCCGAGGCCACGCGCACGGCCGCGTCGCGGCTGCTCGCCGCGGCCGACCCGCGCGGCCACATCGTAAATCTCGGCCACGGCATCCTGCCCGGCACGCCGATCGAAAGCGTCGAGGCGCTGATCGACGCCGTGCATTCCGAAACGCCCTCGAGCCCGGTCTGACCAAAATTGGGGTCAGAGCCCTATTCCACGGAGACCACGAAATTGGGGTCAGAGCCCTATTCCACGGAGACAGCCATGACGACACATTCCGAAGCCAGGGAAGCCGCGACGACGCCGCCCCCGCTCGACCTCAGCGAGAAGGGCCGTCGCGGCGGCCAAGTCATCTCGCTCGACCGGCGGCTGTACATGAAGTTCACCGCGTTCGGCGAGTGCCCGCATCCGGAGGAGGCGATCGACGCGCTCCGCGCAGCCGAGATCCCGGCCGTGCTGTATCTCGACACGGCCGACCCGCAGGGCATCGGCGTCATGGCTGCAAGTGAGGACCCCGATTTCTTCGTCACGACCCTGCGCGACGTATTCAACGCAGAGCCTTTCGACGACTTCGACTACAAGCCGGAATTCGACATGCTCGGCCGCAGCTATTCGATCGGCTATGAAAATGATCTCGAGGACGTGCTGCTGAAGCGCCCGCTGCGGCGTCTGCTCGACCCGGCGAACCGCTGGGCGGTGTGGTATCCGTTGCAACGCTCGAAGGGGTTCCAGCGGCTGCCCGTCGAGCAGCAGCAGCAGATCCTCGGCGAGCACGGCACGCTCGCGAAGCGCTTCGGCCACGCCGGGCTCGCCAACGACATCCGGCTCGCCTGTCACGGCCTCGACCGCTACGACAACGACTTCATCGTCGGCCTCGTCGGGCCGACGCTGCATCCGCTGTCGGCGGTCGTGCAGGAGATGCGCAAGACCGAGCAGACGGCGCAGTACCTGGATAATCTCGGGCCGTTCTTCGTCGGCCGCGCAGCCTGGCAAAGCGCCTACGAGCAGTGAGCGACGGCGAGGTTCTCTTCGACGAGGAGCCGCACCAGTACGACGCCGTCCTGGTCGTCTCTTTCGGCGGACCCGAGGGGCCCGACGACGTACTGCCGTTCCTGGACAACGTGCTCCGCGGCATTCCGGTCTCGGCGGATACGAAGGCGATGATCGCCGAGCGGTATGCGCGCTTCGGAGGCGTGAGCCCGATCAACGCCGAGACGCGCAAGTTCATCGACGCGTTACGTCTCGAGCTCGCCGAGCACGGCCCGGCACTGCCAATCTATTGGGGCAACCGCAATTGGCACCCGTTCCTCGCGGATGCGTTCGCGCAGATGGAACGCGACGGCGTGCGCCGCGCGATCGTCTACGTGACGAGCGTATTCAGCTCATATTCGGGGTGCCGCAAGTATCGCGAGAACCTGTACGACGCGGCGCGCTCGGTCGAGAATC
>CAZFJU010000434.1:0-1771 GCA_964518995.1 uncultured Gammaproteobacteria bacterium
CCGAAACACGTGCTGAACGCCGCCTTCGGCTCCGTGACACCACGCTCGGTCCCGGCCACCTTCGCCGTGTAACCCGAGAGGAAGTGATACATCGCCTGCTCGTGCGTGAGCTTCGAGATCGGGGGCAGCACACCGAACGCATCGGCGGTCAGGAAGATCACGTTCTTCGGATGACCGCCCTTGCCGGAGCGCGCGGCACCGGGAATGAACGAGATCGGATACGACGAACGTGTGTTCTCGGTGTTCGAGTCGTCGTCGAAATCGACCAGTCGCGTGATCGGGTCCATCACGACGTTCTCGAGTACAGCGCCGAACCGCGTGCTGGCAGCATGGATCAGCGGCTCGCCCTCGGCCGAGAGACGGATCGCCTTCGCGTAGTTGCCGCCCTCGAAGTTGAAGACGCCGTTCTCCGACCATCCGTGCTCGTCGTCACCGATCAGCGATCGATCCGGGTCCGCCGACAGCGTGGTCTTGCCCGTGCCGGAAAGACCGAAGAAGAGAGCGACGTCGTCTTCCGATCCTGCGTTCGCCGAACAGTGCATCGGCAGAACGCCGCGCAGCGGCAGCAGGTAATTCAGGACCGAGAAGATCGACTTCTTCATCTCACCAGCATAGCGGGTCCCGCCGATCAGGACCGTGCGATCCTGAAAGCTGACGACGATGAAGGTGCTGCTGCGTGTGCCATGACGGTCCGGATCCGCCTGGTACTCGGGCGCGTGCAGGATCGTAAAACCCGGTTCGAAGGCGAGGCGCGCCTGGTCGCTGGGGACGATGAACATGTTGTTGACGAACGCCGTGTGCCACGCGCTGGGGCTGATCGAGCGAACGTTCAAACGGTAGTCCGCATCGGCGCCCGCCCACAGGTCGTTGACGAACAGCTCCTGCGACGAGAGGTACTGCTCGACGTCGCGGCGCAACGTCTCGTACTTCTCACGATCCAGCGGGACATTGACCTTGCCCCAGGCAACGTGCTCCTCGCTCTCGGGCTCCCGCACTATGAACTTGTCCTCGGGTGAACGCCCGGTATGCGGCTTCGTGATGCCGATGAACGCACCATCGCTCGTCAGCTGCCCCTCGCCGCGCCGGACAGCCTCTTCGATGAGTGCAGCCGGCGCCAGATTCCAGTAGACCGGCTTGGTTGGCGCGAGTCCATGGACGGAAAGGTCGCGGGCTGCGAAAGTTGTTGCCACGTCTGCCTCTGTGTCGGAATTCGATGCTCTACTGAACGGAACCGCGCGCGGGCGCGCGGGAGACAAGGAGGTTACGCCCGGCCCGGAAGAGGGTCAAGCCACGACGGTGGCCGTGGATCGTACCTTGCGCAGGACCGGGATCGTTTGCTGGCCCCGATGGAGATCAAAACCTAAGCTGACGCGTGTGAAGCCCTGTCCTGTAATCCTGCTGATCCTGTGCGCTGCGCCCGCGGCTGCACAGACGGCGCCGGCGCCGTGCGCGACCGGCCCGATCTCGCACATCTTCATCGATAATCATTCCGTAGTCGACACGTCGGATCCGGACCTGAGCCCGCGTTTCGGCTGGGCGTACCGCACGGCCAATGCGCTGCACGTGCGCACCCGCGAGCACACGATCCTGCGCGAGCTGCTCTTCGAACCGGGCGACTGCTACGACCCGTTCATGATCAGCGAGACCGAGCGACTTCTTCGCTCGTACCGGTTCCTCGCGCGTGTCGACGTTTTCGGCGTCCCGCAGGCGGATGGCAGCTGGCACGTCGTGGTGGACACGCAGGACGAGTGGAGCACCCGCCCCGACATCC
>CAZFJU010000435.1:0-1754 GCA_964518995.1 uncultured Gammaproteobacteria bacterium
CACAAAGTCGAGCAGATCATCCGTGAGGAGATGAACCGGGCCGGAGCGCACGAGATCGCCATGCCGGTGGTGCAGCCCGCCGAGCTCTGGCAGGAATCGACGCGCTGGGATGCCTACGGGCCCGAGCTGCTGCGCTTTACGGATCGCCACCGACGCGACTTCTGTCTCGGCCCGACGCACGAGGAGGTCATTACCGACATCGCGCGACACGAGCTGAAAAGCTATCGGCAGCTGCCGGTCAATTACTACCAGATCGGCACCAAGTTCCGCGACGAGATCCGGCCGCGCTTCGGCGTGATGCGAGCCCGCGAGTTCCTGATGAAGGATGCATACTCGTTTCATCTCGACGAAGCCTCTCTGCTCGAGGGCTACCGAATCATGCGCATCGCCTACCAGCGCATTTTCGACCGCTTGCAGCTCGGATATCGGATCGTGCAGGCGGACACGGGCGCCATCGGCGGCAGCCGCTCCGAGGAGTTCCAGGTGCTCGCGGCATCCGGCGAGGATGTTATCGCCTACTGCGACGCAGACGGCTTTGCCGGCAACGTCGAGGTCGTCGACCTGCCGGCGCCAGCCGTCGAGCGGCCGGCCCCGAGCGAAGCGATGGCGCTCGTCGAGACACCGAACGTCGGGACGATCGATGCGCTCGCCGCGTTCCTGAAGGTGGACCCGAAACAGTGCCTGAAGACGCTGCTCGTGAAGGGCACGGACACTCCGGCGGTCGCACTGTTCCTGCGCGGCGATCACGAGCTCAATGCCATCAAGGCGCAGAAGCTGCCCGGCGTCGCCGCGCCGCTGGCGATGCTCCGCGCGGCGGACGTCGAGGCGCTCGGCTCGGTCGCCGGGTTCATCGGTCCCCTCGGCCTCGACATCCCGGCCTACGTCGATCAGTACGCGGCGCCGCTCGTGGACTTCGTCTGCGGCGCGAACCGCGTGGACCACCATTATCGCGGCGTCAACTGGGAGCGGGACACGCCGCTGCCCGAGGTCGCCGACCTGCGCAATGCGGTCGCCGGCGACCCAAGCCCCGGCGGCGGAGGCGCGCTGTCGATCGCGCGCGGCATCGAGGTCGGGCAGATTTTCCAGCTCGGCGACAAATACAGCCTCGCGATGGACGCCACCGTGCTCGACGCCGCCGGCCAGCCGCGCCCGATGCAGATGGGCTGCTACGGCATTGGTGTGACCCGCGTCGTAGCCGCGGCGATCGAGCAGAATCATGATGACCGCGGAATCATCTGGCCGGAGCCGATCGCGCCGTTCGACGTCATGGTCATTCCGATCAACATGGACAAATCGGATCGCGTGCGTGCCGCCGCCGAGAAAGCCTATGCCGAGCTCGAGGAGGCCGGCTTCGAGGTCTTGCTCGACGATCGGCCGCAACGTCCGGGCTTCAAATTCGCCGACGCGGACCTGCTGGGCATCCCGCATCGCGTCGTCATTGCCGAGCGCGGGCTCGACGAGGGCCGCTGCGAGTATAAATCCCGGCGCGAGGCCGAGATCGAGATGCTCCCGCTCGAAGGCATCGCGCAGCTGCTGGCCGCTCGCCGAGGGCCATGACGGCCACGCGCACGCGGCTCGTCGCGCTGCTCGCGCTGGGCGCCGCGGCGGTAGTCGGCCTATCGCCGGCAGCCGCCCAGAGCGGCGCCGCCGCGCTGTCGCGCCCGGCCGCGCAAGACCCCCGCTCGGGCCCGGATCCGCGGCTGCGCGAGATCCTGCGGCACGCCGTCGCCGACGCGGGCAGCTTCCGCGACCGC
>CAZFJU010000436.1:0-1733 GCA_964518995.1 uncultured Gammaproteobacteria bacterium
TGAATCTTCGGCACGATAATCGATGGAGCACGAACGATAAGACAAGACCGAAGCGCGATCTACTGCAAACCGACCCCGTCATGAGGCCCGCTCCGAGACCGGGCTTCGCGACAGCACGGCCGCGAGCGCCTGCCGCAGCGCGGGTCCTGCCTGCTCAGCCGCTTCCCGGCTGCGCCAGGCGACGAAGCCGTCCGGCCGCACGAGCACCGCGCCGCTAGGGCCGAGCCCGAAGGCGGCCGGCAGACGGCCGTCGACGTCCTCGAGGCCGTCGGCGCCGATCATCCATGTATCGATCGCAATGTCGAGCGATTTCGCGGCGTCGTCGGCGGCGTCGCACCAGGCGGCCCCGTCGGGGCCTGCGAGCACGACGAAGCGACGACCGAATAGATCGAGCGTGGAGATGCGCTCGCCTTCGCGTTGCAGCTCGATATGCGGCGCACGGCTGCCGGGCCGGCCGCAAAGATCGTCCGGATGCATGAGCAACGGGTCGTCGGCGGCGCCGTCGTCGACGAGCGCGGAAGACGCATATCGGTAGCCGATCTCGATGATCAGGTCGTCCAAGAGCGGTTTCGCGTCGGCGACGCCGCGCTCCGGCACGACGCGCGTCGCGTAACGTGAATAGGCTTGCTGGATCGTGACTTCGCCGACGGGCCGCCGTTCGTCGTCGTAGGTATCGAGCAGCTCGGGCCCCGCCTGGCTCTTCAGCACCAGCGCGAGCTTCCACGCAAGGTTGTGCGCATCCTGCACGCCGGTGTTGCCGCCGAACCCGCCGTTCGGCGGTACGACGTGCGCCGCGTCGCCGGCGAGGAAGACCCGTCCGCTCCGAAAGCGCGCTGCGACGTTCGCTTCCGCTTCCCATGGAATGATCTGACGTACCCGCATCGGCAGATCGGGCACCCCGATGGCGGCGCGCAGCAGCTCGAGCGCGCGCGCCTCCGTCATGCCCGCCGAGACGTTCACCGCCTCGTCGCGGGTGACGTCCGGGCCGACCGTGTTGATCGCGAGGAAGCCTTTCTGGCCTGCGCGATTCAAGCGAAAAAAGCCGCGCAGCATCGAGTTGTGCACGTAGAAGACGCCCGAGTCCCGGCCTTGCAAGTACGGCGCGCAGTCGGCTTCGAAGTAGATCGTTACGCTATTGGAGAGGACGCCGTAGCCTTGCATGTCGATATCGAGCGCGCGGCGGACGCGGCTGCGGCAGCCGTCCGCCGCCACCATATATTTCGCTCGGATCTCGCCCTCCTCGCCGCTGTCGAGATCGCGGACGAGGGCGCGAACGCCGCTCGCATCCTGCTCGAACGACATCATCTCCGTCCGGTAGCGCAGCGCGGCGCCAAGCCCCTCCGCGCGTCTTCTGAGCAGGGGCTCGAGCACGTCCTGATCGACGAAGAGGCGGCCCGTTGGGCTGCGTCCGTCGACGCCGACATTCAGGTTCGGGATGAAGCGCACCAGCTCCTTGCCGGCAAGCGACTCCACGGCCATGATGCCGCCGTCGGGATCGTACGTTTCCCGAGCTTTTTCACGCACTTCGGCTTCGAGCCCCATCTCGCGAAGGATCTCGATCGTGCGGATCTGGAAATGCCCGGCGCGCGGATGAATCGCCGTGCCGGCGTGCCGCTCGACCGCCAATGAGCGCACGCCATGCGCGGCCAGCAGCATCGACGTGGTCAGGCCGACGAGACTTCCGCCGACGATGAGCACCGGCACGTCTTCCGATGCGCGGACAAGCCCGGCAG
>CAZFJU010000437.1:0-1725 GCA_964518995.1 uncultured Gammaproteobacteria bacterium
CGCCTGATCACCAATGCCGAGTACCGCGAGTTCATCGAGCAAGGCGGCTACGAAGACCCCGCCCTATGGCTCTCGGACGGCTGGGGGCTGATCCGCGAAGAGCGTTGGAACCGTCCGCTGTACTGGTCCGAGGACCGCGAACGCGAGTTCACGCTCGCCGGCTGGCGGGCGCTCGATCCCGCGGCACCGGTCAGCCACATCAGCTACTACGAGGCGGATGCATTTGCGCGCTGGGCCGGCGCGCGGCTCCCGACCGAAGCGGAGTGGGAGCTCGCCGCGGCGCGGCAGCCGGTGGCGGGCAACCTGCTCGAAGCCGGCGCGCTGCATCCCGTGCCCGCGCCGGGCGTCCCTACCGACTCCGAACCGTGGCAGCAACTCTACGGCGACGTATGGGAATGGACGGCGTCGCCCTACGCGCCCTACCCCGGCTTCGAGCCGCTCGCGGGCTCGCTCGGCGAATACAATGGCAAGTTCATGTGCAATCAAATGGTGGTGCGCGGCGGCTCGTGCGCGACGTGGGCCGAGCATATCCGCCCGACTTACCGCAGCTTCTTCTATCCTCGCGACCGCTGGCAGTTCCTCGGGCTCCGGCTCGCCAAGGACACCTGACGCCGCCGGCAAGTACCCGCGACGCAACACAAGGATTTTTCGATGGCCACTGGATTGAACGACCTCGCCACCGCCAACGAGTCGGCGCCGGATCTCGCAGGAGAGGCGGCCGGGATCCTGGGCGGCCTGCTTGCCGCGCAGAAACGGATCTCCCCGAAGTGGTTCTACGACGAGCGCGGCTCGGAGCTTTTCGACCAAATCTGTGCGCTCCCGGAGTACTACCCGACGCGGACGGAGCTCTCGATCATGGACGCGCATCTGACCGAGGTTCGGGATCTCGTTGGGCCGCGTGCCGCCGTGATCGAATTCGGCGCCGGCTCGAATGCCAAGGTGCGCAAGCTGCTCGATGCGCTCGATGAGCCGGCGGCGTATGTGCCGGTCGAGATTTCGGCCGATTATCTCGTGAAGCAAGCCGAGGACCTCGCGCGGGACTATCCGAACGTGCAGATCCAGCCGGTCTTCGCGGATTTTACGCAGCCGTTCGAGCTGCCCGAACACCCGGTCACGCCGGAGCGCAATCTCGTCTTCTTCCCGGGCTCTACGATCGGCAACTTTTCGCGGGCCGAGGCGGGCGAACTGCTCGGCGTGATGCGCGCCGAAGCCAAAGACGACGGCGCGCTACTGATCGGCGTCGACTTGCAGAAGGACCCGGCAATTTTGCGTGCGGCCTACAACGACAAAGCCGGCGTCACGGCCGAGTTCAATTTGAACGTGCTACGTCGGCTGAATCGCGAGCTCGACGCCAACTTCGACGTGAACGCATTCCGCCACGAGGCGATTTACGACGAGGAGGAGGGCCGCATCGAGATGCGGCTGGTCAGCCTCGTCGATCAAATCGTGACGATCGCGGGCCGTCGCGTCGCGTTTCGGCCGGACGAGTTCATCATCACCGAGCACTCGCACAAGTATTCGGTCGAAGGGTTTCAAGCGATGGCTCGCGCGGCAGGCTTCGAGCCGGTGCAGGTGTGGACGGACCCGCAATCGTTGTTCAGCTTGCACTACATGAGCGCGGCGTAGGGGGATCGGGGGAAATTGGGGTCAGAGCCTGGGTCAGAGCCCTTTTTCGACTGACGAGACGGCGGCCGGCGGACTTTCGCCGAAAAAGGGCTCTGACCC
>CAZFJU010000438.1:0-1719 GCA_964518995.1 uncultured Gammaproteobacteria bacterium
GAGCAACCGATTCTCGTCAAGCAGCGGATCGGCGTGCAGCTGCAGGAGAGTGAATATTTCGACCATCTCACTCTTGCCGAGCTGCTGACCCTGTTCGGCGCGCTGTACCGACGGCGCGTCGACGCGAATCGGCTGCTTCGCGACATGGGGCTCGAGGATAAGAAGCATGCTTGGACCAAGCATCTCTCCGGCGGGCAAAAGCAGCGCTTCTCGATCGCCTCGGCTCTGGTGAATGATCCCGAAGTGCTGTTCCTGGACGAGCCAACCACCGGGCTCGATCCACACGCTCGCCGCAAGCTATGGGAGCTGATCCGGCAGATTCACGCGAAGGGGCGGACGATCGTGCTGACGACGCACTATATGGCTGAAGCGGAGGCGCTCTGCGATCGCGTCGCGATCATGGACGCGGGCAGGATCGTCGCGCTCGACTCGCCGCAGGCGCTGATCGCGCGACACGCGCCGCCGCAGGACAGCGGCGAAGGCGGCACACTCGAAGACGTCTATCTCGCGCTGACTGCCCGCGAGCTCCCCCGTCACGAATGAAGGCGACGATGACGGTACTCCAGCTCGCCGGCGCGCAGCTGCGCATGTATGTCCGCGATCGGCAGTCGATCTTTTTCGGCCTGTTCTTTCCCGTGTTCTTTATGCTTGCGCTGGGCTTTCTCGCGGACAGCGGCCCGGCGCCGGCCGATATCGCCGTCGTCGATCCGCCGGCCGCCGAGTCCTCGATGCTCGTGACCGCGCTGACGGCGCATGAGCTGCTGGCTGTCTCGATGGAGAGCGACGAGGCCGCCGCACGCCGCGGCTTGGAGGACGGTGTGTATGCGCTCGTGCTGGTCCTGCCCGAGCAAACGGCTCCGACGGCAGCGGCTGGCAGCGCTTCGGCAGATGAGCAGATCGCGCTGACCGTGCTGGTCAACGCCGCGGATCCGCAGCGTACCGAGCAAGCGCTGACGATCCTGAACGCCGTGCTGGCCGCCGTCGAGCACGAGATCCGGCAAACCGAGCCGCTATTCGTGCTCGACGTGCAGGACGTGCTGGCCCGCAGCGTGCGCTACATCGACTTTCTGGTGCCGGGGCTGCTGGCCTTCATGGTGCTGCAGCTTTCAATCTCGGGCAGCGGGTTCAACGTCGTCGAATACAAGCGCAAAGGCATCCTGAAGCGGCTGTTCGTGACGCCGCTGCGGCCGATCGAATTCGTGGCGTCGCTGGTCGCGTCGCGGCTCGTGGTCGTGCTGGTGCAGATCTCGTTGCTGCTCGCCATCGCCGAGCTCGTCTTCGACATTTCGCTGGTAGGCAGCCTCACGCTCGTCTATCTGTTCGTGATCCTGGGCAGCATCCTGTTCCTGTCGATCGGCTTTGCGCTCGGCGGCGTGGCCAAGACTCAAAGCGCGATCATGGCGTTCGGCAACCTCGTGATCTTCCCGCAAATCTTTTTGGCGAGCGTTTTCTTTCCGCTTGAGGCGCTGCCGGAATGGCTGCGGCCGCTCGCTGCGATCCTGCCGCTCAGCTTCGTCGCCAACGGTATCCGGCGCATCGCGAACGAAGGCGCGTTCATCACGGAGCTCGGCGTCGACCTGCTCGGCATCGCCGCGTGGACGGCCATCGCGCTCGCGCTGGCCGTGAAGCTCTTCAAATGGAGCGACGCGGCGCACGCGCCGCCCCCGCCGCGCTGAGGAAATTGGGGTCAGAGCCCTTTTTGCGGTCGGGTGCCGCGTA
>CAZFJU010000439.1:0-1716 GCA_964518995.1 uncultured Gammaproteobacteria bacterium
ATCCAGTTCGCTAGGACACGCCAACGACGCGCAGCCGTTCAACGCCGGCGTGTTTAGCATCTGCGGAGCCAACGTCGATGTGTGGGGCTTTAACACCTACACGAAGGGCTCGATGACGGCGGCCATCGACGAAGCGCTCACGTTCACCGGCAAGCCGATCTACTTTTCCGAGTTTGGCACGGACGCCTATGATGCCGGCAGCGGCTACAATCCGGGCGCGCAAGCGACGAAGAGTCAGCAGCACTGGGATACGATCGAAGCCCGTCTCACGATCGAGCCCGGCGGCGCCTTCAGCGGCGGCTGCGTCTTCGCGTTCACGGATGGCTGGTGGAAGATGGGTTCCAATTGGTCCCATAACACCAATGGTATCACGACCAACCCGCAGAACTACTACGACGGCGTCTCGCACGAGGAGTGGTATGGCGTAACCGACATCAATCGAAACAAGCGCGCTGCATTCTACACGTTTCAAACGGCGTGGGACCCGCTGCCGACTTATTAACCTATGAGGTAAACGGCGCGTCCGAGATGAAGCCGTGCCGGCCTCTCCGGCCGATAAGCAGGGATCGGTATCCCTGTTTGTCGGCCGTTATCGCTGGCGGCGAACGGCGATCTCCAGCTCCTCCGTCCGCACGCCTCGCGAGGGATGCGGTGAATCACGAGGTCGTTTGCGAGGGGAGGGGAGTCGGCGTATTTTAGCCTCCGCTTTTGCCTTACCCTCAGCATTGTCCCGCCATGGAAAAACGTAAATTCGCCGAATTGGGAATGTCCGCCGAGCTCTTGAAGGCCGTGGACAAGATGGGCTTCGAAGAGGCGTCTCCCATCCAGACCGCGGTGATTCCGCTCCTGCTCGCCGGCCGCGACGTCGTCGGCCAGTCCGCGACCGGATCGGGCAAGACCGCGGCGTTCGCGATTCCGGCGATCGAGAAGGTCGATCCCAAGCTCCGCGCCGTGCAGGTCCTGATCCTCTGCCCCACGCGCGAACTCGCGGTGCAGGTCGCCGAGGAGGTCAACAAGCTCTCCGCGTTCAAGCGCGGCGTCATGGAGCTGCCGATCTACGGCGGTCAAAGTTACGAGCGTCAGTTCCGCGGGCTCGACGCCGGCGCGCAGATCGTGATCGGCACGCCCGGTCGTGTGATGGACCACATGGAGCGTGGCTCGCTGAAGCTCGATAAGCTGCAAATGGTGATTCTCGACGAATGCGACCGCATGCTCGACATGGGCTTCCGCGAGGACATCGAGCACATCCTTTCGTCGGTCCCGGAAAAGCGGCAGATGCTGTTCTTCTCGGCGACGATGCCCACGGTCATTCAAAACATGATCAAGCGCTTCATCCCGAACCCGGAGTGGGTGAAGATCGAGGCGCAGGCCCAGAACGCGCCACAGGTGGATCAAATTTATTACGAGGTGGAGCGCCGCTCCAAGGTCGAGGTGCTCACGCGGCTGATCGATCTGCACGACTTTCGTTTCGGCATCATTTTCTGCTCCACGAAAATCATGGTCGATGAGCTCGATGACCTGCTGCACGCGCGCGGTTATCAAACCGATCGCCTCCACGGCGACATCACCCAGGCGCAGCGGAATCGGGTGATGGAAAAGTTCAAGCGACGCGGTTTTGAATTCCTCGTCGCCACCGATGTCGCCGCGCGCGGACTCGACGTGGACGACCTCGAGGTCGTGTTCAATTTCGATCTGCCCAACGACGCCGAAGACTAC
>CAZFJU010000440.1:0-1697 GCA_964518995.1 uncultured Gammaproteobacteria bacterium
GCAAGGTGCTCGTCAGCGCGTCGACGCTCGTCAAGGAGCTCCGCGAGCAGCTGACGGCGACGGGCAACAGGGACGCCGCGGCGGCCGTCGGGCGTCTGCTCGCCGACCGCGCGAAGGCTGCGGGCATCGAGGCCGTGGCGTTCGATCGCAGCGGTTTTCGGTACCACGGCCGCGTGAAGGCGCTCGCGGATGCGGCGCGCGAGGCCGGGTTGCAGTTCTAACCCCAGGTTTTAACCCCAAGTTCAGCGAAACACGGCTTGAGCGCATTTCGGGCGGAATCGATGGCAAACGTTGAAGAATTTCAAGAGAAGCTCGTCGCGGTGAACCGCGTCGCGAAGGTCGTGAAGGGCGGCCGTCAGTTCGGTTTCACGGCGCTGACTGTCGTCGGCGACGGGGCCGGGCGCGTGGGCTACGGCTACGGCAAGGCCCGCGAACTGCCTCTCGCGATCCAGAAGGCGATGCAGGCGGCACGCAAGAACCTGAAGCAGGTGCACCTGAAGAAGGACACCCTGCAGCACGAGCTTCACGGCCGTCACGGTGCGACGCGCGTGTTCATGCAACCCGCGGGCGACGGTACCGGCATCATCGCCGGCGGCGCGATGCGCGCGGTGTTCGAATGCGCCGGGGTGCGCAACGTGCTGGCGAAGAGCCATGGCTCGCGCAACCCGATCAACGTGGTGCGCGCGACCATGAACGCGCTGGCTTCGATGCGATCGCCGCAGGCCATCGCCGCGAAGCGCGGCAAGAGCGTCGAAGAGATCATCGGTTGAGGTGACCCGTGGCGAAAGCGAAGAACATCAAGGTGACGTTGCTGAAGAGCACGATCGGGCGCAAGCCGGGCCACGCGCAGTGTCTCGCGGGGTTGGGGCTGCGCAACCGCCATCAGAGCGTCGTCGTCGCAGACACGCCGGAGAACCGGGGCATGGTCAACAAGGTCGCGTACATGGTGCGCGTCGAGGAGGCTTGAGGTGCCTGGGGATACATTGAAGCTGAATTCGCTGAAGCCGGGCGCGGGCAGCCGCAAGGCGAAGACCCGTCTTGGCCGGGGCGCGAGCTCGGGTCAGGGCAAGACGTCCGGCCGTGGCCAGAAGGGTCAGCATGCCCGCGCGGGCGGCTATCACAAGACCGGCTTCGAGGGCGGTCAGATGCCGCTGCAGCGCCGTCTGCCGAAGATCGGCTTCCGGTCGCAGATTGCCTCGACGCGCGACGAGGTCCGCGTTCACGAGCTGGCGAAGATCGAAGGCGACATCACGCTCGAGTCGTTGAAGCAGGCCGGGCTCGTCGCGCAGCGCGTCGAGCGGGTCAAGATCATTGCCTCGGGCACGCTCGAGAAGCCGGTGAAGGTCGTGGGCCTGCCGGTCACCGCGGGTGCGCGGGCGATCATCGAGTCTGCCGGCGGCAGCATCGCCTGAAGCCGCTCTGCGGTCATCAGGCGTAGTACGAAGTAGAGGAAACGGAACAGCACATCATGGCGAAGCGCGGTGCAGCAGCCTCGGCAGGTCTTCTCGGTGATGCGACTCGCTTCACCGAGTTGCGCTCGCGCCTGGCGTTCCTGATCGGCGCGCTGATCGTCTACCGCATCGGTACATTCATTCCGGTGCCGGGCGTCGATCCGATCGCGATGCAGCAGCTGTTCCAGGAGCAGTCCGGCACGATCCTGCAGATGTTCAACATGTTCTCGGGCGGTGCGCTCGAGC
>CAZFJU010000441.1:0-1692 GCA_964518995.1 uncultured Gammaproteobacteria bacterium
CGCGGCCCGCATCCTCCGCCATGCCGCGCTTGGCGTTTGCGCCGCGCGCTGCGCGAGCATGGGCAGCGACGGTGGCGCGCGGGCCCATACTCGCATGCCCCGGGCCTTCCGTCGGCCCGCACGCGTCCGGACACGGCCCGCCGCGCGGCGCCCGCAACGCTTCCTCCGCCCCGTCGTGCGGGTCGGCGCCTCGGTCACGCGGCTGAGACTGCGACGCGACTACCGCGCCCAAGCCTTCCCTGTGCATGTGCATGTGCCCTCCTTCGGCATCGATCCGAGGTCGAGAGTAATGACGGCCGCGGGGCGGCGCTCGTCGAGAATCTATACGGTTCGTTCGAATTTTCGACCGCGAAACCCGGCGCGGAGCGTCCGCCCGATTTCACGACACCGCACTTCATCGGGCGCGCGCAGCCGCGCTAAAACCGCTCGAGATCATGAACACGGTTTGAACGCAGCGCTTGACTTCGAGCCGTAAACCCGCAACAAAAAACTTGCGAGTCACCTACTTGCCATTTCAATCTCGAAGTCGCAGAGTCATATTGTGAGTGCAATGCGACAACCTCGAGCGACCAACTTAGTGCGAGTCAGCAGTGAACAATCGCGCCTCGCTGTCGTCTCAGTAGATGACGCGAGGAGAACAGCGGCACGCCTCGTGCAGCGCGTTTGGGGGCTTACGTGACTGGGCCGCGTTAAAACAGGCCGGCAGCTCTCTTGACGGGAGCTCAGGCGCGCCGGAGGAAGAGGAGATGCCTATCTCGACCGAAGAGGAAACGAAACGGTCCGACGACTTCATCGAATCCTTGAGCTCATTCAGCCGCCTCCACCGTGCACAACGTTGGGAAGGCACATTCGGCGACTTCCTCGCCGACATACTACCGGCCAATCCGGCCGCCTTGGCTCGCTCGAGCCACGAATACATCTGGGACATGCTTCGCTGGCACGGCCGCTCGGCCGATTCCGACGTCCCGGACCATGCCAAAGATCGGGAATTGTTTCGTCGCGAGCTGTTCGGCATCGACGAAGCGCTGTCGCGAGTATCGGACTACTTCAAAGCGGCGGCTGCGGGCTCGGACGTCGGGCGGCGGCTGCTGCTGCTGCTTGGGCCGCCGTCCGGCGGCAAGTCGACGCTCGCAATCCTGCTGAAGCGCGGGCTCGAGGAATACAGCCGCACAGAGGAAGGTGCGCTGTACGGGATCAAAGGCTCGCCGCTGCGCGAGAACCCTTTGAATCTGATTCCGGCGAGCCTTCGCGCGGAATTCCGCGAACGGTACGGCATCGACGTCACCGGCGAGCTGTCGCCGTGGGCACGCGACTATGTAGAGCGTGAATTCGAAGGCGACTTCGTCAAGGTTCCTGTCGAACGCATCTTTCTTTCCGAAGCATCACGCGTCGGCATAGGCACGTACGCCCCGCACGACCCCACCACCGCCGACATCGCGGATCTCGTCGGCTCCGTCGATCTCGCCAAGGTCGCGCATATCGGCGATGAGGGCGATCCGCGCGCGTGGTCCTGGTCGGGCGCCGTGTACGCGGCGAGCCGCGGCATGCTCGAGATGATCGAGATTCTCAAGGTCAAACGCGAGTTCCTGTACCTGCTGCTCACGATGACCCAGGAGAAGAACGTCAAGGTGTCGCGGTTCCCGCTGATCTACCTCGACGAGACGATCGTCGCGCACACGAACCTCGCCGAGT
>CAZFJU010000442.1:0-1687 GCA_964518995.1 uncultured Gammaproteobacteria bacterium
ATCGAGCGCTGGGAGACCGAAGGCGGAAGCGGCGCTGTTGTGCCTTGGTGAGCGCTCACTGCGCCGCCACTTCGCGCATGCGAGCAGACACCTCGTGGGTGACGCAAGGTGCATCGGATCTGTAATCCGATGGCAGAGACTGCCAGCTCTATGCGCGATAGAGCACCGATGGCCGTGCAGGGGGGCGTGAAACTAGATCCTGAAAACCACGCTGAGCAGACTTCGGCTGGCGCGCCTCGAAATTGAGCCGCTTATCGGCAGTGGGTTGGGCTGCCTTGGGCGTGGTCGGACGTCTCGAGCATCGATTGACCGGCGCATTGCGAAAGGTCGGCCAAAGCACGCCGAAGGTGATAGGCTGACGGATGCAGAGTATTTCCCCGTCGGCCCCGGCTCGGCAGTGCGCATGGCTCAAATCACCTAGAGCGGCTCAAGGGGCGCAAGCCAAGCCTACCCTCCGGGCACCGTCGTGAAAGAGGTGTCGGCAAGCGGCCAAGTCGCCGACCTGCTCACAAGCGACGCTGCCGCGGATACGCCCATCTGCCGAGCGTCGGTCGCATTCGTCGGTACCTATGCCCCCCGCCGCTGCGGAATCGCAAGCTTTACGGGCGATCTGTCGCGAGCTGTCGCCGGGGGCGGTCGGCACGTATCGCCGATGATTCTCGCCGTTACCGACCCTTCCGGACAGTATCAGTATCCTTCGGACGTCAAATTCGAGGTAAGGCAGAACATCAAGGCCGACTATGCCCGCGCTGCAGAGTTCATCAACTACAGTGACGTGCGCGTGGTCTCGATTCAGCACGAGTATGGCATTTTCGGGGGTGAGGACGGCGTCTACATTCTCGATTTCGTCCAGGCGTTGCGCGTGCCTGCGATCGCGACGCTGCATACTGTGCTCAAGCATCCGTCCGTGAACCAAAGAGCCATCGTGCGGAAGTTGGCTACGGAATGCTCGCAGCTCATCGTGATGAGTCAAGTCGCTAAGGACCTACTGGAACGCTCGTACGGAGTGCGCGGCTCCAGCGTACAAATCATCCCGCACGGGATTCCGGTCATGGACCGCGACGTCGATCAGCAGGCGCTGAAGGGAAAGTTCGGTGTCGTGGATCGGCGGCTGCTCCTGACGTTCGGGTTGCTGAGCCCCAACAAGGGCATCGAAACGGTGATCAGGGCGCTACCGGCGGCGGTGCGGGCCTTCCCAGACCTGATCTACTTCGTCGTGGGCGCTACTCACCCGGTCGTACTGCGGCGCGAGGGAGAGGCGTATCGAATGATGCTCGAGCGTGAGGCTGAAAAGCTCGGCGTCAGAGACCACCTGGTGTTTCGCGGTCAGTTCGTCTCGAGTGACGAGCTGCGTCAGTATCTACAAGCCGCAGACGTCTTCGTGAGCCCGTATCTCAACGAAGCTCAGGTCACAAGCGGCGCGCTTTCGTATGCGATGGGCGCGGGTGCGGCCGTCGTATCGACACCCTACTGGCACGCACAGGAGCTGCTATCAGACGGGCGTGGCCGCCTATTTCCTTTCGCGGATCACGCTGCTCTCGGCGACACGTTGATCGATCTTCTCGGTTCGCCCCGGGAGCTGCGGCGTGTGCGCGAGGCTGCTCGCTCTTTCGCGGGTCCGATGGCGTGGCCGCGCATCGGAGACCGTTACGCCAATGTTATCCGGGACGCGCTGCAGGCTCCTACG
>CAZFJU010000443.1:0-1655 GCA_964518995.1 uncultured Gammaproteobacteria bacterium
CTCCAACCGCACGCGGAGGCCCGCGAACAGCCGCGGCAGATCGGGATATCGCTCGGCACAGCTGGAGTCCTCGGCGCAACGCGCAAAAATGCCGTCGAGCGCGGCCTGCGCATCGGCGGCAATGGCCGGCCCGAGCGGCAATGCGTTCGGCACCACGCCGTCGAGAATCATCGCGCGGACCCGGCTCGGGTAGCGCGCCGCATAGCGCTGCGCCACCCGGGTGCCGTAAGAGATGCCATACAGGTTCCAGCGGCTGACGCCACGCGCAGCTCGCAGCGCATCGAGGTCGGCGATTGCGGACTCGGTCGCAAAATGGCGGGGATCGCGCGTGAGCTCCGCGAGGCAGTCGTCGATCGCGTCCTCGAGCTCCGCTGCGACGGCCGTTTCGAACGCGGCGGCCTCGGTCAGGTCACACGTGAAGCCGTCGGCCGAACGGCCCGTTCCGCGCTGATCGAGCAGGATGATGTCCCTCTCCAGGCGAACCGGCTCGAACGCCCGCCGCATCTGCAAGTACAGGTCCACCGCGGATTGGCCGGGTCCACCGGCGATCAGGACCAGTGGATCGGCCTGCGGCACCGCGGTGAGCGCGGGAATTCGCGCCGCGAAAAGGGTCATTGTCGCGCCCTCCGGGCGCGCCCAATCTTCCGGCACGACCAGCTCGGTGCAGAACGCAAGCACTGCGGGCAGCCGCGGCGCATCGAGGCGGCAGCGTGTTTCGGGCGGCGGCGCGGCGGTGTCGGCCGCGGCCAGCGTCGGGGCGGCCGCCAGGAGGCTTGCGCCCGCAACCGCCAGTACGGCGACGGCGCGCCAGGCACGCAGGGCGACGATCTCGGTCGGCGGCATCGGCGCATGTTGACCGGAACACGCGCGACTTGCCAGCACCTTGCGCCGGGCGGCGCGGCGACTGCTGCTAGAATCATTCCTATGTCACTCACTCACTCAATGGACTATCCCGACCGCTTCGACTGCATCGTGGTCGGCGGCGGCCATGCCGGGACCGAGGCGGCGCTCGCCGCTGCGCGCATGGGCGTGGAAACGCTGCTGGTGACCCAGAACATCGAGACGCTGGGGCAGATGAGCTGCAACCCGTCCATCGGCGGGATCGGTAAGGCGCACCTCGCCAAGGAGATCGATGCCCTCGGCGGCGCGATCGCGCACGCCGCGGATCTTGCCGGCATCCATTTCAAGGTGCTGAATGCCAGCAAGGGGGCGGCTGTCCGGGCGACGCGCGCGCAGGCGGATCGAGCGCTCTACAAGCAGGCGATACGCGCCCGGCTCGAGCGGCAGCCGCGGTTGCGAATCCTGCAGCAGGGCATAGACGACCTGCTCATCGAGCACGGCCGCGCGTGCGGTGTCGTCACGCAGATGGGCCTCGAGATCCGCGCCGTGACGATCGTGCTCACGGTCGGCACCTTTCTCGGCGGCAAGATCCACGTCGGCCAGGCGAGCTACGGCGGCGGCCGCGCGGGCGACCCGGCTGCAACGCGGCTCGCGAGCCGGATGCGCGACCTCGGTCTTGCGGTCGGGCGGCTGAAGACCGGCACGCCGCCGCGTATCGACGGCAAAACCATCAACTACGAAAACCTGATCGAGCAGCCCGGCGATACGCCGACGCCGGTCTTCTCGTACCGGGGCCGGCGCGCCGAGCATCCGCG
>CAZFJU010000444.1:0-1640 GCA_964518995.1 uncultured Gammaproteobacteria bacterium
GAGAACAGAGCGGTATCGTGCTGCAGGTCGTCCGCGTCCTCGCCCGGCAGGAATTCGCTCAGGATGAACGACTTTACACGCTGTTTGACGTTATCGATTGGCATGCGAATTACCTCGCGGGCGCTCGCGCGCCGGCTGTCTGTTGCAACGTGGACCAATGAGCAACGATGAGATCGAAAAGCCGGGCGGCGACCCGCTCGTGGGCGGCAGCGTTCGGATGCTCGTCCCACGACGCCACCACCAGCTCGCGTGCGTCGACACCGTCGTACACGCCGTTCAAATCGAGGACGAGAAGGCCAGCCGAGTCCGCGACGGCCAGCGTGGGCGGCGTCTCCTCCTGCCAGCTGCCGTTGACCGTCTGCGGCAGAAAGACCAGCAGCGGCGTAGCGTTCTGAGCACGCGAATCCGTGGCGACCCGTTCGTACAGCCAGGTCAGAATCCGCTCCTGGAACGGCGCGAGACGGCGCAATGCGTCGGTCAGGCTCATCGACCTATCGACACCGGCTTCGTCGACGATCGCCTGCAGTTCCGGATACGGTATCTCGGTGCCTTCCGTCGCCACTTGCGCGAGATAGTAAGCCGCCCGCGAAAGCTCGCGCCCGGTCGCGACATACACCACGGCATGCGGCGCAAAGCCGAGCGCACGATCGAGCATCGCGCCCATTTGCAGCGGGTAGTAGCCAGGCACCGCAAAATTCAACAATTCGAACGGCGGCAGGCCGTCGGCCTCGTTGAGGCGGCGCTCCAGCACGGCCTCGAAGACTTCGTCGTTTGCCACGCCGAAGCCCATCACGGACGACGCGCCGAGGATCGCGATCCGATAGGCACCCGCAAGCGGCACGGCTTCGTAGTGCTGGTCGCGCATCCCCCATTGATTGATCGTCACGAGCCCGTAGTCCGTGGCAAAGCTTGCCGCGGGCCGCAGCTCGGTGCCGAGGAAGTCGCCGGTAAACTGGGTGACACCCATCGACGGATCGAGC
Source organism: uncultured Gammaproteobacteria bacterium (assembly GCA_964518995.1). Taxonomy (GTDB): domain Bacteria; phylum Pseudomonadota; class Gammaproteobacteria; order Steroidobacterales; family Rariloculaceae; genus ZC4RG20. The sequence goes on from CAZFJU010000444.1 coordinate 981, forward strand.
CAGTGCATCGGCCGCTCCATGTAAATCTCCCACAGCTGGGAGTTGAAGCGATTGACCCGGCTCAACTCTTCGTAATAGCCGCGCTGCATCGCCTCGGCATCGGCGCGGCTCAAGCCGTCCTGCCGGAGGCTCAACACGAAATTGGCGCCGGCGGTGCCGAATTGCGTGTACACCTGCGGCAGCCCGGCCAAGGCCAGCACCAGCAGCAGACCGAGCGTGCGGAGCGTGGCCCACGTCAGCGGCACGCCGAGCACATTCATCACCTTGGCCGAGCGCTCGTCCGCGCCTTTCAAGCTGCGGCCGGCGAGCAGCGCCCCGCAGAAGATCGCCGCGGCCACCGCGACGAGGAGCGTCGGGAAGCGTGTGGGACTTTCGCCGTCCCACAGGAACGACCACATCGCGAGCCAGCCGGCTAACGACTCCGACGTCCACAGCGACCACAGCACGACGATCACGGAGAAGGTGCCTATGGTTTTCAGGCCGAGCGCGACGGACTCGCGAACGCTCCATGAAGAAGGCTTCAGCGAGCGCTTGCGGCCGTGCCGGAGCTCGTACAACGAGTTCGCGATCACGAGCAGCGCGAGGATCGACCAGAACGCACCATCTTGCCAAACGATCGGGAAGTCGCCGCGAATCCAGAACCACTGATAAGAATGCGCC
>CAZFJU010000445.1:0-1633 GCA_964518995.1 uncultured Gammaproteobacteria bacterium
GCTTCGCGTGCGCCGCATCGGCTTGCGGCACGCTGCAGATTGTCGATGTCTCTGCCGAGCGCGGCAGCGCCGCGATATTCGATCGGTCCAATGCAGGCCTCGGTCGGCATGCCGTTCAGCGCGCGCGGCATCTCTTGCGCGAAGAAGTCCGCGAAACGTTCCCGGTCGCTGCCAAGCCAGCGCAGCGGTATCGGCTGCTCGGGCCGGATCTCGAAGCCGCTGATGCGCTCCATGATGTACGCGGCCCAGCTCGATCGGCCGAACTCGCCGTCGTTGACGATGTCGAGCCCTGTGGCCAGCTGCCGGCGCACGATCTCTTCGACGGCGCGCTGCAACAGCTGCGCGCGATCCTGCGCGGCGTCGGGCGGCTGCAGCAATGCTGCGGGCCGGATCAGGCTGCCCACATGGGTCGTCAGGATTTTGTCTTGGCTGCGCGGCATAGGCGTAGAGCGTTCTTGTTAAGGTCGAATGGAAGCGCGGGCCGGTCGCCCGGCTCAGACGGCTGGCCCTGCCGGAGCCGTCGGCGCTTCGTCCAGCGCCGCCGCAAGCACGCGCGCGACATGCAGCGCGTCGCGGCCGGCGCCGTCTCGGATCTGATGACGGCAACTCGTGCCGTCGGCGACGATCAGGGTGTCGTGCCCGGCGGCGCGCACGGCTCCGAATAGCCGATCCTCGCCGATCTGCATAGAAACATCGATGTGGCGTGCATCGAATCCGAACGCGCCCGCCATGCCGCAGCACCCGGCCGCGACGACCTCGACGTCGAGACCCGGAATCAGCCGCAAGGTATCGACCACGCTCGGCATCACGCCGAACGCCTTTTGATGGCAATGGCCATGCACGAGCGCGCGCTTCGCGACCGGTGCGCCGAATTTCGCGCGCTGCTGCGCCTGCGGCGAGCGGGCGAGCAACTCCTCGAGCAGCACGGCGGTCTGTGCAATTCGACGGGACGCCGCGCCCGGCAGCAGCACCGGCAGCTCATCGCGCAGCCCAAGCAGGCAGGCCGGCTCGAGCCCGACGACTGGGATGCCGTTGGCTGCATGGGGTGCGAGCGCGTCGACGAGGCGCCGGGCCTCGCGGCGCGCCTCGTCGACCATGCCGGCAGCGAGATAGGTGCGGCCGCAGCAAAGCGGGCGGCGCCCGTCCTCGGCGCGCGGCTCGGCCGGGATGATCCGATGGCCGGTCGCGTGCAGCACGCGCACCGCCGCGCGCAGGTTTTCAGGCTCGAACCAGCGGTTGAACGTGTCAGCGAACAGCACGACCTGCGGCGCGTCGCGGGGTGCGGGCAGGGTGGTAACCTCCGCGCGCTCGCGGAAGACGTCGCGGCGCCACCGCGGCCAGCTTCGCCGCGCCGCGAGCCCGAGCGCGGCTTCGGTGACGCGGGCGGCGCCGGGCACATGCTCCCGTGCATTCGCGAGCGGCGCCATCTGCGCGGCCCACGGTGCGTAGCGCGGCAGGTGCGCGATCAGCAGGTCCTTCATCGGCCGCCGCCGGCGGCGGTGATATTGGTGCAGGAACTCGATCTTCATGCGTGCCATGTCGACGCCGGTCGGGCATTCGCGCTTGCAGCCTTTGCAGGAGATGCACAGCTCGAGCGTGCGGTGCAGCTCGTCGGACGTCAGCGCGTCGGGAC
>CAZFJU010000446.1:0-1614 GCA_964518995.1 uncultured Gammaproteobacteria bacterium
ACGCGTGAGCGATCGGCTCAAAGCTGCCGGAGTGGACACCGCCGAGATTCCGTTCGTGGGGGAGCCCAAGCTGGACGGCACGGCGATCAGCTTGCGTTACGAACATGGCGTGCTGGCGCTTGGCGCAACGCGCGGCGATGGTGCCGTGGGCGAAGACGTCACCCACAACGTGCGGACCATAAGCGGAGTGCCGTTGCGGCTGCGAATGCGGAAGCCGCCCGCCGTTCTTGAAGTCCGGGGCGAAGTCTTCATGCCAAAGGACGCGTTCCATGCGCTAAACCGACGGGCAGCGGAGAAGGGAGAGCGGGTGTTCGTCAACCCCCGAAACGCCGCGGCAGGGTCGCTCCGGCAACTCGACCCGCGGATGACGCGCGACCGCGCGCTGGATGTCTTCTTCTATGGCGTGGGTGAAGTACAGGGTTGGGACATGCCGACGCGGCAAAGCGAGCGGCTCGCCGCGCTTCAGGAGATCGGCCTCAAGACGTGTCCCGAGTGGAAATTACTAGAGGGGATTGACGCCTGTTTGGCCTATTACGACGCTATTGGCCGCAAGCGCGCCGAGCTACCTTATGAGATCGATGGCGTCGTCTACAAAGTCGATGAGCTGCAGTGGCAGATCATACTCGGCTTCGTCGCGAGAGCGCCGCGGTGGGCCATTGCGCATAAGTTCCCCGCTCAGGAGGAGCTTACGGTAGTGAAGCGCATAGAATTCCAAGTCGGAAGAACCGGTGCGCTGACACCCGTCGCGCGGCTCGAGCCTGTGTTCGTGGGCGGCGTCACCGTGAGCAATGCCACGCTACATAATATCAATGAGATGCGCCGTAAAGACGTGCGCGAAGGGGACACCGTCATCGTCCGTCGAGCCGGAGATGTCATCCCCGAGGTCGTCTCCGTCGTTTTGGAGCGTCGCCCAACCGACGCTCGCATTGTCGGTTTGCCTCCAGGCTGCCCGGTTTGCGGATCGGAGGTGCAGCAGGCGGAAGGGGAGACGGTAGCTCGATGTGTCGGCGGTCTCTTCTGTGCCGCGCAGCGCAAGGAGGCCTTGCGGCACTTCGCATCGCGGCGGGCGATGGATATCGAGGGGCTCGGCACCAAAATCATTGATCAGCTGGTGGAGCGAGACCTCGTCAAGAACCCGGCAGATCTATATCGACTCGATGTGCCTCGCCTCATTGAGCTCGAGCGAATGGGCGAGCAATCCGCGACGAACCTCGTCGCGGCAATCGAAAAGAGCAAGACGACCACCTTTGCTCGATTTCTGTATGCCCTTGGCATACGCGAGGTAGGCGAGGCGACGGCCGCGGCGCTTGCCACACACTTCGGAACGCTGGCGGAGCTGATGGAGGCGCGCGAGGATGAGCTCCAGGAAGTGCCTGACGTCGGCCCGGTCGTGGCCGCCAAAGCTCACGCATTTTTCCAGGAGGCTCATAATCGGGAAGTGATTGCCAAGCTATTGGACTATGGTGTTCACTGGCCGGCACCGGCGCAACCTAGAAAGACAAAGCACCCGCTATCCGGCAAACGGATCGTGCTAACCGGCACGCTATCGTCAATGACGCGCGACGAAGCGAAAGAGCGGCTAGAGATGCTTGGGGCGAAGGTGGTTGCTAGTGT
>CAZFJU010000447.1:0-1592 GCA_964518995.1 uncultured Gammaproteobacteria bacterium
GCCCGCCCGTGCTCTGCACGCGGCGCTGAAGGATGCGCGCGAGACGATCGTCGGCCAGCCCGTCCACTACATGACGATTCCGAACGGCGGGCCGTTGCTTCGTCCGCTGAAGCGGCGCATCACGTCGAGTCCGAGCGACTTGATTCTCGACGAGCCGTACCTCCTCTCGTTCGGCGAGCTGCACGTGCCGCGCGACGTCTGGCACGCGATGCAGAGGTTCAGCGTCTGGGTGGAGCCTGCGATCGTCGCCGAATGGCGGCGCCTGATGCGCGAGTACGCTGAGGCCCAGGGCCGGCGGCTCGACGAGGGGCGGATGGTCGAAGCGATGACGTGGTCGGAGCCGACCCGGGACGTGCAGCTCGCGCGCGTTCGCACGCTGGAGCTGCTCGAGCGGGGGAGGGTGATGCATTGCGTGTGGAGCGGCAAGAGCTGACGCCCGCGAATCTCGACATCGACCACTGCTTCCCGTGGTCCGCATGGCCGTGCAACGACCTATGGAACCTGTTGCCGGTGCGTCGCGAGGTGAACGGCAGAAAAGGCGCGCGGCTGCCGGATGCGGCGACGTTGCAGAACGCGGCGGAACGGATTGTGGGGTGGTGGCACGAGGGCTATCGGCAGGCGGTGAATCCGCTCGTCGGGGAGCGGTTCGTGCGCGAGGCGGCGGCGACGTTGCCGACGCTGGGGGTGAAGGGAGCGCCGGAGTTGGAGGATATTTACGAGGCGGTGAATTTGAAGCGGTTGCGCCTGAAGCATGATCAGCGGGTGCCGGAGTGGTCGAGCTGAGTTTTCACGTCCCGCGAATTACTTCGACATCAGGAGATCATGAACCTCGAGGCACAAGCCCACATAACCGCTTGTGTTTGCGTTATCGATCGCGATCAAGCGGTCTTGCCACCCGGCTGGCAGTCGCGCTGTCTCGAGTGAGACACCGTCTCCGAAATAGCCGAACGTGTCATGAAACGGCGATAGCTCGCCTATCGACCCCGTCAACAGGTCGGCTTTGTCCGGCGCATCCAAGGGTAGGAGATCGGCTTCCATCGACAGTGTCGCGCTCGCCGGCGCTTCGTAAGGGAATTGCCCGAGAATCGCCTGGCTGCCGATGACGACGATGCGCCGCGAGCCGGAAATGGCGCCGGCGGCGCGGATCAGATGCTCGAGGTCTTCACGCCGCACGCCTCAGAATCTCCCACCGCTCGCGGGGACTGAGCACACCGGCGAACGGCGAACTGCTGCGAATGCGAACGGACTCCTGGTCTTCTCCCTCAAGAACTCGAAGTGCGGCGTCCAAGCCGGAGTCGAGGATAGCTACCCATGCGAGGTAGCCGGCCGGCAGCACGCCGCCGAACTGCTGTTCCCATCGTTCGAGATTCGATCGGGCTTTCTCTAACGGCGATAGATCGCCGGCGCGCAGGCGTTCGGCGATGACCCTGTGCATAGCAGCCACCTGCCGATCGATTCGCTCGTGATCGCTCATTGTCGCTGCGCCCTCATGGCAACGGAAGGATTACAGCATATGGACTCGCATCGGTCATCAGGGACGCGGGGGTAGCGTGCCGGAGCTGCGAGGATCTTCGTTCAAACAGTGCGTGCGG
>CAZFJU010000448.1:0-1588 GCA_964518995.1 uncultured Gammaproteobacteria bacterium
GCTCCCAGCCACGACTGCGGCACCGCTTTTCCACGAGTTCAATCAATGCCTTAGGGTCGGCCACGACCTGCTGCGGCCCTTGGCGGAATACCCATTCCAGCAAGCCATGCAGAAAACTGCCCGGCGCAGCACCTCTTGGGAAGGCGTGCAAGGAATCGGCAGCCGGCGCAATCGCATTGCTGCCGCTCGCACGAGAACGAGGTGTAACGATGTCGGCGATCTCGATTTCGCCTTCGTCATCGTCGGCGCCGACCACTTCGGCCGCATACGACTCAAGGAACACGTCGAGCCGTGCGTCGTCGGGCAGTGCATTGCTTGCTGACGCGAGCTCGGCGGATGAGTCGAGACCCGGAGCGTCGAGCGCCAGCCGCGCCAGGGCTGAGTAGCTGCTTACGCTCCAACGCTGCGTAATCGCACGACTCATGCTGCGCCATGTCAGCGGAGCCGTGGCGGCGTCTGGGGCTTGATACCAGCCCGAAAGCGATGAAGGAAACGCCTGTACGGCGATGTCTGCACACCCGCGAGCGAGCTGATTCACACTCGCCTCGAGGGTCTCAGCCTCACATGCCGCCGGGCCGCCCAGCAAGTAGCCAAAGGCGGAAGCCGCCAGCAGGTCGACCGGGGCCAGCGCAACCCATGTCGCATGGCGCGCACGAGTGAGCGCCACATACAACTTACGCAAATCTTCCGCCAGCCGTTCGTGCTCGATGCTCGCCAGTATCTTCCCCTGCTCAGCGGCATCGGCATCGGCCAGATTGGCAAGGGCGCAAAGCTGTCCGTGAGCGTCGCGATAAACCGCCGGCAGTTCCAGCGTATCGCTCGCCCGGCTGTAATAGGCATAGGGATAGAAAACCAAGGGATACTCGAGGCCCTTCGACTTGTGTACGGTCACCACCTGCACCAGACCGGCATCGCTTTCGAGACGCATGCGCGACGGATCGCCATCTGCGTCGGGGTCGCCACCGCGCTCAATATGCTCTTCGAGATACCGAATCAAGGCATGCTCGCCATCAAGGCGCGAAGCCGCCGTTTGCAGCAGCTCGGCGAGGTGCAGGAAGTCGGTGAGCTGGCGCTCACCTTCGAGCGTCTGCCCCGACTGATCGGCGAACAGCCGGGCCGGAACGCCGAAATCGTGCATGAGCTGGCGCAGCATGGGCAGCACACCGCGGCGGCGCCATTGTTCCTTATAGCCGGCGAAGCGCTCGAGCATGGCCTCCCAGCGCAGTTCGTCGCGCACAAACGCATCGAGCTGCTGCCAACTGAGCCCGATGCCGGCCGTGGCAAGGGCCGCACGCACGTAGCCGCCCCGCTCCGGCTCAGCACACGCTCGCAGCCAGGCGAGCATGTCGGCAGCCGCCACATTGCGATAGACCGACGATTCATCTGAGAGATAGACGCTACGGATTCCACGCCCCGCCAGCGCGGCACGCAGCAGGGCGGCCTCGCGCCAGGTATTCACCAAGATGGCAATGTCGCCGCTGTGCAGCGGCGTGAATGTTCCATCCTTCCTGAACCCGGCACGACCTTCCCCGGCAAGCTGAAGCAGACGCAACACTTCCGAAGCGCAGCTCTGCGCCACAGCCTCGGC
>CAZFJU010000449.1:0-1586 GCA_964518995.1 uncultured Gammaproteobacteria bacterium
ATCGCGCCGCGCGGCTCGTGCAGGCCGCCGACGCGCGCGAGCACGTCGACCGGGCGCTCGAAGGGCTGCGGGACCGTTTCGTCGAGCGCTACTACGGGCCGCTGTTCGGCGCGCTGCAGCAACGTTATCGGCAGACCGCGGAGGAAGGCGTCAAGCGCCTGCTCAAGAAAGAGCTCAAGGGGCTCGGCGCCGAGGAACGCGCGGCGATCGAGCGCTGGACGACAGTGCTCGCGCGGCGCTTCGCGCACATCCCGTGCCTCGGTTTGAAGGGGCTCCTGTACGACGGGCCCGAGGGCTCGATCGAAGCCTTCTTGAACGGGCTCGACGGCGAGTTTGCCGATGAGCTCCGCGGTGCGCTCGAGCAAGGCACGCGCACGCGCGTTCCGCGTGCCGAGGAGCGGCCGTCGTTGGCCGCCGCGGAGGGCAAACGATGACCTTAAGGCTCGGCACCCGCGGTTCCGATCTGGCCCGCACGCAGTCGGAATGGATCGCGGATCAGCTGCGCGCCGCGGGGCACGCCGTCGAGCTCGTGATCATCCGCACGGCCGGCGACCGTTCGCAGGCGCCGTCCTTCGGCTCGATCGGCGCGCAGGGCGTCTTCGTGCGCGAGATCGAGCAGGCGCTGCTCGCGCGTGAGATCGACTTCGCCGTGCACTCGTTCAAGGATTTGCCGACCGAATCTCCCGCCGGCCTGACGATCGCCGCCGTGCCGGCGCGCGAAGACGCGGCCGACGTGCTGGTCGCGAAACCGGACGCGTATGACGACTCCGGCGGCGAGGGCATACGGCTCGCGGCCGGCTCGCGAGTCGGCACGTCATCGATGCGCCGCGGCGTCTGGATCAAGCAGCTGCGGCCCGATCTCATCGTGCAGCCGCTGCGCGGCAACGTGCCGACCCGGATCGGGAAGCTGCGGGCCGGCGACTACGACGCGATCGTGCTCGCCGCCGCGGGTCTTGCCCGTCTCTCGACCGCCGCAGGCGTGCTCGACGGGGCGCTCGCGGATCTGCGCGTTGCTCGGCTCGATCCGCGCCGCTTCGTGCCGGCGCCGGCGCAGGGCGCGCTCGCGGTGCAGTGCCGCGCCGACGATGCCGCGATCATCGACGCGCTCGCCGGGCTGGACGACGCGGCGACGCGCGCCGCCGTCGGCATCGAGCGCGAGGCGCTGCGCCGCGCCGAAGGGGGCTGCAACACTGCTTTTGGCGCCTATTGCGCGGTCGAGAATGGCGTCTTCCACGTCGCCGCGATGGTCGAGCGCGCCGAGCGCATCGTCTTTGCGGAGCTGTCGGCGGGCGGCGAGCAGGAGGCGATCGACCGGTTGTGGAAGCTGATCAATGCCGACGCGCCCGGCGAGACCGAGTGATGAGCATGCCGAGCCGCCCGCTGGGTGAGCATTCCGCGCCGGTCGCCGGCAAGCGTGTGCTGCTGACGCGCAGCGAGGACGATTGCGCCGCGTGGGCGGCGCTGCTCGCGCGCAACGGCGCAGAAGCCGTCGCGCTCCCGTGCATCGACGCCGAGCCGGTGACTTCACCCGGGCTCGGCCCGGCATTGCACGATGCCGCACTCGCGGCGGACTGGCTCGTGTTCAC
>CAZFJU010000450.1:0-1561 GCA_964518995.1 uncultured Gammaproteobacteria bacterium
GGCTCGCGCCGTCGCATATGGCGAGCCTGATCATGGGCACATGGTTCTTTGCGTCGGCGACCGGCAACTTCGCGGCCGGCCTGATCGCGGCTGCGACGGGGGCGGACGAGGCCGCCGATGCCGGCGCAGCCAAGGAAGTGGTGCTCGACGTGTATACCACGGTCGGCTGGGTGGCGGTCGCCGCGGGCGTCGTCGTGATTGCGATCTCGCCGCTGGTCAAGCGGCTGATGCACCTCGATACGCTGCGCGATCAGGAGGACGAGGGGGCGCCGGAGCGCCCGGGCCAGCTGAAACGGCCGGCGCTGCAGGAGTCGAGCTAGCGAGCTCTCGGGTGCAGGACGGAAACGCTACCGATACGAAAAACCTTGGGCCGGTGCGCGCGGTTTGCTAGATTGAAGGCGATGTTCAGCAGAATACTCTCAATCGTCAGGGTGGCCGGCGTGTCCGCGGCCGGTGTGCTTCTGCTGGCCTCCGCCGCCTCGGCGCAGACGCTGCCGTTCGAGCGGCTGCCGATCGAGCGCCTTGCCGTCACGGCCCCGTCCGAGCGGGTCACCGGTGAGCCCGGCGCCATGCGTATTTCGGCTCGGGCGTGCACGAGCGCCGATGATGCACAGCTCCGCAGGCGCATCGTCGATATCGCGACGCAGGAGTGGGCCTACTTCGGCTTCAACATCGTCGATGAGACGGCCCGGTCGGAAGGCGGCGGCCGCGGCTTCCCGCCCCGTTTCGCGTGGGTCGATCGCACAGAGTCGATGCGTGTGGCGGCGTCTATCGCCGGCTACTGGGCCGTCACGGCCGATGGCAGCTGGATTTTAGAGCGCCAGAACGGCATTTGGCGGGGCGCCGAGGGCGTCGGCGCGCGCTGGCGCGATCCCTGGTCCGCGGCGTTCATCTCATGGGTGATGTGCGAAAGCGGCCTCAGTGAACCGGAGCGGTTCCGGCGCCATATCGCGCACCATGCCTATATCGACCAAGCCATCATTGCGCGTGGCGATCCCGCGTCACCCGCGGCCTATGTCGCGCGCGACGTCGGTGAGATGGCGCTCGCACCCGGCGATATGGTGTGCCGCGCGCGGCGCGCGGTGTATCGGACCATCGCGGAGCGCCAACGCCACCTTGGAGACGGCGTGCGGTCGCACTGCGACATCGTCATGCGGGTCGAGCCGGAGCATGGCCGCATTCTGGCGATCGGCGGCAACGTGCGCGGCAAGGTGAGCCTCAAGCTGCTGCCGGCAACCTTTACCGAGCGCGGCGGGGAGACGATTCCGACCTCGATCGGCAGCGGCGGGCGGGCCATCTTCGCGCATCTCGAGCTGCGGGGCCCCGGCATCGATGGCGACGCACTGACCAGCACGCCGACGTGGCTCGCGCTCGCCGAGAATGAAACCGTGCTCGCGGCCGTCGAGCGGAGCCTGCAAGGGGGCTCGCCCGCGGCCGTCCCCCACGGGCCGCCCGTGTTGCCCCCGCTGCCGGCGACGCCTGTGCCGGGCGACTCGCGGCTTACGCTTAGCGGCGCGCTCGCCGCGCCATGATGGCGCGGCCGCCGTGTGCCGGCGGCTAG
>CAZFJU010000451.1:0-1546 GCA_964518995.1 uncultured Gammaproteobacteria bacterium
GCGAAGCGAACGCCCATCCGCATGTCTCCGGCAATGATCTCGCTGTCGTGCACAACGGCATCGTCGAGAACCACGAGACGCTGCGAGCCGAGCTGCTCGATGCGGGCTTCGAATTTACATCCGACACGGACACCGAAGTCGTCGTGCATCGGATTCGGCATTATCTGCGCGACGGCGGCACGCTGTTCGATGCCGTGCAGCGCACCGTGGCAGAACTCGAGGGTGCATTCGCGCTCGTCGTGATGAGCGCCGACGAGCCGGATTGCCTCATCACTGCGCGCGCCGGCTGCCCTGTCGTGCTCGGCCTCGGCATCGGCGAGAACTTCGTCGCGTCGGACGTCGCGGCGCTGCTGCCCGTCACGCGTCGGTTTGTCTATCTCGAAGAAGGCGACGTCGCCGTGCTGCGTCGCAAGAGCTACGAGGTGTATGACCGGGCGGGCCAGCGCGTCGAGCGCGCCGAGGTCGATAGCGACCTGACCGCCGATGCCGTCGAGCGGGGCCAGTTCCGCCACTTCATGCAGAAGGAGATTCACGAGCAGCCAGTCGCGATCGCGAATACGCTCTCCGAGCGTCTGTACCGCGGCCATGTGCTCGACGCCAGCTTCGGCCTCGGCGCAGCCGAAGCCTTCGCCGCTGCGGAGGCTGTGCACATCGTGGCGTGCGGCACCAGCTTCCATGCCGGCTTGATTGCGCGCTATCAAATCGAAGAGCTGACGCGGCTGCCGTGCAACGTCGAGATCGCGAGTGAATACCGCTATCGCCAGCCGGTCGTGCCGCCCAGGACGCTGTTCGTGACCATCTCGCAATCCGGCGAGACGGCCGACACGCTCGCCGCGCTGCGCATGGCCAAAGGCCTCGGTTATCTCGCGACGCTCGCGGTCTGCAACGTGCCCGAAAGCTCACTTGTGCGCGAGTCGGATCTCGTGCTGATGACGCGCGCGGGCCCCGAGATCGGCGTGGCGTCGACCAAAGCGTTTACGACGCAGCTTGCCGCCCTCGCCCTGCTGACCCTCGCGCTCGCGCATCATCGGGGCATCGGCGCCGAGCGCGAGGCCGAGCTCGTCCGCCAGCTCGAGGAGCTGCCGAGCCTCGTCGAGAAAACCCTCGCGCTTGACGACGAGATCGCCGTGCTCGCGGAGCGCTTCGTCGACAAGCAGCATGCGCTTTTTCTCGGCCGCGGCGCGCTCAATGCGATTGCGATGGAGGGTGCACTGAAGCTCAAAGAGATCTCCTATATCCATGCCGAAGCGTATGCGGCCGGCGAGCTCAAGCACGGCCCGCTCGCGCTCGTCGACGATGAGATGCCCGTCATCACCGTCGCATCGAACAACGAGCTACTCGAAAAGCTGAAGTCGAACCTGCAAGAGGTGCGCGCCCGCGGCGGTCAGCTGTTCGTATTCGCCGATCCGGACGTCGAGCTACGAGCAGACGAGCAGACGCACATCGCACGGCTGCCGGTCACGGTGAAGCCGCTTCAGGCCCCGGTGTTGTATGCGATACCGATGCAGTTACTCGCGTATCACGTGGCCGTGCTGAAGGGCACGGA
>CAZFJU010000452.1:0-1539 GCA_964518995.1 uncultured Gammaproteobacteria bacterium
GAGCTCCTTGCCGAGCGTCGTCGGCGATGCCGGTTGCCCGTGCGTTCGCGCAAGCATCGGCAGCTCCGCATGACGATGCGCGAGCACGCGAAGATCTGCCTTGATTCCCCGCATCAAGGGCAACAGCACGCGTTGCCGCGCATCACGAAGCATCAGCGCGTACGCGAGATTGTTGATGTCCTCGGAGGTGCTTGCAAAGTGCAGGAACGGCGCGAGGCTGCCCGACGAGCTCGATACGCCCTCGAGCTTCTGGCGCAGGAAATATTCGACCGCCTTTACGTCGTGATTGGTCTCTGCTTCGAGCTCTTTCACGCGGCGCGCGTCCTCGGCGCCGAAATGATCGACGAGCCTGTTCAGCACGTCCTTCACGGGGGCATCGAGCGGTGCAAGCTCCGGCAAGGCCGGCTCGTCCGCAAGGTGCTGCAGCCAGCGCACCTCGACCAGCACCCGATAGCGGATCAGCGCGTACTCGGAAAGGAAGGAGCGGAGGGGAGCGGCCTTGGCGGCGTAGCGGCCGTCGAGCGGCGACAGAGCAGTGAGCGTCGTGAGATCCACGGAGTCTATACAACCAGTTAGGGAGTGCGCATCATACACGCTTCGCCCGCGTTCTCCGACACGCGCCCCGCGCGGCGTGCGCATGTCGGCGTTGCGCGATCTTGGCGAAGCACCGGCGGAGGAAGGATGACCGACTACAGGACCGAGCAGGACAGCATGGGCGAGCTCGCGGTGCCCGCGAGCGCGCTATGGGGTGCGCAGACTCAGCGCGCCGTGCAGAACTTTCCGATCAGCGGCCTGCCGATGCCGGGCCGCTTCATCCGCTCGCTCGGCCTGATCAAATGGGCCGCCGCGCGCGTGAATCGCGAGCTCGGGCTGCTGCCCGCAGAGATTGGCGCGGCGATCGAGGCCGCCGCGCTCGAAGTCGCGGCCGGCGATCACGACGCGCATTTCCCGATCGACGTATTCCAGACGGGCTCCGGCACCAGCTCGAATATGAACGCGAACGAGGTCATCGCACGCCTCGCATCGCAGCGGCGCGGTGCGGCGGTGCACCCGAATGATCACGTCAATATGGGCCAGAGCAGCAACGACGTGGTGCCGTCCGCGATTCATGTCGGCGCGGCGATCGGCCTCACCGAGCAGCTGCTGCCGGCGTTGAACCATCTCGCGGGCGTCATCGAAGCGAAGGCCGAGAGCCTCGCGGCCGTCGTGAAGACCGGCCGCACGCATCTCATGGACGCGATGCCGGTTCGTTTCGACCAGGAGCTCGGCGGCTGGGCGATGCAGATCCGCAACGATTATCAACGGGTTGCCGGCGTGATGGCGCGCCTGTCCGCGCTCGCGCAGGGCGGCACCGCCGTCGGCACCGGCATCAATGCGCATCCCGAGTTCGGCGTCCGCGTCGCGGCAGCGCTCGCGGAGAAGACCGGCATTGCGTTCCGGCCGGCTGACAGCTACTTCGAGGCGTTGAGCTCGCAGGATACGGCCGTCGAGCTCTCCGGGCAGCTCAAGACCACCGCGGTCAGCCTGATGAAGATCGCG
>CAZFJU010000453.1:0-1532 GCA_964518995.1 uncultured Gammaproteobacteria bacterium
CATGCTGGGTGTGCGGCGCGAGGGCGTAACCGAAGCAGCGGGAGACCTGCAGCACGCCGGCGTGATCAAGTATCGGCGCGGCCACATCACGGTATTGGATCGTAAGAAGCTCGAGCGGCGGGTCTGCGAATGCTACGCCGTTGTCAAGCGGGAGTCGGACCGACTCATGTCTCGCTCGACGCCCTAAAGCGTGCCGGTGCAAACGGACGAGCTATCGGCGAGGCCGCCGACCATCCGCACCTCAGTTTGGCGAACCTCTTCGGCAATCGCTTCGTCTTCCTCACGTATTTCCTCCCCGCACATCCGTCCATCTATCGTCGACGTCTTTCTGGGCTCGCTCGACTTCGCTCTCCCGCTCAGACTCTTGCGTTGTTAAGTGCCCCACCGAACATACAAAGCATACTGCGGCGCGCAGCATGCAAGCCCATGGCCTCAGACCCGAACGTCATTCTCGCTGCGCTGCCACGAAAGGCATACGAGCAACTTCTCCCCGGACTCACGCCGGTCACGCTGACCTTCGGCAACGTGCTCTACGAGCCTGATACGCTGATACGCAGTGTCTTCTTTCCGAGCGCCTGCCTCGTGTCACTGTTGACGCTCGTTGAAGGACACCCCGCGCTCGAAGTCGGAATGGTGGGTCCAGAGGGTATGGTCGGTATTCCGCTCGTTCTCGGTGTCGCCGTCTCACCCGTGCGCGCGCTGGTGCAGGGTACAGGCCCTGCGATGCGAATGAGCAGAGCCCGTTTTCGCAGCGAACTGGCGTCTAGCCCATCCTTGCAGCGCGTGCTGAATCTGTACATCTACTCCCTGATGGGGCAGATATCGCAGACGGCGGTTTGCAACCGCTTTCATGTCGTGGAGGCGCGCCTGGCTCGGTGGCTGCTGATGACTCGCGACCGCGTGGGAGCGGGTGAATTCCGCATGACACAGCGGTTCCTTTCCAGCATGCTCGGCGTGCGACGGGAGGGCGTGACCGAAGCGGCCTCGCGCTTCCAGCGGCAAAAATTCATCCGCTACAGCCGGGGCAGAATAGCCATCCTCGATCACGCGGGGCTCGAAGCGGCTAGCTGCACATGCTACCGGCCCCCTTTCGCCTAAGCGCATTAGCGCAGGGACCTTATGCAGAGATCAGGCCGAGCCGAGGGATCCGCTTGTCAGCTTGTCAGCTCCGCAGCAGACATACCAATGCCTCTTTGGGCACATCGCGCAATCGGAGAGATCATTATGGACCACACTAACGTCTGCGTTCTCGCGACCGCTCTCTGCGCGCGACCGGTTGCCAGTCGGACGACCTTTGCGGTGCCCGCACCGCTACTGTCCTTCGTGGGCGCTGTCGTTGCTGATCGCGGCGAAGCTTGCTCGGGCGGCGTGGGGCGATGACCGGAAAGCCGTCGAGCTCGACTCAAGCCAGGCACCGCGCAGTCCGCGCGCTGAGCGACGCGTCCGGCTTGCCTCGCGAAAGAATTAGCGTCCTGCTTGAACGAGAGCTTGCGCGCCTCGAGCTGGACGCCAAAGTGCAGGCCTACTTACCC
>CAZFJU010000454.1:0-1512 GCA_964518995.1 uncultured Gammaproteobacteria bacterium
CGGGCGAAATGCGCAAGGTTCACGTCAGCTGCCGCGCCACGATCGGCGAGGTCGGCAACGACGAGCACAGCCTGCGCAAGCTCGGCAAGGCCGGCGCGCAGCGCTGGCGCGGTGTGCGCCCGACGGTGCGCGGCGTCGCGATGAACCCGGTGGATCACCCGCATGGCGGCGGTGAAGGCCGCACGTCCGGCGGGCGTCATCCGGTGTCACCGTGGGGCATTCCGACGAAGGGTTACAAGACCCGTACGAACAAGCGAACGAAGGACATGATCGTTCGCACCCGTAAGCAGAAGTAGACATTGACGACGCGGCACGTGCCGCCCGAGAGAACCGAGACCACCTATGCCACGTTCGATCAAGAAAGGCCCGTTCATCGACCTTCATCTGCTGAAGAAGGTCGAGAAGGCAACTGCGAGCAACGACCGCCGGCCCATCAAGACCTGGTCCCGTCGGTCGATGGTTATCCCCGACATGGTCGGGCTCACGATCGCGGTGCACAACGGGCGCCAGCACGTGCCCGTGCTGATTTCCGAGAACATGGTCGGTCACAAGCTCGGCGAGTTCGCGGTCACGCGAACCTTCAAGGGGCACTCCGGCGACCGTAAGTCGAAGGGTTGAGAGGCGAAAGACCGATGCAGGTTGCGGCGACACTGCGATATGCGCGCATTTCTCCACAGAAGTGCCGTCTGGTCGCGGATCAGATCAGGGGCAAGCCCGTCGGGCAGGCCATCGACATTCTTCGGTTCAGCCGCAAGAAGGCGGCGCGGATCGTTCACAAGGTGCTGGAGTCCGCGATTGCGAACGCCGAGCACAACCATGGCGCGGACATCGACGAGCTGAAGATCTCGACGATCCAGGTCAACGAGGCGCCGTTTTTCGCCCGGTATCGGGCGCGGGCCAAGGGGCGGGGCAACCGCATCCTGAAGCGCAACAGTCACATCACCGTGCAAGTGGCGGACGAGTAGTTTTATGGGTCAAAAGGTTCATCCGACCGGAATTCGCCTCGGCATCACGAAGGAGTGGCTGTCGAAGTGGTATGCCGACGCGCAGTCGTTTCCTGAATACATCGAGCAGGACCACCGCGTTCGTCAGTTCCTGAAAAGGAAGCTGAAGGACGCTTCCGTCAGTCGCATCCACATCGAGCGTCCGGCCAAGCGCGCAAACATCACGATCCACACGGCGCGTCCGGGCATCGTGATCGGCAAGAAGGGCGAAGACATCGAGAAGCTGCGCGGCGAAGTCGCCAGGCTGCTCGACATGCCGCTGCAGGACGTGCGCCTGAACATCTCCGAGATCCGCAAGCCGGAGCTCGACGCGCAGCTGGTCGCCGAGGGCATTGCCCAGCAGCTCGAGCGCCGGGTGATGTTCCGCCGCGCGATGCGTCGCGCCGTGACGAACACGATGCGGCTCGGGGCCGAGGGCATCAAGGTGAAGGTGTCGGGCCGGTTGAACGGCGCCGAGATCGCGCGTTCGGAGTGGTACCGCGAGGGTCGCGTTCCGCTGCACACGTTC
>CAZFJU010000455.1:0-1500 GCA_964518995.1 uncultured Gammaproteobacteria bacterium
CGCCCACGCGTTGCAGACCTTCTTGGCCGGGCAGCCCATATTGATATCGATGATCTCGGCGCCTTGCTCGACATTGACTCGCGCCGCGCGCGCGAGCGCCGCCGGCTCGGCGCCGGCGATCTGCACGCCGATCGGCGACGGCTCGCCCGCATGGTCGAGCCGCGAGCGGCTCTTGGGCGTTGCCCAGAGGCGCGGATCCGCTGTCGTCATCTCCGACACGGCATAGCCGGCACCGAGCCGCTTCGCGAGCACGCGGAACGGCTTGTCGGTCACGCCGGCCATCGGCGCGAGAATCAACGGCGGATCGATCGTGTGGCCGCCGATCCGCATCGTTACAGCCCGTCGATGATGGCGTTCAACGTCGCGCTCGGGCGCATGGCCTCCGCGACCCGGCCCGCGTCGGGGTGGTAGTAGCCTCCGATATCGACCGGCTGCCCCTGCACGGCTGTGAGCTCCGCGACGATCTTCGCCTCGTTGGCCTCGAGCGCAGTCGCCGCCTTCTCGAAGCGGGCGGCGAGCGCCGCATCGTGCGCCTGATCGGTCAAAGCGCGTGCCCAGTACATTGCGAGGTAAAAATGGCTGCCGCGATTATCGAGCCCGCCGAGCTTTCTGGCGGGTGATTTGTTGTGCTCGAGAACCTGCCCGTTCGCTCGATCGAGCGCTTCGGCGACGGCCACCGCACGCGGATTGCCGCTCTTCTTGCCGAGGTCCTCGATCGATACCGCGAGCGCGAGGAATTCACCGAGCGAATCCCACCGCAGGTAGTTTTCGGCGAGAAACTGCTGCACATGCTTCGGCGCCGAGCCGCCGGCGCCCGTCTCGTATAGCCCGCCGCCCGCGAGCAGCGGCACGATCGACAGCATCTTCGCGCTGGTGCCGAGCTCGAGAATAGGGAACAGGTCTGTAAGATAATCGCGAAGCACGTTACCCGTCACCGAGACGGTATCCTGCCCCGCCCGCACGCGCTCGAGCGTGGCGTGCATGGCATCGACCGGCGACATGATGCGAATGTCGAGGCCCGATGTATCGTGCTCGCGAAGATACTCTCTTGTCTTCTCGGTCAAAGTTTGATCGTACGCGCGCGCGGGGTCGAGCCAGAAGATCGCTGCCGCGCCTGTCGCGCGCGCGCGGCTTACGGCCAGCTTGACCCAGTCCCGAATCGGCAGGTCCTTCGTCTGGCACATACGCCAGATATCGCCGGCCTCGACGCGGTGCTCCGTGAGAGTCCGCCCGGCCTCGTCGACGACGCGCACGGTGCCGGCGGCCGGGATCTCGAACGTCTTGTCGTGCGAGCCGTATTCCTCGGCCTTCTGCGCCATCAGCCCGACGTTGGGCACGCTGCCCATCGTCGCCGGGTCGAACGCGCCGTGCTCTCGGCAGTCCTCGATCACCGCCTGGTACACGCCGGCGTAGCTGCGGTCGGGGATCACGGCCTTGGCGTCCTGCAGCTTGCCGGCGGCGTTCCACATGCGCCCGCCGTCGCGGATCATCGCGGGCATC